>JBGPCK010000156.1:0-6418 GCA_041481715.1 Thermoanaerobaculia bacterium | reverse complement strand
GACTCGAGCGCCTCGCGGACGACGGCTTCCGGTCCGAGCGCGAGAGCCCTGGGGAGCGCCAGGCAGCCGCCGTTCGCGCGGTAGTCGTCGAGGCTTTCCGGATCGACACGGCCGACGCGGTGGAGCAGACGCAAGCCCGAGAGGCGAGAGTCTTGAGTCTGCGGGGCGGAGATGGAGCCGCCCCTCACCCTACCCCTCTCCCGTGGGGAGAGGGAATCCAGACTGTCGATCGCCTCGGCGTCGGCCGGCGCGACGACGAAGTCCCTCGCACCTTCTCCCGCGCACTGGAATAGCACCGCCGGGGCCCGCTCGCAGAGCCCGAGGCAGGGCGAGGGACGGCACGCCTTCTCGCCATGCCGCCGGCGAGCTGTCTCCAGGAGATCCGCACCGCCCCTCAAGCGGCAGGCGATGTCGTCGCAGACGTGCACGACCGTCTTCGGCTGCGGCTCGACAGAGAGCATCGCGTAGAACGTCGCGACCCCGTAGGCCTCCGCCGGCGCGACCGCGAGCCGCTGGCAGATGTAGTTGAGAGCGCCCGGCGAGATCCATCCGACGCGCGACTGCGCTGCCCACAGAGCGGGCAGCAGAAGATGGCGCCGCGCGCGGATCGCGTCGCCGCCGATGGAGATGTGACCTTCGAGCTCCGGCCGGCGTGGTCCGCCCTCCCATCCCGATGTTGGCGGACCCAGGACCGAGTCCACGGCTTCTCGCTCTTCGAGCGTTGCCTCGGCGCCCGGGATCAGATGGAGATCCACCGACGCAACTCTAGCCGAACGCCGCGGCCACCGTGCTAAGCTGCCGCTCCCCGAGAGATCCCGATGGACCGCGAGACCGCCGAAGAGATCAAGAGGCACTTCAACGTCGTTGCGGAAGGTCTGCGGTCCGAGATCCGTATTCTCGCCGAGGCGCAAGTCGGGACCAACGAGCGATTGGACCGATTCGAAGCTCGGGTGACGGAGGAACATGGCGAAATCAAGGCCATGATCCGGCTCTCCTTCGGTGAGCTCGATCGTCGTATTCGCTCACTCGAAGGCGACGTGACTTCGCTTCGTGCGCGGCTGGAAAAGCTCGAAGCGCGGTATCAGGCTTAACGGCGCCTCACGGTCCGGCCGCAGCCATCTTCTCGATCCGGATCGCCGAGGCCTTGAACTCGGCGGTACCCGACTTCGGGTCAGTCGCGTCGATTGTCAGGATGTTCGTCGCCACGTCGTCCTGGAAGTGGAGCGTCATGAAGGCGAGCCCCGGCCGCAGCGTCTCGTCGTAACGCGCGGGCACCGAGATCGCGCCTCGCCGCGAGACCGCCCGCACCACTTCTCCGTCGGCCACCCGCAGGCGCTTCCCGTCCTCCGGGGCGATGTCGAGCGTCTCGGGCAGCCGCAGCGGCGAGGTGTATCCGGCCGTCTGAACACCCGTGTTGAAGGAGTCGAGCCGCCGCCCGGTCGTCAAACGGATCGGGAACTCCTCCGTCAGCCGGTCCACCGGCGGATCGTGCTCGACGGCATGAAATGGAGCCGGTGGCCCCTCGAGCGGATCCTTCCAGAGCCGCCCGTGCAGGAAGGGGCTTCCGGGATGCGACTCGTCGGGACAGGGCCACTGGAGCCCGTGCGCCTCTTCGAGGCGGCGGTAGCTCATGCCGCCATGCCAGGGGGAAAGCGCGCGCAGTTCGTTCCAGATGTCTTCGGCGGTCGGGCGTCCCCAGTCGGTTCCCAGCCGTCGTGCGAGGTCGGCGAGGATGACGATGTCCGAGCGCGCCTGCCCCGGAGGCTCCAGGGCCTTGCACACGCGCTGCACGCGCCGCTCGCTCGAGGTCACGGTGCCCTCGTCCTCGCACCAGGAGGCGGCCGCCGGAAAGAGGACGTGGGCCATCTCGGCCGTGCGCGTGAGGAACATGTCCTGAACGATCATGAGGTCGAGCCCCTCGAGCAGCTTCATCGCGCGAGTCTGATCGGCCTCGGACTGCGCCGGGTTTTCGCCGAGCACGTAGAGCGCCGAAAGCTTGCCGTGCTCCATCGCCTCGAACATCTGCGAGAGGTGCCAGCCGCGCCGCTGCGGGATCGCGGCGCCCCAGACGTGCTCGAATTTGGACCGCAGCTCCGGGTTCTCGACGTCCTGCCCGCCGGGCAGCTTGTTGGGCAGCGCCCCCATGTCGCCGCCGCCCTGGACGTTGTTCTGCCCGCGCAGAGGACACAAACCCGAGCCCCACCGGCCGACGTGCCCGGTCAGAAGAGCCAGGTTGATGAGTGCTAGGACATTGTCGACCGCGTTGTGATGCTCCGTGATGCCGAGCGTCCAGCACAGCTGCGCGCTCCCGGCCTTCGCGAAGGCGTGTGCGACGTCGCGGATCGCGGCGGCCGGAACTCCCGTCTCGCGCTGTGCGTATTCGAGCGTGTACTTTTCGACTCCGGCGCGGTACTCGGCGAAGCCGCTCGTCGCGTGCGCGATGAAAGCCTTGTTCTCGAGCCCGGCCTGAAGGATTTCCCGACCCATGGCATTGGCGAGTGCAATGTCCGACCCGACGTCGAGCCCCAGCCACACGTCGGCCCACTGCGCGGAGACGGTCCGCCGCGGATCGACCACGATCAGGCGCGCGCCGTTGCGCACGCCTCGCAGGACGTGATGAAAGTAGATGGGATGCGCCTCGCGCGCGTTGCTGCCCCAGAGGAGCGTGAGCTCCGTCTCCTCGACCTCGCGGTACGAGCTCGTCCCGCCTCCCGCTCCGAATACCGTCGTCAGACCGACGACCGAGGGAGCGTGTCAGGTACGGTTGCAGCTATCGATGTTGTTGCTGCCGAGGACCGCGCGCGCGAACTTCTGCGCCAGATAGTTGACCTCGTTGGTCGCCTTCGAGCAGGAGAACATCCCGAAGGTTTGCGGCCCTCGCTCGCGGACCGCGCGGGAGAGGCCCTCGGCCGCCAGATCGAGGGCTTCGTCCCAGGAGGCCTCCCGCAGGCGGCCACCCTCGCGCACCATCGGCTTGGTCAATCGGACGTATGGCTTCATCGGACTCCTCCTGCGCCGGGACACACGAGCGTCCCCGACTCCGCGTTCAGAGTACCGCCGCTCAAACGCCCCTGTCCAGGCGGGAGCGGCTTGACAGATCCTCCCGCGAGGGTTGGAATGGCGGCCGCATGCGCGCGCAGGACCTGATCGTCGTCGTGACCTCGGTGGGCACCGAGGATCAGGCCTTGGACATTGCCCATGCCCTGGTGCGCAACCGGCAGGCGGCCTGCGTGAACTTGATTCCGAACGTTCACTCGATCTACCGGTGGAAGGGGCGCGTCTGCGATGACGGCGAGTTTCTTCTGATCATCAAGACGACGGGCAAGGAGTTCGCGGGCGTGCGGCAGACGATCCAGCAGATCAACACGTATGAGCTGCCGGAGATCCTGGCCTACCGCGTGGACGAATCCTCGGACGCCTTCGCGTCCTGGATCGCGAAGACGACGATGCACGCGAAGAGAAAGACGCCGATCCGCAAGAAGACGACCACCCGCCGCGCCGCCGCGAGCTAGCCCGCCCCGCGACGGGCGCCGTAGGGACCGACGCCCCATGATTGCCTTCGCTTCCTTCTTTCTCGGTCTGATGGTCGGGGTGCGCCCGGTGACCGTCGTCGTCGCCAAGCCCGTCGCCGCCGTCGCGATCGAGCTCGACGGCAGTCCCGTCGGCCGGCTGGCCGGCAACCCGTGGACGCTGGAGGTCGATTTCGGCGCCGAGTTCGAGCCGCACGAGCTCGTCGCGCGCGCCTTCGACGAAAGAGGGGAGGAGGTCGGCCTCGCGCGGCAGTGGATCAACCTGCCGCGCCCGCCGGCGGAGGTCGAGATCGTGCTCGAGCGCGACGGCACCGGGCGGGCCGTGGCGGCCCGCCTCTCCTGGGAGAGCATCCTGGGCGTGCGGCCGAACCGCACGACCGTGACCTTCGACGGGCGGCCGCTTTCGGTCGCCGAGAAGCGTGTGGTGCTTCCCGCCTACGACCCTCAAGCGACGCATGTCCTGACCGCGGTGCTCGACTATCCGAGCGGCGTCCGCTCGCGCAGTGACGTCGTGCTCGGAGGCGGTTCGGCTGGAGACGCCCGCAGCGAGCTGACGGCCGTGCCGGTCCTCGTGAGCGGCCTCAGGCCACCGGGAGTCGACGCTCTGCGCGGACGGTTTCGACGGAAGGAGCAGGTGCTCTCCGTCGCCGCCGTCGAGCACGGCGCCGCGGAGGTCGTCGTCGTGAGGGATCTCTCATCCGTGCAGGCGCAGCGCGCGCTGCGGCGGTCCTTCCCCGGGTTCATTGAATTTCCCGTCGACCGGACCGCGCTCGACGGCGAAGACCGCCTGCAGATCGTGTGGCCGGTGGCGCGGCGAATCGTCGATGCGGGAAGGGCCAACGAGCTCTTCGAGACCTCACGGGAGTTCGCCGGCAAGGCGGCGTCGTTTCGGTTCGCGCTGACACAGGTCGACTATCCAAGCAGCAGCGACTCGCCGCGCCGCTTTGCCGACGCGGTGGCGGTTGCCGGGCTTCGCGCCTGCGGGAGCTACTCCCGCCGGGCGATCGTGCTCGTCCTGGGAAGTTCCGACCGCGACGAGAGTCTGTACCAGGCGGGGCCGGTGCGGCGCTATCTCGCGCGCCTCCATGTTCCGCTCTACGTCTGGTCGCTCGTGACGCCCGTTCCCCCTTCGGCCGCGGCCTGGGGTGAGGCGGAGGACATTTCCTCCTTGCCGGGCCTGGAGCGGGCCGTCGAACGGCTTCGGCGGTACCTCGAGCGGCAGTCGATCGTTTGGCTCGAAGGCAGGCACCTGCCGCAGGACATCAGTCTGGCGGACTCGGGCGACGGGCTCGCGCTCGTGCGCTGACCGCGCTTACGACTCGCTTCGCCTCCGAGGCGCCGGGTCGGCGGCGCTCGGTGACCCGAAGACCTGCACCCATACGATCTCGTAGCCCCGGCCGTTTCTCCCGAACGCCATCCCGATCCCGATCTCCCGCAGGGCGCGGCTCACGATGTGATCCCGATGCACCCGGCTCGCCATCCAGGCGTCCATGACCTCGGCCACCGTGTTCTGCCCCTCTGCGATGTTCTCTCCGACCGCGGCGGCGGCATAGCCGAGCCGGCGGGCGCGGTCGAGCGCCGTGGCCCCTTCGGGGCTCTCGTGCCCGTAGTACGAACGCCGGATCATGTCCTCGGCGTGATCCTGCGCCGCTTTGTCGAGGAGAGCGTTCTCGCTCAGCGGCGCCAGATGGAGCGCTTTTCGCTCGCCGTTGACGCGCGCGAGCATTTGTCCGCGCAGCTTCGCCCGATCCGAAATCACGGCGGTCCTCCCGGCGAAGTCGTCGATGGCGGAAAGGCCGAGGATCAGGACGCAGACGAGCCCTTCCTCGCCTCGCGCCAGCCCCACTCCCAGGTCCCGGTACTCCATGGCCATCGCGTCGGCGAAGGTCTCGGGGTCGGACTCGTGTAGCGCTTCGAGGCGCGTCTCGGCCGGCGCGTCGCCCCGCATCACGATCTCCACCACGAGTCGGTGCTCGTAGCCCGCGTCCCGGACACGGCGCGTGATGTCCGCACCCGTGCCCTCGACGTCGGCCGGGTCGGGCGACGCCGCGACCTGCACGGCCCGCCCTTGTGCCGCCGCGTTCAACATCGGGTCGAGCTCGAGCGCGGCGGCGCCACGCGTAGCGCGGGCCCGATTGACCCCCTCGAGAACGGCCCGTCGCGCCCAGGTGAGATCCGCCGGTTGGGCCCTCGCTGCCGCGGCGAAGGCGGCCAAGGCGAGGGAGAGTGACAGTGGACAGGTGAGGAGTGCCGGGAGGGGTCTTCTTCTTCTCACCCGACGGCCGTCACTTCTCGGCCGTCTCGCGCCGTCAGACTCCCTCGAGCGCCTGCTCGAGGTCCGCGATCAGGTCCTCGACGTCCTCGATGCCCACCGAGATCCGCACCAGGCCCGGCGTGACCCCGAGGCGGTTGCGCTCCGATTCGGGGATCGAGCCGTGCGTCATCGAAGCGGGGTGGGAGATGAGGGTCTCGACGCCGCCGAGGCTTTCGCCCAAGGAGCAGAGGCGCAACTTCGCGAGAAACGCCCCGGCCTTCTCGAAAGAACCGAGGTCGAAGGAAATCATCGCTCCGAAGCCCTTCATCTGCCGTTTTGCGAGCTCGTGGTCCGGGTGGTCGGGCAGGCCCGGGTAGTTCACCCTCACGAGCTTCTTCTGCTTCGCGAGCCAGGCGGCCACCGCGCGGCCGTTGGATTCGTGGCGCTCCATGCGGACGACGAGCGTCTTGATGCCCCTCAGTACGAGCCACGAGTCCATGGGCGAGAGGATCGCGCCGGAGCTGTTCTGGACGAAGGAGAGCCACTCGACGTGCTCGGGCTTCTTCGCCACGGCGATGCCGCCGATCGAGTCGGAATGGCCGTTCAAGAACTTCGTCGTCGAGTGCATGACGAT
>JBGPCK010000155.1:0-6451 GCA_041481715.1 Thermoanaerobaculia bacterium | reverse complement strand
GCCCTTCGTGAAGACCGCGATGACGAAGTCGGAGCCGTTGGGAAGGACGACGCGGCCGACGAGATGGTGGAAGTCGTATGCGTCTCCCGACTTTGCCCACATCCGCGTCCCCTTCGGAAGCCGTTCGCCCGCCAGGCGGGCGTCCTCGGGTTCCATCTCCACGAGCGGCTGCTCCCCCGTGATGTCGCGGGACAGGAGCATCGTCATCTCCTCGGTGCCCGCCTTTCCCACGATCTCACCGCGGAAGATCTCCTTGAAGAGCCTCGCGGCCTCGCCCGGCGCCAACCGATTCCGGTTCTTGCCGTCCTCGCGAAATGCCTGCTCGCGCCCGTAAGCGTCCTCGCAGAAGGTCTTCTGGTTGGCGTTCAAGGTCGGGAATCCGCCGCGCTTGGCGAAGAAGCGGTTCACGACGTTGCGCCTCTCCTTCCACTTCTCCCACTCGGCGCCGGAAAGCTCCGGCCCCGACGTCGTGCCGGTGATCGAGTCCACCACGAAGCCCGTCGCGTCGTTGTAGGAGAGGGTGATCATGTCTTTGACGGCGCGCTGAATCTCCGGAGTGTCCGTGAGGCGGCCGGCCTCCTTCTCGGTCTCGTAATAGGCGAGAAAGAAGATCTTGATGACGGAGCACGGATAGTAGGCGACCTCGGACCGAAACCCGCCGGCCGGGAACGACGGATTGGGCCCGGGCGCCGTGAGATCGATCAGGGCGATCGAGATCCCGTCCGCGGTCAGGCCCTTGTCGGCGAACTCGGCGACCGTCTCCTTCGCGGCCTGGGCCGCGACTTCGTCGAGCTCTCGGGAGGGATCGAGCTGCGAGACCGCCCGTGCGCCGGCGGCGAGAAGGGCCGAGGCCGAAAAGGCTACGAAGAGAAGGAGCGCGCCCGCCCGCCTCAGGAGCGGGCTCCCCGAGGGTCGGGAACCAGGCGCGGCGCCGGCGCAATCTCGGTCTCGGTGACTCCTTCGAGCCGCTGACGCCGCCGCATCCGGTAGATCCGGAGGAAAAGGCCGCCCAGCACCAAGAACGGCGCCGAGACCATCAGCAGGATCGAATAGTAGAAGCCGCGGCCAAGATCGCTGGTGAGCCCCGTGGTCCTGTCCTCGAGCGCGTCCTTGCAGAGCGGGCAGGCCGACAGTACGGCCGGCAGGATGACCAGCGCCAACAGGACGACCGCCAGGACCTTCGCTCGCGACGCCATGACGGTCAAGCTTATCGAACGGCGGCCGGCGGGTAAAGCTGGTACAGCATGAGATACACGACGACGCCCGTCACCGAGACGTAGAGCCAGATCGGGAGCGTCCAGCGCGCGATCCGCCGGTGCCGGTCGTCTCGGCGCTTCAAGCCCAGGTAGAGTGTCCGCAATACGAGCGGCAGCGTCACGACGGCCAGGACCGTATGGGAGCTCAGGACGGCGAAGTAGATCGCGCGCGGGATGCCGGGAGCGGTGAAGCGCACCGAGCCGACCTGGGCGTGGTAGGTGATGTAGGAGACGAGGAAGAGGGCCGAGGTCGTCGCCGCGGAGAGCATCAGGGCCCGGTGACGCTCGATCTCGAGCCGCCGGATGGCGCGGTAGGCGAGGACGATGAGCACCGCGCTCGTCGTGTTCAAGACGGCGTTTAGCGCCGGAAGGGATTTCAGAGAGGGCAACATGAACGACGTGATCGTGGGGGCCTTGCGGCTGCCCGCGGGCGGGGACGAGCCCCGCCCCACGAAATCCGAGCTAGAACAGATAAATGATCGTGAACAGCACGATCCACACCAGGTCCACGAAGTGCCAGTAGAGCCCGATCGTCTCGATCCCCTGGTGGCTCGCCTGAGTGTACTTGCCCAGGAAGGCCTTGCCGGTTACGAACGCCATGCAAACGACGCCGCAGAAGACGTGGAATCCGTGAAAGCCGGTCGTCGTGAAGAACACGGACCCGAAGAGCGAGACGTGCGGGTTGAACCCTTCGTGCAAGAGCTTCCAGTACTCGATGACCTGCACCGAAAGGAAGGACGCGCCGAAGAGGAGGGTCAGGCAGAGGAAGAGCTTGAGCTTGCGCGTATCGCCGCGCTGGATCGAGGCGAGGGCCTGAACCATCGTGACCGAGGAGCAGATCAGCAGGAAGGTGTTGCCCGCGGTCAGCCAGATGTTGAGCGTGTTGCCCGGGTGCGGCCAGTTGGGCGAGCCGAACCGCAGCACGATGTAGGAGCCGATCAACCCGGTGAAGAACATCACCTCCGAGCAGAGAAACACCCACATCCCCATCTTGTCGTGGGGAATTCCGGTCGTGGGCTCCTCGCCGTGGCCGTGAGCCGCACCGTGGAGGGCGCGCGGAGGGACGGGGCCGGCGGGAAACGTGGCGGCAGCGGTATGGTCCACGGGATCTCCTATGGCCTCGGCAGGACCTGCTCGGCGATTCCCACCGAGACGAGGATCACTCCGAGGATGAGAGTCGAGGCGAAGATGATGCCTAGGCTCTTGCGCTCGAACTTCAGGTGCATGAAGAAGAGGGCGACCATCGTGGCCTTGATGACCGCGAGACCGACCAGCACGGTCATCAGAATGAGCTTGGGCGGGTGCGTGAAGGCCGAGTAGCTGACCTCGACGACCGTGAGGCCGAAGAGCCACCAGAAAATGGTCATGTAGTTGGGCTGCTGGTGCGTGCGCCTCTCTTCGTCCTCGGCCAACTCCTCTCGGTGCGAAATCTCGTTCGACATTCTCTTTCCCTCTCTATGGCTGTGCCCGCGACAGAATGAACAGGATCGATCCGACGAAGAGCGCCGCCGCGAAGAGCGCGAGCAGCCACAGCAGGCGGCGGTTGCCGGCGGAGCGGTCGAGGGCGCTCATCGGTCGAACACCATGAGAGAAAGCACCGCGGGCAGATACAGGACGGACGCCAGAAAGAGACGGCGGGCCCAGGCGACCTCGCGGCGGCGGGCGAAGAGGGCCGCGCAGGCCAGAAACGCGACCCCCGCGGCGAGGCCGCCGCAGAGAAACACCATCCCCGCCTTCGCGAAGAGCCCAGCGGCGAGCGTGACGGGCAGCAGGGCCGCGGCGTAGAGCAGCGCCTGACGGCCCGTCGAGGAGCCGTCCTCGTCGGAAACCGCAAGCATCGGGAAACCGCCCCGCGCGTAATCCTCGCGATACATCCAGGAGAGCGCGAGGAAGTGCGGGAGCTGCCAGAGGAACAGGATCGCAAAGAGTGCCCAGGCGGTCCGGTCGAGCGTGCCCCGAGCGGCCGCCCAGCCCATCAGCGGCGGGATCGCTCCCGGCACGGCGCCCACGACCGTGCAGAGCGAGGTCACGCGCTTCAACGGCGTATAGGCGAGGACGTAGCTCGTCAGCGCCGCGAGCCCGAGCGCGAAGGTCAGGAGATTCGTCCCCGCGGCGAGCACGGCGAGCCCCGCCGCGGAGATCGACAGAGCGAAGGCGAGCGCCTCGGCCGGCGTCAGGCGGCCCGCGGGCAGCGGCCGACTCCGCGTGCGGAGCATTCGGGCGTCGGCCTCTCGCTCGATGTACTGGTTGAGGGCCGAGGCGCCTCCGGCGACGAGCGCCGTCCCGCAGAGGACCGCAAGGAAGACGCCGGTCTCGAAGACCGAAGCTCCCAGGGCGTAGCCGACCGCCGCGGTGAGAACGACCAGGAAAGTGATGCGCGGCTTCGACAGCTCGAGGAAGTCGAGCGCGCGCGAGGGCGCGGAGGCGAGCGAGGCGGAGCCGGCTACTTCCATGCGGGCTCCTGACGGAGGGCGGAGATCTCGGTGCTGCGGGGCGAGTTCCGGACGGCCCCCGGGAAAGCGCGGCGCGAGACGAGCGCGAGGACGAGCGTCGTGCCGAGGAGCAGCGCGCCGGTCGCCACATGCGCGGTCGTGAGGACGACGTCCCTCTTCGAAAGGACCGTCAACGCGCCCAGGGCGATCTGGAGAAGGACCAGGCCGGCCATCGCGAGCGACGCCTTGCGAATGTCCGACCGCGCCGAGCGCCATGCCCGCGCGACGCACACGGCCGCAGCCGCCGCGACGATGAGCGCCAGGCCTCGGTGCGCAAAGTGGATCGCGATGGGAAAGGAGGAGATCGGCGGAACGAGGCGCCCGAACGCGAGCGGGAAGTCGGGAATCGCGAGGCCCGCCTTGGTGTGCCGCATCACGGCGCCCACGAGAAGCTGCAGGAAGATCAAGCCGACCGTTACCGCCGCCGCGCGGCCCACGGGGCTGCCCGCCGCGGGCTCCGCGGCCCGGAACCTGGGCGATGTCACGACGGCGAGCGTAACGATCAAGCAGAAGAAAGTCTGCGCCAGGAAGGCGTGGGCGACCGAGATTGGCGTCGGCAGGAGAAAGAGGACCGTCAAGCCCCCGAGCACCCCCTGCGCCACGACGGTGCCGAGCGCGACGTAGCCGAGACGCCGCACCCACCGGCGCGGCTCGCGACGGGCGAGCCAGACGGCGAGGATGACGGTCAGGAATCCGACCGTCGACGCGATCAATCGGTGTGAGTGCTCGAACTTGATCCCGCCGACCCACTTCGAGACCGGGAATGTGAACGGGTTCTGCCCGTAGGTGGTCGGCCAGTCCGGCACCGAGAGGCCCGACTCCGTCGACGTGACGAAACCGCCCGCGACGATCAGGCAGACCGTCGCGAGCGCAACGGCGACGGCGAAGACGTGCAGCCCCCGGTTAATGGGCATGCGCTCCTGCCGTCCCCGAGGGCTCGTTTTGCGGCCAGTAATCTTCGGCGCGATCGGGCGCGCTGTACTCGTAGGGGCCGCGGTAGACCGACGGGACGGCGCCGACGAAATTCTCGTGCGGCGGCGGCGAGGATGTCTGCCACTCGAGCGTGTTGGCGTGCCACGGGTTCGCGCCCGCCACCTTGCCCCGCCGCATGGAGAGGAAGAAGTTGAAGACCAGGATGACCTGCGCGATTCCGAGCACGAAGAGCGAGATCGTCATGAACTGGTTCAAGGGTTGCAGGCCCTTCAGGTGCGTGTATTGCGAGTAGTCGTAGATGCGGCGCTGCATCCCGCGCATCCCGAGGAAGTGCATCGGAAAGAAGACCAGGTTGAAGGTCGTGAAGGTGATCACCCAGTGGATCCGGCCCCACCGCTCGCTCATGAGCCGGCCGAACATCTTCGGATACCAGTAGTACAGCCCGGCGAAGGCTCCGAAGAGCGACCCGCCGAAGAGCACGTAGTGGATGTGCCCGACGATGAAGTACGTGTCGTGGATGAAGATGTCGACGGGGGTCGAGGCCATGAAGATGCCCGAGAGTCCACCGATCACGAACATCGAGACGAAGGACAACGCGTGCAGCATCGGCGTCGTGAAACGGATGTTGCCGCCCCACAGCGTCCCCAACCAGTTGAAGACCTTGATGGCCGAGGGCACGGCGATGACCATCGTCGAGATCATGAAGGTCGTTCCCAGGTATGGGTTCATGCCGCTCATGAACATGTGGTGGCCCCAGACGATGAACCCGAGGCCCGCGATTCCCATGATCGAGTACGCCATCGCGCGGTAACCGAAGATCGGCTTACGGGAGAAGACCGGCAGGATCTCCGAGGTGATGCCCATCGCGGGCAGGATCATGATGTAGACCTCGGGGTGCCCGAAGAACCAGAAGAGGTGCTGCCACAGAAGCGCTTGCCCTCCCCCCGCATTCGCCCACGGCTGGCCGCTCACGACGAGCCCCTTCGGCAGGAAGAAGGTCGTGCCGAGCACGCGATCGAAGAGCAGCATGATCATCGCGCCGGTCAGGACCGGGAGGGCGAGCAGAAGAAGGATCGCGGTGATGAAGAGGGCCCACACCGTCAACGGCAGGCGGAAGAAGGTCATCCCGGGCGCGCGCATGTTGATGATCGTCGTGATGAAATTGACCGAGGTCAGAAGCGAGGAGATCCCGAGGACCGTGAGCGACAGCAGCCAGAGCGTCTGACCCTTCGGCAGGATCGCCGAAAGCGGAGCGTAAGAGGTCCAGCCTCCCTGCGCCGCGCCCCCGGTCACGAAAAAGGACCAGATGATGATCACGGCCGCCGGCACCGCCGTCCAGAAAGAGAGCATGTTGAGCGTCGGGAAGGCCATGTCGCGCGCGCCGATCTGGATCGGGACGACGAAGTTCCCGAACGCGCCGATCAAGATCGGCATGATCGCGAAGAAGATCATGATCGTCGCGTGCATCGTGAAGAGCGAGTTGTAGAACTCCGGCAGCATCTGGCCGCCCGGCATCCCCTCGGGCGCGAGCTTGCCCATGAAGGCGAGCGGCCGCCCGGGCCACGCGAGTTGATAGCGGACCAGGGTCGCAAGCAGGCCCCCGATCACGAGCATGAACAGGGCGTAGAACATGTACTGCTTGCCGATGACCTTGTGGTCGAGCGAGAAGATGTACTTGCGCCAGAACGAGGTCGGGGCCGGATGGACTCCGGGCGGCAGTTCGTGGGCAACAGCGACGGTAGACATCAGCTATGCGCCTCCTGGTTCGCG
>JBGPCK010000154.1:0-6503 GCA_041481715.1 Thermoanaerobaculia bacterium | reverse complement strand
TTCGGGTACACCCGCGAGGACCGGGTCGGGTTCTCCGCGCTCGACTACCCGACGGCGCGCGCCGGCCTCGACTTCGGCTGGAAGTTCGGCAAGGGCGCAGAGCTGACCGAGGTGTTCTCCTGGACCGACAATCTCGACAACTCGACCGACTGGTATCTCCGCAGCACGACGGGGATCACGGCCGACCTGACGTCGGTCTTCGCGCTGCGGGCGTCCTACACGATCCTCTACGACAACGTGCCGGTGCCGGTGCCACCCGGCGAGAAGAAGTTTCAGAAGCGGGATACGATCACGTCCGTCGCGCTCGTGGCGAAGTTCTGATGACGCACCGGCGCAGTCTGGAGCTCCTGTTGATCGCCGGTTTCGGCGCGGCCTGCGCCACGCTCACGACAAAGGTCCACTCCGATCCCACGGCAGACTTCTCGAAGTACCACACCTTTCAGATCGTGCAGGACCGCCTCGAGACCGACGCGCAGCAGCGGCTTGGGCAGGAGATCACTGCCCGGCTCGAGGCGAAAGGCTTGAAGTCGGCCGACCGGGATCCCGACCTCAGGATTGTGCTGCACCTGATCCGCGACGCCTCCCAGGCGTCGGAGAGCACGGGCTACGGCTGGTCGGCCGGCGGCGCAACGAGCGAGTCGACGACGGGTCTGCCCGTCGGCACACTCGCCGTGGACCTGGTCGATCCCGCGAAGAATCAGCTCGTGTGGCGGGGCGAGGCCACCGGCACCGTACCCTCGACGGGCGCGTTGCGGCGGGAAAAGCTTCAGATCGCGCTCGACCGGATCTTCGCGGACTTTCCGCCCAAGCCCGTCTCGAAGTAGCGCGACTTGAAGTCTCCGCGGCTGGCCGGGGCGCAAGGAAATCTCCCTGGAGGTCGAAGGAGATCGCCTGCCCGCGCCGCCAGACGCGCGCCGCGAACGCATGCCCTGTGGATGACCGTTCTGGCGGTCGCGGCCTTCGGCCTTCCGTGCCCGGCATCCGCGGCCGGATACCGGCTCTTCCAGTCGACGGCGGTTCTCGCGTACCCCGCCGCTGAACCACCGCCCGAGCAGTTCGGCCTGGGCGACTCCTGCGCGGCGTCTCTCTCCCCAGGACGCGCTGCCGACGGCGGCTTCGAGCTCGGCCTGCGCTTCCCCGCTGTGCCCACGATGAATCTGGCGGAAGCCGTCCAGGCCCACGGGCCGTCATCCAGCCTCGCGCTCGCACCACGAGAGCCCCGGCGGCTGCTGATTGGGGCTGCTTTCGTCGGGGCCGTCGCAGGATCAGCCTGGAACTCTTTCGGCGATGGCCCGAGCCGAAGCTTCCACTTCACCAACGAAGGGTTCTTCGATCCGAGCACTTACGCGGGCGGCGGCGACAAGGCTTCCCATATCGTCGATTACAACGCCGTCGCGCGCCTGATGACGGGCCTGTACGAGGTTCTTGACATGCCGACCGATCAAGCGCGGGGCTGGGGCGCCGGCACATCCTTCCTCGCCGGCCTCGCCACCGAGATCGGCGACGGCACGACGAGGTACGGCTTCTCCTATGAAGACCTCCTGATGGACACAGTCGGAGCCGGCTCGGCCTACCTGATCGCTCACTATGGCGCGGAGGATCTGATTGGGTTTCGCTCCGGACCCCTCCCCGCGCCGAGGACACCCGACCGCTACGCCGCCGCCTTCCCGGGAATCGGGAAGGACTACACCCGAGAGATCGCCACCGCCGATTTAAAGCTCGTGGGACTCGCACGGCGCCTAAACCGGCGATTCGGCCCCGCCCGCTTCCTGCTGCTCTCGACGACCTACGGCGTCAAGGGCTACCCGTATGCGTTGCCGGAGCTGCGGGAACGGCAACTCGGCATCGAGCTCGGACTCAACATCGCCGAGATCGCCCGCGCCGTCGGCGTTCCCGAGGATCGATGGTGGGGCAAGATGTTCCTGATCCTCCTCGAGATCGTCCGCTTCCCTTACACCGCCATCGGCTGGCGTTACGACTTCAACCACCGCCGCTGGATCGGACCGGACGCGGGCGGCACCTTCGCGTTTCCGTCGCCGTAGGCGCGGGGGGGGTAGCGAGCGACGCCGTGCCGCCGCTCAGGCGGCCACGGCGCTCCGCGGGAGCCCCTTCAAACGGAAGCCCGCGACGACGAGGATGACGCCGAAGACGATCGCGTAGGCGGCGATCAGCGTGATGAGGGCAAGAGCGCCGGCGCCGGGACGCGCGATCAGCAGCAAGCCGAAAGCGACCGACGCGATGCCCGCCAGCAGGATCCATCCCTCCCCACGGATCTCCTTGCGCAAGCGAATCGCCGTCACGATCTCGACGATGCCCGTGAGGATCGACCAGAAGGCCAGGTACCACAGGATCGAGATCGCCGTGATAGCCGGTGCCCGAAAGGTCAGGACACCCACCGCGATGCCGAGAAGGCCCTGCAACAGCAGAACCCACCAATCTCGGTGCGCCTTCATCGCGGCAAAGGCCCCGAAGATCGCGAACACGCCGCTTGCGAGCGCCCAGGCGCCGAAGAAGATCACCAGGGTCGCCAGCGTCAGCCCGGGCGAGGCGAAGGCCATCAAGCCGAAGAGAATCGCGATCAGTCCCCGCACGAGGAAGACCCACCAGTTCTTCGCGAGCAGCCCAAGCATGTTTCCCCCTCGAGAAATTGAGAAGACTCTATCGGATTCCTACGGGTGGCCGCCCTCCTTTGCGCGGCGGCTGCGGCGCGAATCGATCTCCATCGCGACCAGCCGCGCGATCAGGATGGCCGGGAAGAGCTGGCCCGTCAGAGCCTCCAGGTTCGCCAGCGAACGCGCGATGGGACGAAGCGCCGTAACGTCTCCGTATCCCACCGTCGAGAGAGTGGAGAAGCTGAAGTACACCAGCCGGCCCAGGACGTCGGTCGGATCGGCGGGCGGCGTCACGAAGCGAAACGATCCGGGATGCAGCAGCTCGACGAGCCAGTAGGAATTCACCCAGACTTGGCCGAGCAGAAGATAAACGACGACGGCCCCGCCGACCCGATAGAGCGTGACCGGTCCGCGTTCGCGAAAGACCTGTACGAGCAGGACCGAGGCCAGGGCCGCCTCGGCCACGAGAGTCAGGCCGGCGTCCCACTCGGACAGCCTCACTCCCGGCACGAGCCGGTCGAGCAACCGCACGATCAGGGCGGCGGCGGCGGCCGCCGAGCCGGTCCAGAGACCCAGCCGGCTTCGCGAAAGCGTCGCCACGCCGGAAAGCAACAGGAGCGAGAAGAACAGATCGATCACGATGCGGCCAACCTCGTCGAGCGGGAGGAGGGGCATCACGAAGACGAGCAGCACGAGCATGGCCAGCAGGGCGGCCAGCATCCGGTCCGAGAGCCAGAACTGCCGCGGCGAGATTCGCAGGGAATTCATCGCAAATCGGGCTGGCCGGGACGCGTCTGAGCGCTCCGGCGTGTCTGAATCACGGCCAGCAAGTTGCCTGCAGTTTACTGTCTTGCGGATTCGCGTTCCCGACATCCACTTCGACACGAGCTCGGGTCCCAGTCGCCAAGCTCGCCGGCATGCTGTCGGTCTTCCCTGACCTCAATCGGCAGGCAGGGGCGGGCCAAGAACCGACGCGTCGAGATCGTTCTCGCTGAGGGCGTCTCGCGGCCCCGACCCCGGAGCCACCAAAAAGAGCGGGAAACGGAGAAGGCCGGACCCCGGGCCTGGCCTTCTTCCCGCCCCGGACCGGCGGCTCGTCAGCTCGCCGGCTTGTTCTCCTGAAACAGTGGGATGTTGTCCAGCAGATCGAGCCGGAGAGCCGTCGTGATGTAGTCGTCGATCTGCCAGAAACGGGCGCCCGCGGCCGGACTGACCTTCTGGCCCATCAGATCCGCGTACTTCTTTCGCACGGCGATCTCTTTCGACTGAATCTCCGCGGACTGCGCCACCACGGCGAGAGCCTGCGCACCGGTCATCGTCTTGTAGTGCGCCGCGAGGTCCTTGAGGGCGGCCAGCCGTGTCTGATCGATCGCCTCTTTCTCCTTTTCGAAGTCGCCGTAGATCCCCCAGAAGGCCTCGAATTCCTTCGGGCTCAAGTCCATCCCCGCCGAGAAGAGCTTGCGCCGCCCCTCGGTCAGGGCCCGGCGAAGCATTTCCTGGTTGACGGTGGTCTTGCCGCCCGTGGCGGGACTGCTCTCCGCCGGCTGCTGCCCGAAGCTCGTCACGGCCGCCGCGGCCAGGACGAGCACGCTCCAGATTCGTTTCATTCCTTCCTCCCTCTCTCTTTCAGTGCCTTACTTCCTCGCAAACAGAAGGGGCAGGCGCCGCCGCCGGCCCTGCCCCAATCGTATTACCGAACTCGTTACGCCGTAGCCGTCTTCTTCCCCGCGAAACCGGCGTAGAGGCCCCACGCGCCGATGAGAAGATTGACGATGTTGCCGCCCATGCCCTGGTTCATCGCAATGCCCGCCAGGTTGTTGACCCCGAGCGCGCCGAGCAGCCCGACGAGTCCGTTCAAGCCGCCCATCACCTGCGCACCCGTGCGCTGCCCGCTGTCGGAGCCCTTCATTCCCAGATACGACAGGATGCCGCCCGAGACGATGTTGAAGATGTTTCCGCCCGTGCCCGTCCCGAGCGTCGAGGCGATTCCGGGAGCGAACTGACCCACCAGGCCGAGGACGAGCTGAATGACTCCCGCGTACTTGGCGAACGTCTGTGCCATCTCTTCCTCCTAATTCAAAAACGAAGACCGAGATCGAACCAGGCGAAACGGGTTGCCGCGGCCGAAAACCTTCGTCCGGGCACCTCCTTGTCGATGACGTCCTCGCGGAGCGTTGGCAAGACTCTATCGGAATTCCGCCCTGCCCGGACCCCCTGTCCGGTGACAACGGCGTAACCCCGCCCCCGCCGGGGCCGTTAACCCGTTAAGGAGAAGGCTGGAATGAACCGAGCTCGAGCGATTCGAGGGCTGTGGATCGGGATTCTCGTGACTTGTACGGCAGCAGCCGTCCGGGCTGCCGCCCCGGGCGACCTGTCCGGGACCTGGCTGCTCAACCGCGACGCCAGTGACGACCCCAAGAAGAAGATGGAAGAGGCCCGCGGGGACGACAGCGGCTCGGGCGGAGGCGGTTACGGCGGAGGGTCGGGGATGGGCCATCACGGCGGACACCGGGGCGGCGGAGGACATTCCCGGGACGGCGGATCTTCCGGCCCGTTCGAGACTCCCGCCGATAGCGCAAGCCTGCTCATCGAGCATTACGACCCGAAGCTCGTGATCACAGACGGTGCCGGAAGAGAACACATCCTGTACACGGACGGCCGAAAGACCGAAGAAGAACGCTCGCTGGGCGGAACCACGAGGATCTACACCCAATGGAAGGACGGCCACGTCGTCGTCGAGACCGAGCCCGAGAAGGGACCCTCCTACACGGAAACCTACTCCATCACCGCCGACCGCAAGGTTCTCACCGTTACTCTCCGTTTCAAGGCGCACGGGAAAAGGCCCGCACTCGAGATCCGCAAGGTCTATGACGCGGCCGTCCCGAAGGAGGAGCTCCCGCCGACGACTCCGCCGCAGACGACCGGCGGCGATCGAGCGCGTTAGCCGGGCGAGCGGCCGGCACCTCTCGGCCGGCCCGGCCCGAGCACCTCTATTCGCAGCGCAGCGCCGAAATGGGATCGACCCGCAGCGCGCGCCGGGCCGGAAGCCAGGCCGCGAGAGCTCCCGCCGCCGCCAGCAGCAGCCCTGCCCCCAGGATCGTGGGCACGTCATGCGGCCCGACGCCGTAGAGCAGCTTCACGAGTAACCCGGTCAGCATGAGCGACCCGAGAAGCCCCGCCGCGAGCCCTGCACCCAACAGTCGCAGCGCCTGGCCCACGACGAGCCACAGAATGTCGCGCCGCTGGCCGCCGAGCGCCATCCGCACTCCGATCTCGTTGGTGCGCTGGGCAACCGCGTAGGAGAGGACTCCGTAAATGCCGATGGCGGCGAGAATTAGAGCGAGCCCCGCGAGCGCGGCCGCGATGATCGTCGTGAAACGAGCCGCCGCTCGCGCCTCTGTGACGGCGTCGGCCAGAGGACGGACCCGGGAGACGGCGAGGTCCGGATCGAGCCGGTGGACCGCTTCGCGGACGGGACCGGCTAGAGCCGCCGGATCGCCGCTGGTCCGAACCGTGAACCCGAGCTGATCCCGCGCGCTCTGCAGATACGGCACGTACACCTGGCCGCGGACTTCGACGGTCAGATCCTCGTACCGGATGTGCCTCACGACGCCCACGACCTCGGCCGACGTCGCATCGAACGAACCGTTGTGGATGAACGTGACGTTCAGCCTCTTTCCGAGCGCGCTCTCATTGGGCCAGGTGCGCCGGGCGAGCGACTCGTCTACCACGATCACGTTTGGGTGCGACGAGTCATCGAACGCCGTAAAGTCCCTCCCGGAGGTCACCGCGGAACCCACGCTCCGAAAGAAACCCGGCAGGATGGCGCGGTGGTCCGCCATCAGCGTGTTCCGCTCCGACGCCGGAGCGCCGTCGCGCCAGTAATACTCG
>JBGPCK010000153.1:0-6565 GCA_041481715.1 Thermoanaerobaculia bacterium | reverse complement strand
GTGAGCTGTCGAAAGGAGACCGGGCGGCGCTCGGAAAACCCCCGGCCCGCCAGCAGCCCTCCCACAACGCCCGCGGCGAGCGCGGCGAGAATCGCGGCGAGGACGGCGCCCGTCCACTGGCTCCGAGACCGCCCGTCGGACCGAGCCGAGGCGACGGCGCCAGTCGTCGGGACGCCGGAAACGCCCGAAAGGGCTTCGAGGTCGAACGCGAGGTCGCGCGCGGATTCGAACCGTTCTTCCGGGTTCTTCTCAAGGCAGTGGCGCACGATCCGCTCGAGCCCCGGATGGACGTCCTGGTTGGTCTGTGACAGGTCCGGCGGCTCCTTCGTCAGGATCGCGGTGATCGTGTCGGCCGCGGTCTCCCCGCGAAACGCTCGGTGCCCGGACAACATCTCGTACAGAATTACCCCGAAGGAGAAGAGGTCGCTGCGCCGGTCCGCCGCCCTGCCCCGCACCTGCTCCGGCGACATGTAGCCCATCGTTCCGAGGACCACGCCGGGCTCCGTTCCCGAGACGGTCTTCAAGTCGGTCTGCTGCTCTCCGTCCTTCTCGCTCTTCAACTTCGCCAGGCCGAAGTCCAGGATCTTGATTCGGCCGTCCTTGGTCACGAACAGGTTCTCGGGCTTCAGATCCCGATGCACGATCCCCTTCTCGTGCGCCGCCGAGAGGCCCTTGGCGATCTGGATCGCGTAGTCCAGGGCCTTGCGAACCGGTAGGGCGCCCGAGGACAGGCGCGAGCGAAGGGTCTCCCCCTCCAGCAGCTCCGTCACAATGTAGGGCGCCCCATCGTGCGACCCGAGATCGTAGACCGCCGTAATGTTCGGGTGGTTCAGAACTCCCGCGGCGCGCGCCTCCTGCTCGAAGCGCTTGAGGCGATCCGCGTCCTGTGAGAAAGACGCCGGCAGAACCTTGATCGCCACCTCGCGCCCCAGACGCGGATCCTTCGCCCTATAGACCTCCCCCATGCCACCCGCGCCCAGCGGCGCGACGATCTCGTACGGCCCGAGCCGAGCCCCCGCGGCCAGACTCATCTCAAACTCACGACGTCGAGTTCCAGTCCCGACACTACGCTTCTTTCGCCCGCGGCGCGAAAAGTCTCCCGAGCAAAGCGAGGGAGGAGGTTCGCGCCGCGGGAGCGAGCGCGACGAGAGGGACCAGGCGAGCGATCGAGCCCCTTTGGGCGAGTCGCTCGCCGGTGCGCCCGCAGGGCGCAGGTCCCGATCGAGCGCGAGCGACGTTCCAATACCGACACTCCGCTTCTTTCGCTCGCGGCGCGAAAAGTCTCCCGAGCACGGCGAGGGAGGAGGTTCGCGCCGCGGGAGCCGGAGCGCGGCGAGCGGGTCAGGCTCGCGATCGAGCGTGCATCCACGCGAGCCGCGAGCCGGTGCCCAAGGCAGGCCCGCGAGCAAGCGAAGGCGACGTTCACTTCAGCCCCTCCACGAGATACAGATCCGAGAGCGTCCGCACGTAGTTGTAAACGTACGCGTCGCCGCTCGGCGTGGGACCGGGGCTGATCCCGGCGACGCCCGCCGCGTCGGCGGGCATCAACGTTCGCCAGAGCTGCTTCTGCCCCGTCGCGAGGTCCAGGCGGTAGATCTTGACCGGAACCTCGCCCCGGCGGTGGACGTACAGAGAGCGGCCGTCGACGCTTCTCTGGTCCACACTGTCCTCCCGGTCGAGACCGGGAATCGCCGCCGGCTCCCCTCCGGAGATTGGATAGAGATAGCGCCTTCGGTCGGGCCCCGTCACGACCATCCATTTGCCGTCGGGCGCAACGACTCCGTCTCCGATGTATCCCTCCGGGGTCAGGGCGCGCGGCTTGCCCCCCTCGAAGCCGCGCAGGTAGAGGCGCGGCCCGTGGCCCGGCTCGCTCGCCGTCAAGACGACGCTCTTGCCGTCGGGCAGCCAGGAGGCTCCGTAGACGGAGAGTCCCTCCTTCGCGAAGATCTTCGGCTCCCCGGCGCCTGTGGGAAAAGCCACCAGTTGCGGGTCGGACGCGGAATGCACGATCGCGAGCGCCCACTCCCCATCCGGCGAGAGGTCCTGAGCGTTGCCCTCGCCCAGGCGCACCGCGGGCGAGCCGTCGGTCTTCCGAATGTAGACCGAATAGCCCGCTCCGCCTCCCTCGCCCGATTCGGAGAAGAGAAGCCTCCTGCCGTCCGGCGAGATGGCGGCCGGCAGGGACCAGTCGAGCCAGGTGAGATCCCGCTCCTTCGTCTCTCCGGGTGCCAGGGCGACCACCTCGTTTCGCAGCGTGTCTCTGGCGACCAGCACCCGCCCGTCGTGCGAGACGTCCTGAAGCGTGAGCGAGCCCGGAATGCGCACGCGCAGACGGACCCTGGCCGAACGGGTGGTGGAATAGAGGGCCCGATTACTTCCGACCTCGGTTGCCGTGAACCAGACGTCGCCGCCGGGCGACCAGGCGAGGCCCTGCGCCGAGGCGAAGGGCTCCGAAAGCTTCGACGTGCGGCCGGAGCGATCCACCGAGACGATCGACCCTCCGTCGTCGCCCGGCGTGGGATGGTCGATGAAGGCCACGCGGTCTCCGTCGGGGGAGACGCGCGGATGGCTCACCCAGCCGCTCGTCTCATACAGCACCTTGCCGGCCGGGTACTCGAGTCGCAGCTTGCCGGGAACGGCCCTCACGATCGCGAGGCTCTTGCCGTCGGGCGCCCAGTCTGCCCATTCGATTTCCTTCAGGACCTCGCGCGGGGCGCCGCCGGCCACGGAGAGCTGGGCGAGCGTTCCGGTCCGCCGGAAGGCTCCCGCAGTAAATCGGTTCAACGACACCGCCATCTCGCCCGACTTCGAGATCGCGAGGACCTCGGCGGACTGAAGGCCAAAGGCGCGCGATTCGGGGCTCTCCGGGCGGCCGACGAAGATCTCCATGGGCTTGCCGTCCCAGGCCGCCGAATACATGACCGTCTGCCCGTCCGGAGCAAATCGCGCCGACAAGATCTGCCCCCTCCGAAACGTGAGCTGACGAAAGGACGGAGGCGGCCGGTCGCCCGCCTTCTTGGCGCTCAGAAATCCCCACGTTCCGACGACAAGCGCGGTCGCGGCGACGGCGCTCGAAAAAAGTGCCCACGAGGGGCGGCTCCTGCCACCCGGGAGCGCCGCCGGCGCCGTGGTCGGGCCCGACAGTCCCGAAAGCGCCTCGAGGTCGAAGGCCAAGTCTCGCGCGGAAAAGAAGCGCTCCTCGGGATTCTTCTCCAGGCAGTGTCGGACGATTCGCTCCAACCCGGGCTGGACGCTTCGGTTCGTGGCGGACAGGTCCACCGGCTCTTCCCGCAAGATCGCCGACATCGTCTCCGCCGCCGAGTCGCGGTGAAACGCCCGCAGCCCGGAGAGCATCTCGTAGAGGATCGCCCCGAAAGAAAAAATGTCGGAGCGCGCGTCGGCGGGCCTGCCCTTCACCTGCTCGGGCGACATGTAGCCGAGCGTACCCATCACGACGCCGGGCTCCGTCGCCGTCGGAAGATTCGTCTGCGGTCCCTTGTCTTCCGTTTGGGTCAGCTTTGCCAGACCGAAGTCCAGAATCTTGACCCGCCCGTCCTTCGTCAGGAAGACGTTCTCGGGTTTCAGGTCCCGGTGAACGATTCCCTTCTCGTGCGCCGCCGCGAGACCCTTTGCGATCTGCATGGCGTAGTCGATCGCCTTGCGCGCGGCGAGGGCGCCGCCCGAGAGCCGCGCCCGCAACGTCTCGCCTTCGAGAAGCTCCGTGACGATGTAGGGTGCGCCGCCGTGCGCCCCGATGTCATAGACCGCGGTGATGTTGGGATGGTTCAACCCGCCCGCCGCCTGTGCCTCCTGCTCGAAACGGCGCAGACGATCGGCGTCGTCCGAAAACGATGCGGGAAGCACCTTGACCGCGACGTCGCGCTTGAGTCTCTCGTCGCGCGCCCGGTAGACCTCACCCATGCCTCCAGCGCCGAGAGGGGCGACGATCGCGTACGGACCGAGCTTCGTGCCCGCGGAGAGCGTCATCGGACCCAATCCCCTCTCTCCCCGTCGGGGGGCGGGGGTGCGCGAGGGGTCTCCCCTCGCCTCACTTCAGCGCCGGCCGTGGCCGAAGGCCGCGTCTCGCGAAGCGAGCGGCCGGCCGGGTGAGGGGGGCACTGCGCGCGGATGCCCCTCACCCCAACCCTCTCCCCGGAGGGGAGGGGGAGAAAGCTCCCCCCAGCGCCCAAAGGGACGACGATCTCGTACGGGCCGAGCCGAGTTCCGGTGGAGAGTGTCATCGGGCGGACCGGGATTGTATCGGAGGCGCGGAGGGCTATTTCAGCCCTTCGACGACATAGAGGTCCGCGAGACGCCGCGTGAAGGAATAAACATAGGATTTGCCGTCGCGAGCCGGAAGGATGCCCGAAACGCTCGTCACGCCCGCCGAGTCGCCGGGCATCAGCTCCCGCCAGAGCTCTTTCCGTTTCGTCTGCGCATTCCAGAGGAAGGAACGCGCCGGAATTTCTCCTCTGTTGCGCACGTAGAGGGAACTCCCATCGGCGGTCCAGCCGATCGGGATCAGCCGCGGCTCGAGGTCGAGCGCGGTCGGTTCACCGCCCTCGAGCGGATAGAGGTAGCGGCGGCGATCCGGTCCCGAGACGACGACGCTGCGGCCGTCGGGCGTGACGCATCCTGCAAAGTAGCGGTAGCCCTCGGGGGTCAGCGCCCGGGGCTTTCCGCCATCGATCCCTTGAACGTAGAGGCGCACGCCCCGTCCGGGCTCGTTGCCGGCGAATAGGATCCGCTTTCCGTCCGGCAGCCAGGTGGCCGACTGCACGGCGAGCCCGGGCGTTTCGACGAGCTTTGGCTCCCCCGCGCCGGTCGTGTAAATCACGACGTGGGGATCAGAGGAGGGATGGACGATGGCGAGCGCGAGCCGGCCGTCCGCCGACAGCGCCTGGGCCGAGCCCTCTCCAAGACGAATGGCGGGAGATCCGTCCATCTTCCGCTCGTAAACAGAGTATCCGGGCCCTCCCCCCTCTCCGCTCTCGTCGAAGAGAACCGTCGCCCCATCGGATGAGATCCCCGCGGCGAGCGACCAATCGAGCCACGACAGCTCGATATCCTTCTCCATGCCGGGACCGCGGCCATACATGCCCTGGCGCGCCTTGTCCTGCGAAACCAGAACCCTTCCGTCGCGCGACACGTCCTCGATCGTGAGGCCTCCGGTCGCCTCCGCAAGCGCATGGACTCGGCCCGATCGGGTGGCGGAGTGCACGAACCGGTTGAACCCGATCCGGGCGCCGGTGAACCAGACTTCCCGCCCTCCGGGCGCCCAGCACAATCCCAGGATGCTCGCGAAATCGTCGGAGATTTTCTTCTTCTTGCCGGCCAGATCCACGAGCACGACGTAGCCTCCGTCGTCGTCCGCCGTCGGGTGCTCGATCATTGCGACCTCGTCCCCCGAGCGAGAGACGCGCGGATGACTGAGCCAACCGGCCGACGTGTAAAGAACCTTGCCGATCGGAAATTCGAGCTGGCTCTTTCCGCCGGCCTCCCGCACGATCGCGAGGCTCTTTCCGTCCGGGCCCCAGTCGGCGTACTGAACGTCCTCGAGGATCTCGCGCGGCGCGCCGCCCCCGGTCATTCCGATCCGCGCCAGCGTCCCGGAGCTCAAGAAACCGCTGGTCGAGTGTCTTCCGAGCGAGACCGCCATCTCTCCGGTCGCGGAGATCGAAAGGACCTCCGCGCCCGCCAGCCCGAAGGAGCGCGATTCCGGACTGTCGAGCCGCGTCGTGAAGAGCTCCATGGGCTTTCCGTCCCAGGCGGCGGTGTAGAGAATGGTTTGGCCGTCGGGCGCGAAGCGCGCCGCCTGGATCTGCCCCCGGCGGAAGGTCAACTGACGAAAGGAAGGCGGCTGTCGCTCGAAGAGCCTCCGTCCGGTCCAAAGACCGCCGGCGGCGCCCAGAGCAATCCCCATGGCGGCGGCTGCGGCCACTGCGAGCCACCGGCGGCCGGCCGACGCGCCGGCTCTCGCCGGGACCGCCCTCGTCGCGCCCGAGACGCCCGAAAGCGCCTCGAGGTCGAAAGCCACGTCCCGCGCCGATTCGAAACGCTCCTCGGGGTTCTTCTCCAGACAATGCCGCACGATGCGGTCCAGGCCGGAATGGATGTCCTTGTTCGTCTGCGAGAGATCCGGCGGCTCCTTGGTCAGGATCGCCGTGATCGTGTCGGCTGCCGTTTCCCCACGGAACGCCCTCAGCCCCGAGAGCATCTCGTAGAGGATGGCGCCGAAGGAGAAGAGGTCGCTGCGGCGGTCGGCCGCCTTTCCCCGCACCTGCTCCGGCGACATGTAACCCATCGTCCCCAGAACGACGCCGGGCTCGGTGCCGGACACCGTTTTCATCGCCGTCTGGCTCTCGCCGTCCTTCTCGGTCTTCAGCTTCGCCAGGCCGAAGTCGAGGATCTTCACGCGCCCGTCCCGAGTCAGAAACAGGTTTTCGGGTTTCAGGTCGCGGTGCACGATCCCCTTCTCATGTGCCGCCGCGAGCCCCCGGGCGATCTGCACCGCGTAGTCGATCGCCTTCCTCGACGGCAGCGACCCGGATGACAGACGCGACCG
>JBGPCK010000152.1:0-6593 GCA_041481715.1 Thermoanaerobaculia bacterium | reverse complement strand
GACACATGATCCGCTTTCGCGCGCCTTCCACTGGCACGCCGTCCTCAAGGTCGTCCAGGAAGACGCCTGCTGGGCCTGCCATTGGAATCGGCTCTTCAGCCTCGGGTCGACCTCCGCCTGCTGTCCTGCCTTGTTGCCCGGCCGGGCGCTGGCGCTCCTGCCTCCGCGCTCGGCCCTGTCCGTCGCCCGATTCACGCGGCTCTCCCGCGGGCCTCCCGCTCTCCTCTAAGTCTCTA
Organism: Thermoanaerobaculia bacterium; assembly: GCA_041481715.1. Lineage (GTDB taxonomy): Bacteria > Acidobacteriota > Thermoanaerobaculia > UBA5066 > Gp7-AA6 > DATBFU01. The sequence goes on along the minus strand of JBGPCK010000152.1, from coordinate 6,357 downwards.
GGTCTCGATTCCACCTCAACAGAACGCTTCTCCCCCCGGGGGAGGCGGCCCGGCTCCTTGCGCCGGCCTTTCGAGACATTTGAGGAGAGAACACCATGGCGAAAGCCACGCTGCGATTCACGAACATTCTTGCCACGGCGCTTTGGCTCATTCTCGAGATCTCGGTCGAACCGGCGCTCGCGGCCGGCAGCGCCGGGGCGATCCACGGCACGGTCACCGGTCCGGACGGAAAGTCGATGGCGGCGGTGCCCGTGCAGCTTCGAAACGACATCAGCGGATTCAAGGCCGAAACGACGACGGGCCGCGATGGCAACTTCCAGTTCTTCGGCATTCCCTTCAATCCTTATGAGCTGCACGTCGAGGTTCAGGGATTCAAACCCGTTCACCAGCAAGTCGACATCCGCACGTCGATCCCCAGGGAGATCAATATCGCTCTCGAGCTCCCCGCGGTGGCCGAGTCGGTGACGGTCACGCGAGAACCCACGGCGGCGGAGCTGGAGACCGACACCTCCATGTCGCACATCGACATCGACAAGTCTTACATTGAGAGAGTCGCCGCCGCCGTCTCATCCAGGGCGATGGAGGACATCGTCACTTCGACGCCGGGCTTCGCCAAGGACGAGAACGGCCGGTATCACTTTCAGGGCGCGCACAGCCAGAACGAGTACGTCATCGACGGCCAGACCATCGCCGACCAGACCGGCGTCACGTTCTCCAACTCCATCGACCCCGGCATCGCCCAGTCGATCGAGATCATCTACGGCAACGTGCCGGCCGAATTTGGCGAGAAGATCGGCAGCGTCGTCAACATGGTGACAAAGTCGGCCCTCGGTACCTTAGGGTTCAAGGGCAACGTCTACGGCGGCTACTCGCGGTTCGACACCTACGAAGCGGGGGCGTCCGTCGGCACAGGAAGCGAAACCTTCGGCTTCTTCGGCTCCGTCGCCGCGTCCGGGTCGCATTACTTCACGGATCCTGTGAATCCGGACAACCTGAACAATGACGGGAGTACCCAACGCGCCTTCCTCCGGTTCGACGCCGCCTCCCCGGGTTTGTCGAATTCCCTTCGTGTCACGGCGTTGCTTGGACGCACGGATCGCGACGTCACGAATACCTACACCCAGGCGGCAAACCTTCAGGACAAGACGGCCCTGACGATGGACCAGAACTACAACGTGGGATGGCAGAGCGTGATGTCGACGAATTCCGTCTTGGACGTCACCGCCTTTGGCCGCATCGCGAGGTTCACGCTCTACCCCTCGGAGGGCGACACGCCCCTCAACTCCGAGTCCAACCGTTCGCTCGATAACTACGGAATCACCCCTTCCTTCTCGATGACGAGCGGCGTTCATGAGATCAAGGTCGGCGCCGTCTACAAGCGGTATCCCATCAACGAACACTTCCGGTTCGCGATCACCGATCCCGCCTTCAACGACCCCGAGTCTCCCGACTACAATCCGAACATCGCCCCCTATGATCTGACTCGCGGGGGAACGTTCTTCGACTTCCGCCAGGCCAAGACGGGCACCTACTGCGCGGGCTATCTCCAGGACAACATCCGCTGGAAGGGCCTGACCCTCAACCTCGGAATCCGCTACGAGCACAATCAGCTCGTCGTTACGGATTCCCAGTTCGAGCCGCGCGTCGGAATCGCCTACTACATTTCCTCCAGCGGCACGGTGTTTCGCGGCAGCTATAACCGGGTTGTCTACACGCCGGAGTACGAAAACATCCTCTTGAGCTCCTCGGCGGAAGCGGCAGCGATCGTCCCGCCCGCGGTTCAGGATTCGCGCCCGCTCGGCGGGGGCGTACTGCCCGTCCGCTCGGAACGCCAGAACGCGTACACCATCGGCGTCCAGCAAGCCCTGGGATCGAAGTTGCGCTTCGATGCCGACGTCTGGTGGCGCCGAGGCACGAACGCCGGGGACCAGGACCAGTTCGAGAACACGGGCGTCGTTTTTCCCCTCGCCTTCGCGGAGGGTCGACACAATGGATGGGACGTCCGCTTGGATCTGGCAAAGACCGCGGGCTTTTCTGGCTTCGTCTCGGTGGGCCACGTCCACGCCATCTACGTTCCGCCGCCGGCGGGCGGCCTCTTCCTGGATCAGGGCGCGGTGGACGCCATAACGGCTGGGCCGTTCCTCATCGACCATGACCAGAAGCTGCAGATTCAGTCTGGGATCTTCTACGACGTCGCAGACACCGGCGTCTGGCTCGGAACGAACATCCGCTACGACTCGGGCCTGGTCGTCGACGCGAGCCCGGAAGACCTCCTCACCGACCCGGACAACGCCTTCGCGGCCCCCTACATCCAGGTCAACAGCGGAACTGACCTCGATCCCAACCGCATCAAGCCGCGAACCCTCTTCGACTTTTCCGTCGGAGCGAACCTCGCGCGATACCACGTCCCGGTCATCCTTCAGGCGATGCTGCTCAACGCCTTCGACAAGAGAGGCGTCTACAACATCGACTCGGTCTTCGGGGGAACGCACGTCATCCCGCCGCGGCGTTTCGCGGTGCGCGCCACAGTGAGCTTCTAGACCGGAAGTCGGAGGTCCGATCCCTCCGAACGATGGTTCACGCTTGCCGGTTCACGGTGCGTGGCGAAAGTACTCCCTAGTCGCCTCGATGTCGCGCCCGATCTGCTCGGTCAGCGCCATGACGGAAGGAAAGGTCCGCTCCTCGCGCAGTCGGTCGAAGAAGAAGAGCCGCACGCGCTCGCCGTAGACGTTGGCGTTGAAGTCCAGCACGTAGGTCTCGATCGTCGTCGAGAAGTCCTCGTAGACGGTGGGCCGGCGGCCGATGTTGGTCACCGAATCGAAGAGCCGGCCGAACGACCGGATCTCGATGCGCGTCACGTAGACGCCGTCGGCCGGAAAGAGCTCGTTTTCGGGCGCGAGGTTGATCGTCGGGTAGCCGATCTTGCGCCCCACGCGCTCCCCGCGCGCCACGATGCCGGCGATCTCGTACTCACGTCCGAGCAGATCCCGGGCCAGGCGCACTTCCCCGCGCGAGAGCGCCTCCCGAATCCGGGTCGAGGAGACCGGCACCCCTTCCAGGAAGACCTCCTCGACGCCGTCCGCGACGAAACCGCATTCCGGTCCCAGCCGCCGAAGGAGCGCCAGATCCCCGCGCTTGCCGCGCCCGAAGGCGAAGTGAGCCCCGAGCACGATCTGCGACAGGCGCAGCCGTTCTGCGAGAAAGCTCCGCGCGAAGTCCTCGGGCTCCGTCAGCGAGAAGTCGCGCGTGAACGGAATCACGAGGAGCCAGTCGATCTTGAGCGCTTCGATGGCTTCCTCCTTCTGCCGGAGCGTCTGGAGCCGCGGCGGAGCGTGGTCCGGGCGCAGCACCGCCATCGGATGCGGCTCGAAGGTGATGGCGATCGACGGCAGGCCCGCGGCGCGGGCGCGCTCGGCCACGGTCTCGAGAATGCGCCGGTGCCCCCGGTGCACGCCGTCGAAGTTGCCGACGGTCGCGACACCCCCGCGGGGAAGGTCCGTCGCGCGCAACGGGTCGCGGATGACGTGCATGGGGCGAACCCGTTCTAGGCGACGATTCCGCCGACCAGATCGTAGTCGTGCGTCTGCGCGATCCGCACCTTCACGATCTCACCGGGTCGAACATCCCGCCCGCCGGTGTCGTTGATGAGGAGCCTGCCGTCGATCTCGGGAGCCTGAGAACGCAGCCGCCCCTCGAGCAGGTGCTCGGTCTCCTCGCAGGGGCCTTCCACGATCGCGTCGACCGTCCGACCCGAGAGCGCTCGGTTCTTGCGCCGGGCGATCGGGCGCTGGAGGGACAGAAGAAAGTCGCGCCGCCGCTCCTTCTCCTCGGGCGCCAGCGGGTCCCCGAGCGGCTCGGCGCCGGACTGGGGCTCGGGCGAGTAGGTGAACGCGCCGAGGTTGTCGAACTCGACTTGCCGGACGAACTCGCACAACTCCCGAAACTCCGCCTCTCCTTCGCCGGGGAACCCCACGATGAAAGTCGTCCGGATCGCGATGTCCGGCACCCGCTGCCGCATTCGGGCGATCATCGCCCGGTACGATGCCGCGTCTCCGCCCCGGCGCATGCGCGAGAGGACGGCCCGCGACACGTGCTGTAGCGGAATGTCCACGTAGGGGAGGAAGCGCGGCTCCCGCGCCATGACGTCGAGCACCGAGTCGTCGAGGGTCTTCGGGTAGGCATAAAGGAAGCGGATCCAGGGAAACCCGGTTTCGGCGAGAAGGGCCTCGACCAGACGGGCGAGCCCCTGCCGCCCCAGGCCAAGGTCCCCGCCATAGCGCGTCGTGTCCTGAGAGATGAGAACGAGCTCCGAGACTCCCTGCGACGCGAGGCCTTGCGCCTCGGCGACGAGCGATTGGATCGTACGACTCCTCTGGAATCCGCGCATCTGCGGAATGGTGCAGAAGGAGCAGGGATTGTCGCAGCCCTCCCCCACCTTCAGGTACGCGTAGCCGCGCCGGCGCGAAAGCAGGCGCGGAGCCGCCTCGTCGTAGAGCCGTGTGGCGAGCGGCTTGTCGGTAAAGCGGGGCCGCGCGGAGAGGCCCGCCGCGGCAGCGGGGGCCTGCTCGAGCTCGTCCAGACCCAGGAAAGAGTCCACCTCCGGGATCTCCGCGGCGAGCTCCCGCCCGTACTTCTGCACCATGCAGCCCGCGACGACGACCCGATCGATCTCGCCGCGGTTCTTTCGCTCGACCTGCTCGAGGATGGCATTGACCGACTCTTCCTTCGCCTTGTCGATGAACCCGCACGTATTGACGACAACGACGCGCGCCTGCCCGTCGGGGACGATCGTGTGCCCGGCGCGCACGAGATGTCCCAGCATGATCTCGCTGTCGACGAGGTTCTTGGGACAGCCGAGCGAGACGACCCCGACGGAAGGAAGTTCTTTCGAAGCCATGACGAATGCCTAGGGATAAATCCGCTTCAGCGTGCGCGGATACGGAATCGCCTCGCGCAAGTGATGGATCCCGCAGACCCAGGTCACGAGCCGCTCGAGACCCATGCCGAAGCCCGAGTGCGGGAAAGTGCCGTAGCGGCGCACGTCGAGGTACCACTCGTAGGCCTCCCGCGGAAGCTTGTGCTCGGCGAGTCTCTTCTCGAGGAGCGCCAGGTCGTGGATCCGCTGGGAGCCCCCGATGATCTCGCCGTACCCCTCGGGTGCCAGCATGTCGAGCCCGAGGACGACCTCCGCGTCCTCCGGGTCCGGCTGCATGTAGAAGGACTTGATCGCCGCCGGGAAGCGCGACACGATGAGGGGCCGATCGAGGTCCTGCGCCAGGGCCGTCTCCTCGTCGGCTCCGAGGTCGTCCCCGAACTTGACGCCGAACCCCTTCTGCCCGAGCTTGGCAACCGCCTCACGGTAGGTCGTCCGCGGGAAGGGCGCCTTCACCGACTCGAGTTTCCGGACGTCGCGCTCGAGGCGCTTCAACTCTTCGCCGCAGCGGTCGAGCGCCCGCCCGACGAGCGCGACGATGAAGTCTTCGGCGAGCCGGCAAAGCCCCTCGAACTCGAGGAAAGCCACCTCGGGCTCCACCATCCAGAACTCCGTCAGGTGGCGGCGGGTCTTGGACTTCTCGGCGCGGAACGTCGGCCCGAAGCAATAGACCTTGCCGAAGGCCGCCGCCGCCGGCTCCAGGTACAGTTGCCCCGACTGCGACAGATACGCCTTCTCGCCGAAATAGTCGGTCTCGAAGAGCGTCGAGGTCCCCTCGACCGAGGAGCCGGTCAGAATCGGCGAATCGATGCGAACGTACTCCCGCTCGTAGAAGAAATCGCCGATCCCCTGCTCGATCTCCGACCGTACCCTCAGAACCGCGTGCTGCTGCGAAGAGCGCATCCAGAGGTGCCGCAGCCCCATCAGGAAGTCGACTCCGTGCTCCTTGGGCGTGATCGGATAGTTCTCCGACGAGGCCAGGATCTCGACGGCCGAGGCGGTCATCTCGAAGCCTCCGGGGGCGCGTTGATCCTCGCGGATCGAGCCCGTGACCCGCAGAGAGCACTCCTGGGCCGCTCTTTCGGCCGCCTCCCACGTCTCGGCCGGCACCGCCGCCCGGGGAACGACGGCCTGCAAGTACCCCGTCCCGTCGCGCACGATCAGGAACTGGATCTTTCCCGAAGAGCGCTTGTTGAAGAGCCAGCCCTCGACCGTGGCGGCCTGCCCGCTCTTCTCCCCGATGTGCCGGATCGCGGTTGTCATAAAGGGCGTGGATTATACGAGGGCCTCGTGGCGGTCTCGTCTCGGCGATCCCTCGCAGACGTCGAAGATCCGAGAGCGGACGGGTCCCGACAACTCCTTTTCGCCCGCGTCTCGGCTCATCCGCGCCAGTAGAAACGCACCGGCCCCAGCCGGCGCACATG
>JBGPCK010000151.1:0-6609 GCA_041481715.1 Thermoanaerobaculia bacterium | reverse complement strand
TCCCGGCCAGGTCCCAGCCCTGATCGACAAGGCCCGAACGATCCTCCGAACCCGCCGGCACGTCCGCTTCGACGAGCCCGACAACTTCGGCATCGTGACGCCGGACCGAATGATCGAGAGCTTCCAGGGCATCACCCGGGGCGTGACGCTGGCCATGGTTTTCATCGCGATGATCTCGCTCTTGATCGGTGGCGTGGGCGTGATGAACATCATGCTCGTCTCCGTCACGGAGCGCACCCGCGAGATCGGCGTGCGCAAGGCGGTCGGGGCGTTCCGGCGCGACATCGTGATGCAGTTCCTGACGGAAGCGACCACGCTGTCCCTTCTGGGAGGGGCGATCGGGGTCGTGGTCGGGATCGCCGTGCCGGCCGCGATCAAGAGGGTCTTCGACGCCCTGCCCGCGGAGACGCCGCTCTGGTCCGTCGTCGTGGGCTTGGTCGTTTCGATCTCCGTCGGGATTTTTTTCGGCCTCTATCCCGCCGTGAAGGCGTCGCGTCTGGACCCGATCGAAGCGCTGCGGTATGAATAGGTGAGAGTCTCGATGTCCCGAACCTGGAAAATTCTCATCGCCGTCGCCCTGGCACTCGCCGTGATCATCTTTCTGGCGACCCTCTCCGCGCGCGACCGGAAGATCCCCCGCGTGACCGCGGCGCCGGCGAAGACCGAGGACGTCATTTCGAAGGTCACCGCCAACGGAAAGATCCAGGCCGAGAAGAAGGTGGATCTTTCGGCGCTCGTCATGGGCCAGATCGTCAATCTGGCGGTTCGAAACGGCGACCGGGTACACAAGGGTGACTTCCTGCTCCAGATCGACCGGAACCGGGCGGCCGCCGAAGAGGCGGGATCGGCGGCGGCGCTCGCCGGAAGCCTCGCCGCCCTCGACTCGGCCCGCTCCGCGCTCGAACAGGCTCGGCGCGATGCGGACCGCGCGAAGAAGAACTTCGAGGCTCGGATCCTTCCCGAGGCCGATTCGCAGCGGGCCCGTTCGGACCTGGAGACGGCACAGTCCAACTTCGAAGTGGCAGAGAGGCGGGTCGAGCAGAACCGCGCGAACCTGAACGCTTCCCGGGACACCCTCTCGAAGACCACGATCCGCTCTCCAATCGACGGAATCGTGACGGATCTGCCTGTCAAGGAGGGGGAGGTCACGGTCGTCGGAACGATGAACAACGCCGGCACGCAGCTCATGACGATCTCCGACATGTCGAGCGTGGAGGGCGTGCTGATGGTGGACGAGACGGACGTTCCGAGCGTGAGGGTGGGACAGAAAGCCATGCTCTCGATCGAGGCCTACCCCGACCGGTCCTTCGAGGGCGTCGTCACGCAGGTCGAAAACTCGCCGATCGCCAAAAACGACTCGGATCTGCAGGGCCTGATCACAACCTCCGACGCGATCAACTTCAAGGTTCGGGTCAAGCTGCTGCGCCCCCCGGATTCGGTCCGGCCGGGGTTCTCGGTCACGGCAGACGTCATCACGGGCGCGAAGCCGAAGACCCTCGCGATACCGCTCGCCGCCGTGGTGATCCGGGACGATCCCAAGGGCGCGAAGACGGCCTCCGGAAGGATCCGGACCCAAACCGGGGTCTACGCGCTGCGCAAGGGGAAGGCCGAGTTCGTACCGGTCGCGCTCGGCCTGGCCGGCGAGCTGATGGTCGAGGTCTCGAGCGGGCTCTCTCCCAAGGAGCAGGTCATCACCGGCCCGTTCAAGACCCTGCGCGCTCTGAAGGATGGCGATCGCGTGAAGCTCGAGACGGAGAAAAAGGGAGCCGAGGGGGCGGCCGCCGGCTCTTCCTCGTAAGCATGGCCTTCCGGGAGCTCCTCGCGGTGGCGTGGCAGGCACTGCAGCGCAACAAGCTCCGCTCGTTTCTCACGCTGCTCGGCGTGATCATCGGAGTCGGCACGGTGGTTGCGGTCGTCTCGATCATCAGCGGCCTGAACGGCTACGTGAGCGACAAAGTCCTGAACCTGAATCCAGACGTGCTGGTCTTCACGAAGTACGGCATCGTGCGCAGCCGCAGCGAGTTCATCTTGCAGCGCAAGCGCAAGCCCGTGACCCTTCGCGAAGCACGGCTGATCGAGCGCGAGTGCCGGACCTGCGGGGCCGTCGGCGCCCAGGTGAATCACGTCGACGCGCTGCATGCCGGCCGCCAGAAGGATCCCGACGCTCAGATCCAGGGACAGACGGCCAACATGCAGTCCATGCTGCGAATGGATCTGGAGGCGGGGCGCTTCTTCAGCCCTCTCGAGGACGAGCACGCGACCGCGGTGGCCATCATCGGCGCGGAGGTGAAGGATCAGCTCTTCCCCGACCTCGACCCGATCGGCCGGACGCTCTACGTCCGCGGATACCCGGTGCGCGTCATCGGCCTCGGCGTCCGAAAGGGCAGCGTCCTCGGCCAGGACCAGGACAACATCATCATCACGCCCATCACGTTCGTCCAGAAGATCCTGACGGCGAGCGACGAGGTCTCGATTTACGTGCGCCCCCGCGCGGGGCTCGCGGGGATCGACGCCACCCAAGACGAAGTCCGGACGATTCTGCGCTCGCTGCGAAAGACTCCTTACCCCGCCGATGACCCCTTCGGCATCCTGGGGTCCGAGGCCTTTCAGACGCTCTGGAAGTCCCTCACGGCGGGAGCCTTCGCGCTGATGATTCTGATCTCGGGGATCTCGCTGGTCGTCGGCGCGATCGTCATTGCCAACATCATGTTCGTGTCGGTGGTGGAGCGCACGCGGGAGATCGGTGTTCGCCGCGCGCTCGGGGCCCGGCGTCGCGACATCCGGCGCCAGTTCCTGCTCGAGGCGACGCTTCTCGCGAGTGCGGGCGGCGTTCTCGGCGTGCTGCTCGGAGCGGCGCTCGCCCTTCTCGTCAGCCAGTTCTTCCCCGCCGAGGTTCGCCCCTCCTTCGCGGTCCTCGGCGTGGGTGTCGCCATCGTCACCGGGATCCTGGCGGGACTCGCCCCGTCCTCGTCGGCATCCCGCGTCACCCCGATCGAGGCCCTGCGCTTCGAGTGAGAATCGCATGAACCGGCTGACCGAGTTGTTCCGCAGGGGCTTCGCCGAAAACGTTCGATTCGGCGTCAACGCGATGCGGGAGCACAAGCTGCGATCGGCCCTGACGATCCTCGGGATCGTCGTCGGGGTCGCGACGGTGATCTCGATGGTCGCGATCGTGACGGGCTTCAACAACAACGTCATCGGCAACTTCCAGGCCTTCGGCGCCAGCCGCATCGAGTTCAAGAAGTACAAGGACCGCTTCGGCGGGCCGGGCCCCCAGACGGAGGAGGAGCGGCGGCGCCGCAACCTCACGATGGAGGACGTCCTGGCGATCCGGAAGGCCTGCCCGGAGGCCGCGGCGATCTCGGCCCTCGTCGGCTACTTCGATGCGGAGATCCACGTCAAGAACGGGAGCCTCGAGGCCAACAATCCGTACGTGCTGGGCGTCGACGAGTACTATCCGACGGCGACGGCCTACACGATCGGCCTGGGCCGGTTCTTCACGCCCGCCGAGGTCGAGCACGGCGCGCTCGCCGTGGTCATCGGCTCCGAAGTGAAGGAGGCGATCTTTCCGGCCGAGGATCCGCTCGGCAAGGACATCACGGTCAACGGCTTGCGCTACCGCGTGGTCGGGGTGCTCGAGAAGAAGGGCGAACAGTTCGGCTACTCGCCCGACAACAAGGTCGTCCTGCCGTACAAGACCTTCGAGCACCAGTTCGGTTTCCAGGTGCGGGAGGGCGGCGTCAATATCAACGCCGTGCCCCGGCGGCCGGAGGACGTGGACGTCGTGATCGAAAAGGTGACGGCGGCGCTGCGGTTGCGCCGGCGGATTCCCTTCAACAAGCCGAACGATTTCGAGGTCTCGACGCCGGCCCAGCTGATCGGGCAGTTCCGCGCCATCACGGGCGGAGTCACCGGGGCGATGGTCCTGATCGCCCTGATCTCGCTCGCGATCGGCGGCGTGGGAGTTATGAACATCATGCTCGTCGCCGTGACTCAAAGAACGCGGGAGATCGGCATTCGCAAGGCGGTCGGGGCGTTCCGGCGCGATATCGTTCGACAGTTCTTGACCGAAGCCGTCACGCTGACGACGCTCGGAGGCGTGCTCGGTGTCGCGTTCGGCGTCTTGGTCTCCGAGCTCGTCCGGGCCTTCGTGCCGGCGCTACCCACTTCCGTGCCGGCCTGGTCGATCTTCGTCGGGCTCCTGGTCTCTACCTCCGTCGGCCTGTTCTTCGGGCTCTATCCCGCCGTGAAGGCCTCGCGCCTGGACCCGATCGAGGCGCTGCGCTACGAGTAGCCGGGGAAGGGCGCCCGGCGCCGGGTCGCCCGAGCCGAGGATCCTCGGTCTCGCGGCGCTGCTCGCCCTGGCGTGTGCGATCGCCGCGGCTCGCCCCTTCGTCGAACACGACATCGCCATTGCGATGCGGGACGGCGTTTGCCTCCGCGCCGACGTCCTGCGCCCGGCAGAAGAGGGCCGCTTCCCGACACTCGTCTACCGGACGCCGTACGGGCGCCGGCGGATGGAAGAGGACGCGGTCGTTCGCCGCGCCGCCGAGCGCGGCTACGCCGTCGTCCTGCAGGACGTGCGCGGGCGTTACGGCTCCGAAGGGGAGTTCGTTCCCTATGTCCACGAGGGCCGCGACGGCTACGACACGATCGAGTGGGCGGCGGCGCAGGCCTGGTCCGACGGCCGTGTCGGAACCTTCGGGCTCTCGTATCCGGGCGCCGTCCAGTGGCTTGCGGCCGTCGAGTCGCCGCCGCATCTAAAGGCGATGGTCCCGGCGATGACCTTCTCCTCGCCGCGCAACTTCTTTTACGCCGGGGGCGCCTGGGACCTTTCCTGGATTGCGTGGATCTGGAACAACATCGCTCCCGACGCCCGGGTTCGGGGAGCGTTGCCCGGGCCAAAGACGGGCAAGGAGGCCGGCGCCGCCTGGCAGGGCCTGCGCTCCGTACTTCCCTTCCGCTTGCCCTTGACCGATCTTCCCGAGCTCTCGCGGGTCGCGCCGTATTACTTCGACTGGCTGGCGCATCGGCCGGAGGAGGCGTACTGGGACTGGGCGGAGCTGCGAAACCGCTACGACCGCGTTCGCGCCGCGGTACTGAACATCTCCGGGTGGCACGACGAGGCCTACGGACCGGAGGGGGCGATCACGAACTTCCTGGGGCTTCTCGCCGCACGCCGCGGTGAGACGGACTCCCGCGCGAGTCTCGTGATCGGGCCCTGGACGCACGGTGGGGAAGACTCCGACCGGTCCGGCGACCGCGTCTTCGGACCACAGGCAAGACTCGACTACGCGGAGACGGTTCTTCGATTCGAGGACCGTTACGTCCGTGGCCTTCCGAACGGCGTGGAAGGGGAGCCCCGCGTGCGCGCCTTCGTGATGGGTGAGAATGCCTGGCGCACCGGGGAGACCCTACCGTTTCCGGGGACGCGGCCGCTGACGCTCTATCTCGCCGCCGGCGGCCGGCTCGCGTACCCGGAGCCGGAGGCCGTGGAGTCGTCGAGCTCCTTCGTCTCCGATCCGTCCCGGCCGGTCGTCGATGCGTACGCCTCCGAGCCGGGAGCCCACGACTATCGGGAGCTCTCGCGGCGTGGCGACACGCTCTCGTTCGAGACGCACCCTCTGGCGGAGGACCTGCGCGTCGTCGGTCCGATCGGCGTCGAGATCTTCCTGTCGGCCGACGTCCCGGATGTGGATCTGTGGGTGAAGCTCGAGGACGTCGCTCCCGATGGAACGGCCTGGAACCTCTCGAGCCCCGGCACGGACGTCCTGCGCGCGAGCGAGCGCGACGGCGCGCCCGGACCCCGACCTCTCGCGCCGGGCCGCGCGTGCCTCTTGCGCTTCCCGAACCTGCGCACCGGAAACCTGTTTGCGAAGGGGCATCGCGTGCGCGTGGTTCTCTGCGGCAGCTTCATGCCGCACTTCTCCCGCAACCTGCAAACGGGAGAGTCCGAGGCGCGGTCGGGGCGGACGCTCCCGGCGACGATCCGCATCCATCACGACGCCTCCCGGCCTTCGCAGATCGTTCTTCCGGTCGTTCCTTAGAAACACTCTCGCTGGCGCGCCCTGACGGTAGCCCGGGCTTCGAGCACCCGTCGCGCTTCCGATACAATCCGGCCTCCATCCGATGCCACTGGCTGCGGGAACCCGGCTCGGACCCTACGAGATCGTCGCCCCTCTGGGCGCCGGCGGGATGGGGGAGGTCTATCGGGCGCGCGACGAGCGCTTGAAGCGCGACGTCGCGATCAAGGTCCTGCCGGCGTCGTTCTCGAGCGATCCCGAGCGCCTGCGTCGCTTCGAGCAGGAAGCGCAGACGGCGGGCGGCCTCAACCACCCCAATATCACGGCGGTTCACGACCTGGGGTCGCACGAGGGAGCGCCGTACATCGTGACGGAGCTGCTCGAAGGCGAGACGCTGCGCGCGAGGCTTGCGGGAGGAGCGCTGCCCACACGCAAGGCCATCGACTACGCAGTGCAGATCGCCCACGGACTCGCCGCGGCCCACGAGAAGGGGATCGTGCATCGCGACCTGAAACCGGAGAACTTGTTCGTCACCAAGGACGGGCGGGTCAAGATCCTGGACTTCGGTCTCGCCAAGCTGACCCAG
>JBGPCK010000150.1:0-6718 GCA_041481715.1 Thermoanaerobaculia bacterium | reverse complement strand
CCTCAAAGACGGCCTGCCGCGGCCGCCGTCGGACGTCGCGCACGACCTCGATCCGGCGATCGAGCGGTTGATCCTGCGCTGCCTCGAACGCGATCCGCAGCTGCGGCCGGCCTCCGCGCTTCAGGCCGCCGCAGCGCTTCCCGGCGGCGACCCTCTCGCCGCGGCGCTCGCGGCCGGGGAGACGCCATCCCCCGAAATGGTGGCGGCCTTCGGAGGCAGGGGTGTCGTATCGGTCCGGACGGGGTCGCTGCTTCTCGGCTCGGCGCTGGTTCTGCTCGCGGCCGTCGCGATCCTGCCGGGGCCGGAGATGCTGCTGCGCGTCGTCCCTCTCGAGCGGCCGCCGGAGTTTCTCTCCGGCGTCGCACAGGAGCTCATTTCGCGGTTCGTCCCCTCCGCGAGGTCGGGCTCGGCCGCTTTCGGCTTCGTGACGGATCGCGCGTACCTCGCCTATCGCGCCGAGCACGATCGATCGCCGGGCTGCTGGAAGGGACTCGGGCAGGCCCGGCCGGGCCCAATCCGGTTCTGGTACCGCTGGAGCCCGGCGGCGCTCGTGGCGAGCGATCCGGATGGCGAGGTGACGGAGACGGACCCCGCGCAAGTGGAGCCCGGGATGATGAGCGTCTCGCTCGATCCGCGCGGGCGCCTCCTCTCCTTTCGCGTGCTGCCGGACCCAGCGGCGCCCGGCGGGAGGGCCGCGGGGCCCGACTGGGGTCCTCTCTTCGCGGCCGCCGGCCTGCAGCCGGAGCGGTTCCGGCCCGCCGCGCCGCAGAGAGTGCCCCACTCGTTCGCCGACGCGCGTTTCGCGTGGGAGTCCTCGTCCCCGAGCTCGGGCGAGCCCTCGCGTGTCGAGGCGGCGTCGCTCTCCGGGCGTCCCGTCGCGTTCGATCTCCAGTTTCCCTGGTCGTCGCGGGAGGAACCGGCCAAACCGATCGCGTGGACGCTCGGGGATCTGGCCTATCTCGTCGTCGTGCTCATCGCCTGGATCGGGGGCATCGTCCTAGCGCGGCGCAACTGGCGCTTGAAGCGCGGCGACCGCCGCGGAGCCTTCCGCGTGGGAATCTCTCTGCTCGCCGCCGCGCTGGCTTCCTGGGTCCTGCGAGCCGACCACACGTCCGACGTCGCCTCCGAGTGGGAGCTCGCCAAGCGCGCGATGGGAAGCGCGCTCTTCTGGGCGATCACCGTATGGATCGTCTACCTGGCTCTCGAGCCGTTGGTCCGCGCGCGGTGGCCCGGAATCCTGATCTCGTGGAACCGGCTTCTCGCCCGGGACTTCCGCGACCCTCTCGTCGGGCGCGATGTCCTGATCGGGGCACTGACGGCGATCGGCTTGCGGCTGGTGCTGCGGGGCGAATACCTGGTGCCGTTGCTCTTCCGGCGCCCTCCGACGGCCCCCGCGGCGATCGGGGTGTGGTCGCTCGCGAAAACCCCTTACGAGGCGGGCCTGCTCGCCGGCGACCTGAGGACCGCGCTGATCGAGGGCCTGGGAACGCTCGTCCTTCTGCTGCTCTTCCGAATGGTCCTGCGCAATCGCTGGGTGGCTGACGGCCTTCTCGTGCTCGCCCTGTCCTTCATCCTCCTCCTCTGGGACGAGCCGTTCGCCATCTACTGGCCGCTCGCGATCGGCCGCACGATTCTCTGGATCGCCTTGTTGACGCGCGTGGGGCTGCTGTCCTTTGCGACCGGGCTCTTCTTCTGGTACGCGCTGCTCTCGCCGATCAATCTCGATGCGTCGAACTTCTACGTCGGCCGTTCGGTCGCGACCATCCTCGTACTCGCGGCGATCGCGGTATGGAGTTTCGTGACCGCGGTCGGCGGCCGGGCCGCGCTCGCCGGCGAGACTCGGGCCGCGGTCCCGGCGTAAGCGCTGCGGTACGATCACGGTCGAGTGATCCACTGTCCCAGCTGCTCGGCGGAGCTCGCCGATTCGGTTCGGTTCTGCTCCGGATGCGGACACGCGATCTCGTCCGTCTCGCAGATGCCGACGGGACTCGCGACGCCGTCGGCCGTGGCGGCGGCGCGGCGGCGGAGCCCCGCCTCATCGCCGGTCGGCCGCCTGGCGTCCTCGGACGCGATCGACACGGGAGGGTTCACGCCCGGCACCGTCCTCGCACAGCGCTACCGCGTCATCGGTCTGCTCGGCCGGGGCGGAATGGGAGAGGTCTACCGCGCCGATGATCTGAAGCTCGGCCAGCCCGTCGCGTTGAAGTTCTTGCCGAGAACGCTGGCGGAGGACCCGTCGCGCGTGGAGCGCTTCTACGCCGAGGTTCGCATCGCGCGCCAGGTGTCGCACCCGAACGTCTGCCGGGTCTACGACGTCGGCGAGATCGAGGGGCAGCAATACCTGTCGATGGAGTTCGTGGACGGGGAGGACCTGGCCTCGCTGCTTCGGCGAATCGGCCGCCTCCCGCCGGACAAGGCGCTCGACATCTCGAGGGAGCTCGTCGCGGGTCTCGCCGCGGCGCACGACAAGGGAGTGCTGCACCGGGACCTGAAGCCCGCCAACGTGATGATCGACGGGCGCGGACGGGCGCGCATCACGGACTTCGGCCTCGCGGTGGCGGCGGGCGAGGTCGTCGAAGGGGAGATCTCCGGCACTCCCTCCTACATGGCGCCGGAGCAGCTCGCCGGCCACGGCGCATCCGTGCGCAGCGACATCTATGCGCTGGGGCTGGTCCTGTACGAGCTCTACACGGGGCGCAAGGCGTTCGACGGGGCGACCCTTCAGGAGTTGAAGCGTAAGCATTCCGAGGAGGCGCCGGCTTCGCCCTCGAGCGTTTCGCCCGGCTTCGATCCGGTCGTCGAGCGGGTGATCCTGCGCTGCCTCGAGAAGGACCCTCGCGCCCGTCCCGCTTCCGCGGCGCAGGTCGCCGCCGCGCTGCCCGGCGGCGATCCGCTGGCGGCGGCCCTCGCGGCCGGCGAGACGCCCTCGCCCGAGATGGTCGCGGCCGCGGGCGAAGAAGGGGCGGTCGCGGCCTGGAAGGCGTGGGCGCTTTTCGGAGGCGTCACCGCGGCGATCGTCGCTTGCCTTCTTCTGGCGCGCGTCTCGACGGATCTGGGCCTGGTGCCTCTTCCGAAGAGCCCGGACGCCCTCGAGGACCGCGCGCGCGAGCTCGTTCAGAAATTCGGCTACGGCGATCGGCCTGCCGACACCGATTCCCACTGGAGACGCCAGTACGAGTACCTGGTCTACCGCGCGAACCACGTCCCGTCGCCCAAACGCGTGCGGGAGCTCGACACGATCGAGCCCCACCCTTGGTGGTTCGTCTACCGGCAGAGTCCCCGCGCGATGGCGCCGATGAACGGGGGCGAGGAGATCAGAGACGACGATCCGCCCTTCGAGATCTCCGGCATGGTCCGCATCGCGCTCGACGCCCGCGGGAGGCTCGTCGGGTTGCGCGCCGTCCCGCCCCAGGTCGATACGTCCAAGGGCCCTTGGCCGGACCCGGATTGGAAGCAGCTCTTCGCGGAAGCGGGCTTGGAGTGGGCGCGCTTCACGCCTTCCGCTCCGAGATGGTTGCCGCCCGAGCCGTTCGACGCGTGCGGTGAATGGGACGGCAGCTTCGCGCGGCAGCCCGACGTCCCGATTCACGTTTCGGCGGCCGCGTATCACGGCCGGCCGGTCTCCTTCGAGGTGCTCGGCCCCTGGAACCGGCCGGAGCGGATGCAGGAGGCGCCGAGACCGTGGCTCAGATCGCGGGGAGCGTTACCGCCGACCTCGCCTTTCTCTCTCTTCTCGTTGTCGCTCTCTTCGTCGCGAGGCGGAACCTCCGTCTCGGGAGAGGAGACCGGCGCGGAGCCGCTCGCGTCTCGGCGTTCACGCTCTGCACAGGACTCTTGGCCTGGCTCCTGTATGCCCATCACGTCGCGGTTCTCGGAAGCGAGACCGGCATGTTCTTCGAGGCGCTCGCGATCGGCCTGTTTCTGGCCGCATTTCTCTGGCTGATGTACATCGCGCTCGAGCCCTTCGTTCGCCGGCGCTGGCCGGATCTCCTGATCTCCTGGACCCGGCTGCTCTCAGGCCGCTTCCGAGATCCGCTGGTCGGCCGCGACGTCTTGATCGGGATCCTGTTCGGCGGCATCTGTGCGGTCGTCGAGCATCTGGCCAACGGCGCCGCGGCGTGGTGGAACGTCCCGGGGATGACCCCCGAGCCGACCTTTGGTTGGACGCTTCAGGGAGCAAATCGGCTGGCCGCCCAGATCCTCCGAGACGCCGCGGGGGGGGTGATCGGCGGCCTCCTGACGATGTCGCTTCTGATTCTGTCCCGGGTCCTGCTGCGGCGACGGTGGCTGGCCCTCGCCGTCAGCGGTCTCGTCTTTACCTTCCTCAATCTGGGAGGTGAGAACCTGGGCGTGGGGATCGCCCTGGGACTCTCGATCGCGATTCTGTGGGTGGTCGTCGGTATGCGATTCGGACTGCTAGCCTTGTGCGTTATGGGCTTTTCAACCCAGCTCTTGACCCGCTATCCGCTGACCGTCGACTTCTCTCACTGGTACGCCGCCCGGTCCGTCTTCGTCCTGCTGCTGGTGGCGGGGCTCGCCGCCTGGGGCTTGTTCACGTCGCTCGGCGGCAAGCCCGCCTTCGGCGCCGCGGCCATCGACGAGGGTTAGAATCCGATCCAATTACAGAGGAGGACACCATGAAGCACTTCAAGCTCGCCATTCTGGTCACCGCGGCACTCTTGACCGCGGCCGCCGCCGCGCAGGCGCAGGAAAAGAAGATGGAGGCGCCCAAGCCCGCCCCGGAAGTCCAGAAGCTCGGATTCTTCGTCGGCAACTGGACCTCGGAAGGCGACATGAAGCCGAGTCCCTGGGGCCCGGGCGGCAAGATGACAGGAATGTCAC
Source organism: Thermoanaerobaculia bacterium (assembly GCA_041481715.1). GTDB lineage: Bacteria > Acidobacteriota > Thermoanaerobaculia > UBA5066 > Gp7-AA6 > DATBFU01. The sequence continues at coordinate 1,876 of JBGPCK010000150.1, read as the reverse complement.
ACTGCTCCTGGATGCAGGGAGGTTTCTTCGTCGTCTGCCACGAGGAAGGCTCGGGCCCGATGGGCAAGATGAACGGCCTCGGAGTCATGGGCTACGACGCCGCGGCGAAGGGCTACACCTGGAACGGCTTCAACAGCATGGGAGAAAACGAGCACGCCGTGGGGTCCGTGGACGGAAAGACCTGGACGTACACCAACGAAAGCATGATGAACGGCAAGCTCATGAAGGGCCGCTACACGATGGTGGAGACTTCGGCGTCGGGCTACGACTTCAAATTGGAGACCTCCGAGGACGGCAAGACCTGGAACTCCATGATGGAGGGCAAGGTCGCCAAGGCAAGCGCCGCTCCGCCCGCCAAGAAGTAGTCCGGCAGAGCTTCGCGCCGGCGGGATAGGATTTCAGGCGGCGTGCGCTGCCCTCAGTGTGGCTCGGAGGTCGAGGAGAGCGGCGCCGCCTGTCGTGTCTGTGGCGGACGGCTGACGTCGGACTCGCAGCTTCCGACGGGATTGGCGACTCCCTCCGTTGCGGTGGCGGCAGCGCGTCGGCATCCGTCGTCCTCGCCGGTCGGGCGTTTGGCATCCAGCGATTCGATCGAGTCGGGGGGCTTCACGCCCGGGACAGTGCTCGCCGAGCGGTATCGGATCATCGGTCTGATCGGGCGCGGGGGCATGGGAGAGGTCTATCGGGCGGACGATCTGAAGCTCGGGCAGCCGGTGGCGCTGAAGTTCCTGCCGGAGCGACTCTCCTCGAACCGGACACTTCTCGATCGTTTTTTTTCGGAGGTTCGCACGGCGCGGCAGGTGTCGCACCCCAACGTGTGCCGCGTGTACGACATCGGGGAGGTGGAGGGGTGGCACTTCCTCTCGATGGAGTACGTCGACGGCGAGGATCTGGCCTCGCTGCTGCGGCGGATCGGGCGCCTTCCGCCGGACAAGGCATTGGAGCTGTCGCGCCAGCTGTGCGCGGGGTTGTCGGCGGCGCACGAGCGTGGAGTGCTGCACCGGGACCTGAAGCCGGCCAACGTGATGGTGGACGGGCGCGGTCGTGCCCGCATCATGGACTTCGGGCTCGCCGTGGCGGCGGGGGAGGCCGGGACCGAGTCGGAGATCGGCGGGACGCCCGCCTACATGGCTCCCGAGCAGTTCGCGGGCAAGGGGGCGTCGGTTCGAAGCGACCTGTATGCGCTGGGACTGGTTCTCTACGAGCTCTACACGGGCAAGCGGGCGTTTGATGCCGGAAGCATCGCGGACTATCGCAAGAAGCACACGGAGGATCCGCCGACCAGCCCGTCGGCGCTGGTGGCGGGAATGGAGCCCGCGGTCGAGCGGGCGATCCTGCGGTGCATCGAGAAGGATCCCCGACAGCGGCCGTCCTCGGCGGCGCAGGTGGCGGCGGCGCTGCCGGGGGGAGATCCGCTGGCGGCGGCGCTGGCAGCGGGGGAGACGCCCTCACCCGAGATGGTCGCCGCGGCGGGACAACGCGGTGGACTCGAGCCGTCGCATGCCCGCTGGCTCCTTCTCTCTCTGTCCGCGGCGCTCGGCCTCTCCGTCTTCCTTTCGCCGCGCGCGAACATCGCCCACTTCGTGGGTCTCGAGAAGTCGCCGGAGATCCTGCGCGAGCGCGCTCGAGAGATCCTTCAGATTGCGGGACTCGGAAAGCCCGCCGACTCCGCGAACTGGTTCCGAACCGATGAGTCCTTCCTTGATTGGGCTCGAGGTCACGGCGGGTTCGGCGCCGATCTTTCGCGAGACGCCGTGGCGTTCGTCTATCGCCAGGCACCGGCGCCCCTGATTCCGGCGCTGGAGACGGGACCGTTTCCCACTCCCCTGGTGGAATCTCTGAACCCCGCGCCGGTGGAGCCCGGCATGGCCGAGGT
>JBGPCK010000149.1:0-6748 GCA_041481715.1 Thermoanaerobaculia bacterium | reverse complement strand
GAGGCGGGCGATCTCGTTGATGAAGGAGATTTTCACGGCCAGAAAGCCGTTGGAGGCGTACTTGATCAGCTCCGCCGAAGCGACGTCGGTGATGACGAAGGGCGTGTCGATCAGGTAGAGCGGGCTGTAGATCTCCTTCATAACCTCGACGGCGCGAGGGTCCGAAGCGCCGATCACGATGCGGTCCGGGCGCAGGAAGTCGGAGATGGCCGAGCCCTCTCGGAGAAACTCGGGGTTCGAGACGACCGAGAACTCGTGGCGGTCGTTCTTGGCGCGCAGGATCTCCTCGATCGTCTTCCCCGTCCCGGTCGGGACGGTGGACTTGGTGATGACGACCTTGTAGCCGTTGCGGTACTGTGCGATGGCCTCGGCGACCTGGCGCACGAAGGTCAGGTCGGGGGAGCCGTCGAGCTTCGGGGGGGTCCCCACCGCGATGAAGATCGCGAGCGAGCTTTCGATTCCGGCCTTCAGGTCCGTCGTGAACCGGAGACGTCCCGCGCGCGCGTTCTTGGCGACGAGCTGCTCGAGTCCCGGCTCGTAGATCGGCAGGCGCCCGCCCTGGAGCGCGGCGATCTTCGCCTCGTCCTTGTCGACGCACGCGACGTTCATCCCGAAGTCGGCCAGGCACGCTCCGGTCACGAGGCCCACGTAACCGGTTCCCACGAGACAGACGTTCATGCGGGAAGGCTCCTGTTCATGCGGCGTTGGTCCGATGCCAGGCCACGCAACGCCGCAGTCCCTCGGGCAGCGGCACGCGGGCGTGGAAGTTCAGGAGGCGCTCGGCCTTCTCGGTGGAGGCGAAGGTCACCGGGACGTCCCCCGGTTGGTCGGGCAGGCGCTCGAGCGTCGCCTTCTTGCCCGTCGCCGCCTCGATCTCTCTGACCAGGCTCGCCAGCGTGACGGGATGGGCGCCCCCGAGGTTGACGATCTCGAAAGACACGGGAACCGAGAGCGCCGCTTCCAGGCCGTCGGCGATGTCGTCGACGAACGTGTAGTCCCGGCGGGAGCCGCCGTCCCCGTAGAAGGGGATCGGGTTTCCCGCCTCGATCGAGCGGATGAAGCTCGCAATGGCCATTTCGGGGCGTTGCCGCGGGCCATACACGGTGAAGAGCCGCAGGCAAACCGCCGTCAGCCCGTGAAGGTGATGGGCGTTGAACACGTGCAGCTCGCCGGCCCGCTTCGTTGTGGCGTAGGGCGAAATCGTGCGGTCGATGGGATCGTCCTCGGCGAACGGGAGCTTCGCGTTGAGGCCGTAGACCGAGGAGGAGGAGGCGAAAACGAATCGGGGCTTGCCGTGCGCGACCGCGGCCTCCAGAAGGTTCAACGTCCCGATGCAATTGACCTGCTCGTAGAGGACGGGCTCGCGGATTGAGGGCCGCACGCCGGCCCGCGCGGCCAGGTGCACGACTCCCTCGAACCGCTCCTCGCGGAAGAGCGCGAAGACGCGCTCCCGGTCGCGGATGTCTCCCTCGACCAGCCGGAACTGCGGGTTGTCGAGGTGCGGCGCGACGTTGCGGCGCTTGACGGCCGGGTCGTAGAAATCGTTGAAGTCGTCGAGCACCGTGACCCGGTCCCCGCGGGAAAGCCGCCGGTCGGCCAGGTGGGAGCCGATGAAGCCGGCTCCGCCGGTGAGCAGCAGCTTCATCGAGGCGGCGGCGTCGGCGTCCGCGCCGCCGCGGCCACGGGCCCCGGCGACGCGGTTTGCCGCCGCACCTCGTCCTGATACTCCTTCTTGATCCCGGCCTTCTGGCGGTTCTTGACGAGCCAGCGCAGGAGCGCGGATTCGTCGACGCCGACGACGAGGCGCTCGGCCGCGTCGAAGAGGGCGGGATCATTGATGAGTTTCGCGGCGGTGCCGTCACCCTCATCGAGCTTGCGGCCGATCGAGTTCAGGCGCTGCGAGAAGTCGAGCAGGTTCTTGGAGAACTGGCGGCCGAACCGCTCATCGTGCAGGAGAATCGGCAGGGCGCCGTCGCCCTTCTCCAGGTTTTCGGCGATCCGCGCGAGCGAGGTGGCGGCCGCGGCCAGGTCGTCGACGAGAGCGTAGACCTTCTTCTTGCCCTCCGGATCGGCGAGCAGCGCCGGGATGGCGCCCTTGCCGCTGCGAGTCCCCTCGTCGATTTGGGTGAGGAGAGACTCGACCGAGCGGACCGCGCCCGCAAGCGAGGCGCTCGTCTCGCGGCCGTATTTTTCGTCGATCAGGAGCCTGCCCACCAGACCCTGGCCACCCTCGATCTTCTTCAGGATGCCGTTCAAGGAATGCAGGGCCGCGTTGAAGCTGTTGCCGAGCTGCTCGCTCTCGGGGCTCTTCGAAGTGATCGAGCCGAGGAATCCCTCGCCTTTTTCCGTCCGGCCGAGGATGTTCTTCAAGGATCGGGCGATGGCGGAGAGGTCGGTCAAGAGATCGCCCCCGCCCTCCAGAAGCTGCTCGATGCCCGTGCCCTGCGCCGCCTTGATATCGCCGCCGATTTGGATCTGCTCCTGGGCCGACGTGCCGCCGGCCAGGTCGATGTACTTGTCCCCGAGCAGGCCGATCGTCTTGATCGAGGCGAGGGTCCCGGTGCGCAGCCGTGGTGCGACGCGCCGGTCGACCTCGTAGACGACGCGCACGCTCTGGTCGCCGGGCTGCGGCGAGAGATTGACCTCCAGGACGCTGCCGACGTTCACGCCGTTCAAGCGCACCGGGTTGCCGACGACCAGGCCCGAAGCCGAATCAAAGTGCGTCTCGTAGGGCCACTTCGCCTTGAACAGGTTGGCGCGTTTGCCGACCATGAAGACGCCGATGACCGTGAAGAAGAGGGCGATCAGGACCACGATCCCGACCCGGAAGCGCCGGCCGACGTAATGCTCGGTGACCATTCGTTAGCTGCCTCCCGTTACCGCCGCGATCGTTCCGGTGCCGCACGGGAAGCCCATCGAGCGGAAGTAGTCCTGCAGAACGGGGTGCCCGCCGCGCGCGGCCTGGTCGAACGTCCCGATGAACTGGAACTGTCCCTGGTAGAGGAACGCCAGGCGGTCGGCGACGGTGCGCGCCGTCACGATGTCGTGTGTGACGACCACCGAGGTCGTCTGGAGCCGGACGTTCAGGTCCACGATGAGCTGCGCGATCTTCTCGGAACTCAGGGGGTCGAGCCCCGTGGTCGGCTCATCGTACAAGATGATCTCGGGCTCCAGAGCGATCGATCGCGCCAGCGCGACGCGCTTGCGCATGCCGCCGGAGAGCTCCGCCGGCATCTTCCTCTGGATCCCCGGCAGACCCACCATCTTCAGCTTTTCGGCCACGGCCTCGGCGATCTCGGAGGTCGATTTCGTCGTGTGCTCCTCGAGCGGAAAGGCGATGTTGCGCTCCACGTTCATCGAGTCGAAGAGCGCGCCCCCCTGAAAGAGCATCGCGAGCCGCCGTCGGATGGGCGTCAGTTGCTCCTCGTCGAGAGCAACGACCGACTGGCCGAAGACCCGGACGTCGCCGCTGTCGGGCTTGGTCAGCCCGTTGATGTGGCGCAGGGTGACGCTCTTGCCGGAGCCGGACGGACCCAGGATGCAGAGCACCTCGCCGTGCCGAATCTTCAGGTCGACTCCGGCGAGAATCTCGCGCTTTTCGTACCGCTTCCAGACGTGCTCGAACTCGACGATCGTCTCGCCGCGTTCAGGCCTTCGGGGGGGTCTCGTCTCGCTCATCGGCTCGCTCTCAAAACGCCAGGAACAATTTCGTCAGGAAGAAGTCGGAGACGAGAACGCAGATCGACGCAATCACGACCGTCCGGGTCGTGGCCGTGCCCACGGACGCGGCGCCCCCCTGGACGTTCAGTCCGTTGTAGCAGCCGATGGCCGCGATTTCCAGGCCGAAGAAGAAGGTCTTGCCGAGGCCGCTCATGATGTCCGAGATCTGAAGCTGCTGCCAGATGCTCGACAGGTAGTCCTGCGCGGTCATTCGCAGTTCGACGACCGCGATGAAGAGGCCCCCGAGGATTCCGAGCACGTCCGCGAGCGAGGTTAGAACCGGCATCATCAGGACCGTCGCGAGGACCCGCGGCACCACGAGCCGGCGGACCGGCGAGATCGCCATGGAACGCAGGGCGTCGACCTGCTCGGTGACCGTCATGGAGCCGAGCTCCGCCGTGATCCCCGAGCCGACGCGGCCCCCGACCATGAGGGCCGTCAGGATGGGCCCGAGTTCTCGCACGAGGGATAGGGACACGACCCGGCCGATGAAGAGCTTGCCTCCGAAGGCCGCGAGCGAATAGGCGGTCTGCAGGGCCAGCACCATTCCCGTCGTGAAGGCCGTGATTCCGGTGATGGAGACCGACTTGACGCCGATCTCGTCGAGCTGGCGCAGCAGCTCGTATCGGTAAAAGGGCCGCGAGACGCTTCCCATCGCCGCGTCGCCGACCAGCTGGGCGAGCCCACCGAGATACTCGACGGCCGCCTGGCCTTTACGGCCGAAGCGGTCGACGAAACGGAGCCACCGGATGTTCCGGTAGAAGAAAGCCGTGGCCGACGGCTGGGGTGTCGCCGGGCGGGGTGCGCTCATGGGAATGGGCGATTCTATTCCGCCGATCGCTCGATGTAAATCTCGGAGCGGCGGAGACTTGGCCGTTTGCTAACATCCGCCGCCTCGATGCGAAGCCTGCGCGCCGCGGCCCTTTGGACCGCCATCGGCCTTCTCACGGTCGCCTTCGGGTTGCCCGCCATCTTCGCCGCCTTCGTGCCTCCACGGGGCGACTGGTTCCTGCGCTTCGCGCGCGGCTGGGCGCGCTCGGTCCTTCGCGTCTCGGGCATCTCGGTGACGGTGCTCCATGCGGAGCGGCTGGATCGGGGCCGGAGCTTCATCGTTACGGCCAACCACGAGAGCCTGTGCGACATCGTCGTTCTGCTCGCCTGCCTGCCGTTTCAGGTCCGGTTCCTGGCCAAGCGAAGCATCTTCCGCGTGCCGGTGCTCGGCTGGTCGATCGCGGCGGCCGGCTTCGTCCCCGTGGACCGCGGCGATCGGTCGCGCGGCGCGGCCACCCTCGACGCCGCCCTGAAGCGGCTGCGCGGGGGGCGCTCAGTGGTGATCTTTCCCGAGCAGACGCGCACGCGCACGGGAAACCTGCTGCCTTTCAAGAAGGGAGCGGCGATGCTCGCTTTGCGCTCGGGACTGCCTCTCTTGCCGGTGGGCCTGGCGGGGACCAGACGAATCCTGCCGCCCGGCAGGCTCGTCATGTCGCCGGGGCGGTCGATTGTCTGCGTCGGGGAGTCGATGGAGGGCTCGGGCGGAGATCACCCGTCGCGTCGAGACCTGACGCAGAGGCTGAGGGAGGAAATCGGCAAGTTGCGAGAGGAAGCGGCCGCCCGCGCCTGAGGGCGCGATCGCTCGGCGATCCGCTCGTGCGTGATATTTTTCTCTTCCGGAGGCTCGATGTCCGCGACGACGGAACTCACCGAAGAAAAGGTCCTCGACGTCCTGAAGACGGTTCGGTTCCCTGGCCTCTCGCGCGACATCGTTTCGTTCGGTTTCGTCAAGGATCTCTCCGTCGGAGGAGGCAACGTTGCCTTCCGGCTCGAGATCACGACCGAGTCCCCGCGGGCCGCCGAGGAGATCCAGCGCGAAGCCACGGAGAAGCTGCGCGCCCTCGCGGGCGTCTCGGCGGTCACGATCCGGCTGGAGGTGAAGCCGCCGGGACCGCCGCCGCCCCGCGGCGCGGCGGGCGTCCCGCCGCCGCGCGCCGACATCCTGCCCGAAGTCGCCTTTACGGTCGCCGTGGCCTCGGGCAAGGGCGGGGTCGGCAAGTCCACCGTCGCCGCCAACCTGGCGCTTGCCCTCGAGCGGCTCGGACGGCGTGTCGGGCTGATGGACTCGGACATCTATGGCCCATCCCAGCAGATGATGATGGGCATCTCCGAAAAGCCGTACGTCAACGAGGCAAACCAGATCGTGCCGATCGAGCGCTACGGGGTGCGCGTCATGTCGCTCGGGTTTCTCATGGACGTCGATCAGCCCGTGATCTGGCGCGGCCCCATGGTGATGAAGGCGGTCGAGCAATTCCTCCAGGACGTCGCCTGGGGCAAGCTCGACTTTCTCATCATCGACCTGCCGCCCGGCACGGGCGATGCGCAGCTGACCCTGACGCAGAAGATTCATCTGGCGGGCGCCGTGATCGTGACCACGCCGCAGGATGTCTCCCTGATCGACGCGCGCAAGGGCCTCGCCATGTTCCAGAAGGTGAACGTCCCCGTGCTCGGCATCGTCGAGAACATGTCGTACTACGTTTGCCCCAAGTGCGGCCACCGCGAGGAGATCTTCAAGCACGGCGGCGGCCGGAAGACCGCCGAGTCGCTGCACGTGCCCTTTCTGGGTGAGATTCCGCTCGACCCGAAAGTCGTCATCGGCGGCGACGAGGGGCGCCCCATCGTGGCCGCCGATCCGCAGTCGCCGGTCACCGAGGCCTACCTGCGCATTGCCGAAGAGATCGTCAGACAACTTGGGGCATGAGGCGTCGCCGGCAAAGCTTCCGAATCGCGGACTCGCCGCTGCCGGGACCGATCCCTGGGCCCTGACACCGGACCGCCGCGCATGCCCGCTACCATCGAGCTCGCTCAGGGCGACATCACCGCGTTGAACGTGGACGCGATCGTCAACGCCGCCAACGAGCAGCTCCAGCTCGGCTCTGGCGTCGCCGGCAAAGCTTCCGAATCGCGGACTCGCCGCTGCCGGGACCGATCCCTGGGCCCTGACACCGGACCGCCGCGCATGCCCGCTACCATCGAG
>JBGPCK010000148.1:0-6751 GCA_041481715.1 Thermoanaerobaculia bacterium | reverse complement strand
TCCGACCGGAAATCGAGCGGCTTGCCGAGCGCCTGCTCGGGCGACATGTACCCGACCGTCCCCATCACGATCCCCGGCTCCGTCCCTCCCGACACGGTCGGGGCCTGCGTGGTTCCGCTCGAATCCTCCGGCTGGGTGAGCTTCGCCAGCCCGAAGTCCAGGATTTTCGCGAACCCGTCTTTGGTCACCATGACGTTCTCGGGCTTCAGGTCCCGATGCACGATCCCGGCCCCGTGCGCCTTGGCCAGGCCGTCGGCCACCTGCGCGGCGATTGCGAGAAGCTTCTTCAAAGGAAGCGCGCCCTCCGCCACCATCGGACGCAGCGTCACGCCCTCCACCAGCTCCATCGCGATGTACGAGATCGCATCGGCAGACCCGATGTCGTAGACCGTCACGATGTTGGGGTGATTGAGCGACGACGCCGACCGGGCTTCCTTCTCGAAACGCCGCAGACGGCCGGCATCCGCCGACAGCTCGGCCGGCAGCACCTTGATCGCCACGTCGCGGCCGAGCCGTGTGTCCCGGGCCCGGTACACCTCTCCCATTCCACCTGCGCCGATCGGGCCGAGAATCTCGTAGGGACCCAAGAGCGTACCGCTGGTGAGCGTCATGTCCGGAAGCCTCCGCGCGCCCCGCGGGGGTCCGTCGCGGCGCGCGAAGTCTCCCGAGGTAATCGAGGGAGGAGGCGCGCGCCGCGGGAGCGAGCGCGAAGCGAGGGGCCAGGCCCGCGGTCGAGCCGGCACCCCGGCGAGCCGCGGGCCGGTGCGCCAAACGGGTGCAGGCCCCGAACGGAACGCGAGCGACGGTACACCTCTCCCATCCCACCCGCGCCAAGCGGCGCCAGGATCTCGTAAGGCCCGAGGCGATTACCCGCGGTGAGGCTCAAGGAAATCGGCCTTCTCGAATTATTTCATTACCGCGCTCCCTTCCTTGACACGGACGGAGCGAGGCGGGAGATTAGAGGCGGTCTTTCGGGGACAAATGACAGAAACGCCGGCAACCCGCAAGGGACGCTCGAGCGCGTGGCTCGCGGCCATGCTGCTCTCGGCCATCGCGTCCGCCCAGAATCCCGCTCCGGTGGGCAACCTGTACGGGACGGTCCTCGACGAGCAGAATCAGGTCCTTCCCGGGGTCAGCGTGACGCTGCACGGCCCGGGCGCCGCCGTAACGGCGACAACGAGCTCGAAGGGGGACTTTCGGTTTCTGAACCTCTCGCCGGGGGACTACTCCGTCACGTTCGACCGATCGGGCTTCCAGACGGTTCGCCGCGAGGTGATCCTCGCTCTGGGCAAGGACGTCGTCCTCACGATCTCGATGCCTGTTGCGACGGCGGCGGAAGCGGTCACGGTCCGCGGCGAATCGCCGGCTCTGGACACCCGCAAGACCGAGACCGGCACCACGTTCGAGCGCAAGGATCTCGACACTATCCCCACGACGCGCGATCCCTGGTCAATCCTGCGGCAGGTTCCCGGCGTGCTCCTCGCGAACATGAACGTCAATGGAAGCGCCAGCGGCGTGCAATCCATCTTCGTTGGCAAGGGGTCCCACATGGACCAGAACACGTACAACCTGGACGGTGTGGCGATCACGGACATGGCCGCGACCGGCGGCACCTCCCTCTACTTCGATTTCGAGTCTCTGCAGGACATCGAGGTCGTCACCGGGGGCTCGGACCCGTCGCTCGCGACACCGGGCGTCTCCCTGAACATGGTCACGCGGCGGGGGACCAACGAGCTCAAGGGCTCCGGCCGGCTCTTCTACTTCTTCCCCAGCTCCGAGGGCTCTGCGACTCAGGTGGCCTCCTCTGGAAGTTGGGACTACGGACTCGAGGCCGGCGGGCCTCTCTGGAAGGACCGCCTCTGGCTCTGGGCCGCGGGCGCGGGCAACAACATCCAGGGCGAGACCGTATTGCTGCCCGACGGCGAGCCCTTCCGGTCGGCCAACAAGCTCCAGCAGTGGAACGCGAAGCTGGAGGCCCAGCCGGTTGCCGCCAACACGCTCACTCTCTTCTACAACCACTTCGACAAGGTCTTCGACGGGCGTGACGCCGGTCCGAACCGCGCCCTTTCCGCTTCCTGGAACCAGACGACGCCGACCTCGATCTACAAGGCGGAAGACTCACAGGTCCTCTCGGAGAAGCTCTTCGCGTCGATCTACTTCTCTTACCTCGGCGGGGACTTCACACTCACACCGGTGGGAGGCCTCGACAAGCAGGCCAATCTCGACGCCGACTACGTCTGGCAGAACAGCTACATCTACTACAAATCCCAGCGGCCGCAGCATCAGGCGGGTCTGACCGCCTCCGGCTTCTTCGACACAGGGAAACTCGCCCACGAGCTGAAGTTCGGGTTCGGCTACAAGCACACGCGGACCGACTCGTTGAGCGTCTGGCCCGGCGATCAGCTCGTCGCCAACGACTACTCGCAGCTCGCGGTCATCACGCGGGCGTCAAGACCGAGTTACGAGATGAACTACTACGACGCGTACGCGGGCGACACGATTCAGTCCGGAAACCTCACCGTCAACGTCGGCCTGCGGTTCGACTATCAGCAGGGGAAGAACCTGCCCTCTTCCGTCCTGGCGAATCCCGTCTTCCCTTACGTTCTTCCCGCCATCCAATATGCCGGAGACACGGGCTACCCGATTACCTGGAAAACGGTCGAGCCGCGTGTGGGGGCGACATACGCGCTGGGGAAGGATCGGAAGACACTGCTCCGAGCCTCCTACGCGAGGTTCGCGAACCAGCTCGGCTCGGAGATCTACTACTCGAACGCGTTCCCCGGCACGGCCCTTCTGTATTACTACTGGAACGACCCCAACGGAAACCACCGGGTGGAGCCGGACGAAGTGGACACGTCCCCCTCGAATCTGGCGTCCTGGGCCTACGTCAACCCGCAGGACACGGCCTCGACCACGTCCATCAACCGGGTTTCGCCGAATTTGAAGCCTCCGGAAACCGACGAGTTCATCGTCGGCGCGGAACGGCAGATCTTTTCCGATCTTTCGGCCTCGATCGCGTATACCCATCGCAACACGCGTAATCTCGAATTTCCTTCATTTCCCGCTGGCGCCCCGCCGATCGTCGGTGTGACCCGTTCCGATTACCAATACGCCGGTAACGCGAGCGGGACGGCGACGGCCGCGGACGGATTCAGCCTCTCCTTTGACGAGCCCTACTACGCCCTCGCGACATGTCCCGACCCGTGCGCCGGGGTCGTGATCGCAAACCGGCCGGACTCCTCGATGGTCTACGACGGGGTCGAGTTGCAGGTCGTCAAACGGCTGTCCCACGGCTGGAGCATGCGAGTCGGCGTCGCTTACAACGACTGGAGGCAGACGGTCGGCCCGGGGGCGATCATCAATCCCAACAATCTTCGAGGAGGAACCAACGCGAGCGGCGCGGTCGTCGAGCCCGCCGGCAAGCTCGGCGCGGCTTCCGGCTCCTACATCAACTCGAAGTGGCAGTTCAACGTCAGCGGGACGGTCTTGCTTCCGCTGGAGATAACGGCCGCGGCAAACTTCTTCGGCCGACAGGGATTTCCGACGGTGTACTTCGTAAATGCGTTCACACGCGACACCCTCGGCCGCGACCGAATTCGCCTCCAGATTGGTGAGGTCAGCGCCTACAGGGATCCCGATGTCTACGAGCTCGACCTGCACCTCGAGAGGCTCTTCCGGATCGCGTCGAAAGTCACCGTCACACCTTCGCTCGACTGCTTCAACGTGGCAAACAGCCACACGGTCCTGCAGCGATTCGGTTCCGTCGGCGCGTACGACGCGACGGGGGCCACGCCCGTGTTTACTCAGTCGGCCAATTTCAACGACCCTTCCGAGCGGTTGAGCGACCGGACCTTCCGGGCGGGCGTCCGGATCTCCTTCTGACACCGCCGCGAGCCCGGGCTCGACATCACTTCAATCCCTCCGCCAGGTAGAGATCGGAGAGCACGCGGCGAAACGTGTAAACGTAAGACTTGCCGTCGGGCGTGATCAGCGTCGGCTCCACCGTGCGCACCCCGGCGGGATCGGCCGGGGCCACTTCCTTCCAAGGCGTCGCCTGGAAGCTGTGCAGATCCAGCCGGAAGAACCGGGCGGGAATGCCGTGCCGAGCCGCGAAGACTGTGTGGTCATCGTCGGCCCAGGAGAGGATCCCCAGGTCGGCCACGGCGTCCTGCCTTTTCTCCGGTATCGACAAGGGACGGGGCTCTCCGTTTTCGAGGGGATAGAGGGCGAATTGATCCTCGGCCTCACACAGAGCCCATTTCCCGTCCGGGCTGATTGCCAGAGATACCCAGCCCTCCGGAGCGACCGGCCGAGATGCGCCGTCGGCGAGCCCGACGACGTAACTTCGTCGCTTCCCGGCGGCGACTCGGCCCTCTACGAGAAGCCGATCGCCGCCCGGCAGCCACGCGGCCGCGCTGGGGCTGACTCCAGGTAGCTCGAGCTTGCGCTCCTCGCCGGCTCCCGTGGGCAGCAGCACGAGCTCGTTCGGGCCCTTCGAGCGAGCCCGAGTGGCTGCGACCCACGTGCCGTCCGATGAAAGGGAACCACCGACGGCCTCGCCCAGCCGAACTGGAGGAGACCCGTCCACGCTTCTCAGCCACAGCGAAGGAGCGGCTCCGGACCCTTCCCCCGCCTCGACGAAGACAAGCCGCTTGCCGTCGGCCGAAAGGTCCGTCGGGAACGAGTAGTCGAGCCAGGTCAAGTCCCGGTCCACCGCGTCGCCCGAAAGGCGGCCGGCCATCTCTCGCCGGGTGTTCTCCTCGGTCAGGAGCACGCGCCGGTCCGACGAGATGTCCTGGAGCCGGATTCCTCCCGGGACGCGCGCCACCAGCCGTTCCCTGCCCGAGAGCGTCACCGCGTAGAGGGCCATGGCCTGACCCATCCTCGCCGCGGTGAACCAGATCTCCTTCCCGTTCTTCGACCAGGCGATGCCCTGCGCTTGGGACCAGCCATCCGAGAGCTTCCGTCTCCCGCCCGCCAGATCCATCACGTGGACGGAGGAGATCCCGTTTACCCGCTCGAGCTCGAGGAAGGCGATCGCGTCGCCCCGTGGTGAGACCCGAAGCTGCCCGAGATACGGAAGGGCGCGCGTCTCGTAGAGCACCTTGCCGATCGGGAACTCGATCCGCCTGCCTTGTTCGACGAGGCGGACCACCGCGAGCTCTTTGCCGTCGGGGGCCCAGTCGGCAAACATCACTTTCTGGAGGAGCTGCCTCGGCGCGCCTCCGGCGAGCGAAACACGAGCGAGCGTGCCGTAGCCGATTTGGGGCCCGCCCCATTCCCAGCCGAGGGCGACCGCCATCTCACCCCGAGAAGAGACGGCGAGAAGCTGGGCGCCGCGGAGCCCATGTGCCCGAAATTCGGGGCCGCCCGCCCTCACCGAGTAGATGTCCTCGGGCGCGCCGCCGGCGGAGAAGGCATGGATGACCGTCTGCCCGTCGGGCGCAAACCTCGCCGCCATCACCTCTCCGCGCCGAAACGTCAACCGCTGGAAGGACGGAACCGGAGAACGTCCGAGCGACTTTCCGACGAGGACCGCACCCGCGATCGAGGCGAGGGCCGCAAGAAGGAGCGCGAGAGCGTGCCTCAGGGCGAGACGCCGAGGGATGGCAGCCGCGGCTTGTCCGCCGGACAGCGACACCTCCGACAGATGATCCCGAATGCCGGCCAAGTCCCACGCGAGGTCTTGCGTCGAGGCGTATCGGTGGAGCGGCTCCTTCGCGAGACAGCGCTCCACGATCCAGCGTAGCGGCGCCGGGGTCGAGGGAGAGGCCATGGCGAGCGGCTCCGGCTCCTCCCGGATGATCGCCGTCATCGTCTCCGGGCCGCTCGCCCGGGCAAACGCCTTCTTGCCCGTCGCGATCTCGTAGAGCAGCGAACCAAACGAGAACTGGTCCGAACGAAAGTCGAGCAGCTTTCCGAGCGCCTGCTCCGGCGACATGTACGCGACCGTCCCAACGACGATCCCTGGCTCCGTCCCGCCCGAAACCGTCGGCGCCTGCGTCCTGCCGCCGGAGTCCTCCGGCTGGGTCAGCTTCGCCAGGCCGAAGTCCAGGATCTTCACGAACCCGTCCTTCGTGACCATGACGTTCTCGGGCTTCAGGTCCCGGTGCACGATGCCCGCCCCATGCGCCTTCGCGAGCCCGTCGGCCACCTGCGCCGCTATCCCGAGCAGCTTCTTTAAGGGCAGGGCCCCATCCGCCAGCACCTGCCGCAGCGTCACGCCATCCACCAGCTCCATGGCGATGTAGGAGACCGAGCCCTCGGACCCGATGTCGTGGATCGTGACGATGTTGGGGTGATTCAGAGAGGAGGCCGACCGCGCCTCCTTCTCGAACCGGCGTAAGCGGCCGGAATCCGCGGAAAGCTCGGCCGGCAGCACCTTGACCGCGACATCGCGGCCGAGCCGCGTGTCCCTCGCCCGGTATACCTCCCCCATTCCTCCCGCGCCGAGCGGCGACAGGATCTCGTAGGGGCCGAGCTTCGTCCCGGCAGCGAGACTCACGTCAGACCATCTCCGGAAAGCGATCTCGTTCTATCAACGCGGCAACTCTACCTGCCGCTCGCGGCGCGAATAGTCTCCCGACCGAAGAGAGGGAGGAGGTTCTTGCCGCGGGAGCGAAGCGCAGCGAAGTGGTCAGGCGCGCTGTCGCGCGGGGACCCGCGAGCCGCGCGCCGGTGGCGAAGCCAGACCTCCGAGCAAGCGCAGCGACGGTCGTAAGGCCCGAGGCGGGTGTCCGCAGGGAGTGTC
>JBGPCK010000147.1:0-6794 GCA_041481715.1 Thermoanaerobaculia bacterium | reverse complement strand
GCCGCCGCAGCGGTGCCGGCCCGGCCGCTCGTCGTACCCAACGGCGTCGATCTCTCCCGCTACCACTTTCGCGCGGAGCCCGCCTCAGGCGAGACCCTCTTCTTCGTGGGCGATCTCTCCTGGCCTCCCAACGCCGAGGGGATTCGGTGGTTCCACGAGCGGGTGTGGCCGCAGCTCCGGCGGTCCCGCCCCGCGGCCCGCGTCGAAGTCCTCGGACGCGGCGCCCCGCGCCGGCTGCGCGCCCTTCAAGACGGCGGTTTCCGTCTCCTGGGCGAAGGGGAAGACACGCGCCCCTTCTGGGAACGCGCGGCCGTAGGCGTCGTACCCCTGCTCGCGGGAGGCGGCACTCGACTCAAGATCCTAGAGGCGGCGGCTTGCGGGGTGCCGGTCGTCTCGACCTCCGTCGGCGCCGAGGGGCTCGAGCTTGCGGCGGGAGATGAGATCTCGATCGCAGACGAGCCGGAAGCCTTCGCGCAAGCCGCGGCCCGCCTGCTCGAAAACCCCGATGCCAGACGCCGCATGGCGGCCGCCGCCCGCCGCCGGGTCGAGAGACTGTACGACTGGAGCTCAATCGGCGCGGCGTTCGCACGGGAGCTTCTGCGGCGGAGCGCGGCCGCGTGACCGCGCTCGCGGCGCTCCTGGTGCTTCTCGCGGCCTGGCTCGCCCTCTGGTCGTACCGGCTCTATCCCGCCTGGATCCGGCGCCTCGCCGCGCGGGACCCGACGAGGCCGGCGTCCGGGGCGAGGGCTCTCTCCTCTGTGGAGGTCCTCGTCGCGGCGGCGGACGAAGAAGGGGTCATCGCGGATCGCGTGCGCGACCTGCTGGCGCAGCGGTACGGAGGCAGCTACGGTGTCGCGATCGGCTGCGACGGCTGCGCGGACCGGACCGCCGCGCGCGCCAGAGAGGCGTCCGGAGGCGATGCGCGCGTTCGTGTCGTCGAGTTTCGGGAGCGGCGCGGCAAGGCCTCGATCGTCAACGATCTCGTCGCCTCCTCGGCGGCGGAGCTGATCGTCTTCACCGACGCCAACACGCGCTTCGATCCCGGGGCCGTAGAGGCGCTGGCCCGAGCGCTCGCGGAGCCTGGTGTGGGCGCCGCCTGCGGCCGGCTGATCCTCGAGGCTTCGAACGGTGGGCAGACACCGGAAAGCCTCTTCTGGGAGCGAGAGACCCGCCTGAAGGAGGTGGAGGGGAGCCTGGGCGTCTGTCTCGGCGCCAACGGAGCGATCTACGCGGCCCGACGCGCCTCGGTCGACCGGCTCCCGGCCGACACCGCGATGGACGACTTCCTGATCCCAGCGCGGATCGCGGGCCGGGGCGAGGACGTCGTCTTCGTCGCCGAGGCGGTGGCGCGTGAGCTCCTGCCGTCCGACGTGCCGGAGGAGCTCTCGCGCCGCTTTCGCATCGGGATCGGCGCGGGACAGGTCCTGCGCCGGGAGCGATGGCTCTGGAGCCCGCGGCGGCCACTGCTCGCGTTCGTCTTCTTCTCGCGCAAGGCGGCACGGTGGCTGTCTCCCGTCGCGGCGCTGCTCGCCGCCGCCGCGGCCGCCGCGAGCCCGGCCTTGCGCCCGATCGGCCTCGCGGCCCTGCTTCTCGCGGCCCTGCTCGCGTTGTCGGCGCGAGGGACGAGGGTGCCGTCCGGAGCGCTCGGCAGGCTCTATTATTTCAGCGTGATCAACCTCGCCCTGTCGGCGGGCGTGCTGGCCGGCCTGCTCGGCTATCGGCGCCCGGCGTGGAAGCCGGCCGGGAGAGGGCTTTGACCTTCCGCGCTCCCGCGCTGTTTCGTCCGGCGGCCGTGCTCGGCGACATCTGCGTCGGGGCCGCGGCGCTCTACCTCGCCTTCTTCCTGCGCACACGTGTCTCGATTCCCGGCACCGAGACGCTGCTGCCTCCCGAGAAGGTGCGTTTCACGCTGGAGAATCTCGTCCTGATCGCGGGCGCACAGGTGCTCTCGATGGCGCTCTTCGGGCTCTACGGAGCGCGCGAGCGCTTCCGAGACCCGCTGGCGCGGCTCCTCATCCCCGCTGCTTTCATCCAGCTTCTGCTGCTCGCCTCGGTCTACTTCCTCGCCTTCGCCCAGACCTACGCGTTCCCCCGGTCGGTGCTCGTGCTCTACATTCTGCTCGACTCGGTTCTGCTCGCCCTGTGGAGGGCGGTCCTCGACCGTCTCTTCCCGCAGCCGCGCCGGCGCGCCGCGATCGTGGGCGGCGGCCCGGTGGCGGCCCTGATCGCCGATGCCATCCGGCGGCATCCCTGGACGGGCGTGGAAGTCGTCGGCCTGATCGGGGAAGGCGGCGGCACGGCGGGCCTGCGCGTTCTCGGACCGGTTGAAAAAATCGCCGAGACCGCCGTGCGCGAGAGGATCGACGATCTCATCCTGACGCCGGAAGGCCCCACGTGGCGCGACCGCCTCGCGCACGCGATCCCGCCGGATTTCAGCGCCGAGCTTCTCGTGTGGCCGTCGCCGTTCGAGACGATGATCGGGCGGCTGCGCTTCCGGATCGTGGGGGACCTCCCGTTGCTGGAGGCCAAGGTGCGCCCGCTCGAGGGTCTCGCCGCGGCGGAAAAGCGCGCCTTCGACGTCCTCGCGGCCGGCGCCCTCCTGCTGCTGCTCTGGCCAATCCTGGGGCTTTCCGCGCTCTTCGTGGCGGCGACCTCGCGGGGTGGCGTCTTCTATCGGCAGCGGCGCGTCGGGAAGGATGGCCGCGCGTTCGAGCTTTGGAAGCTGCGGACGATGCGCCCCGGTGCGGAGATCGAGACGGGTCCGGTGCTGGCCACTCCGGACGACTCGCGCGTCACCGCCGTCGGGCGGTTGCTCCGCTCGGCGCGCGTGGACGAGATCCCTCAGCTCTGGAACGTGCTGCGCGGGGACATGAGCCTCGTGGGCCCGCGCCCCGAGCGGCCCGAATTCACGGTACGGTTCGCCGAGACCGTGGCCGGATATGAGCTGCGTCATGCGGTACGGCCGGGTGTGACGGGCCTCGCGCAGATCTCGGGCGACTATGCGTCGGAGCCGGAGATCAAGCTGCGTTACGATCTGGCTTATCTGAACAACTGGTCCATCGGGCTCGACCTCGCGATCCTGCTGCGAACGCTTCCGGTGATCCTGACCCGGCGGGGGACCTGAAGTGGAGGAGAGCCGCCCGCCTGTGGAGGCCGCCGCCCGGCCGAACCGGCGTCCGAAGATCGCGGTGGTCATGCCCGCCTACAACGCGGAGAAGACGCTCGAGCGCACGCACGCGGACATCGCCGCGGGGTCGGTCGACGACATCATCCTCGTGGACGACTGCTCGCGCGATCGTACGGTCGAGGTCGCCAGGCGCCTCAACCTGCACGTCGTCGTGCACACGAAGAACCGCGGCTACGGCGGCAACCAGAAGACCTGCTATCGGACCGCGCTCGAGCGTGGGGCCGGCATCGTCGTGATGGTGCACCCCGACCACCAGTACGACCCGGCGGTCATTCCGGACCTGGTGGAGCCGTTGCTCGAGGGCAAGTGCGATGCGGTCTTCGGCAGCCGCATGCTGGGAGGCCGGCCCATCCAGGGGGGGATGCCGAAGTGGAAGTACATGGGCAACATCTTCCTCACGGCGGTCGAGAACCTGACGTTTCTGATCTATCTGACCGAATACCACAGTGGGTTTCGAGCGTACTCGCGGCATTACCTCGAGTCGGTCAACCTCGAGGCCAACTCCGACGGCTTCGTCTTCGATACCGAGATCATCGCTCAGGGGATCGCGAAGGGGCTTTCGATACGGGAGATTCCGATCGAGACCCGCTATTTCGACGAGGCCTCACAGATCGCCTTCGGGCCCTCCGTGCGCTACGGCCTCGCGATCCTGAAGACGATGCTTCTTTACAAGCTGCACAAGTGGGGCATCTGGTCGGCGAGGATCTTTCGGGAGCGGAGAGCCTCGGACGGCTCTCCCGGCGGGAGAAGGGTTTAATCCGGCAGCGGCGGCGGCTGCTTGAGCAGTCCCGCGCGCAGCTCATTCTCCAGACGCGCGGTGTCTTCCATCAGACGCGTGGAGAGGGGCTCGGGCACCGCGGCGGAAAGGGCAGGGCTGATCCAGAGCGCGCGCAGGAGCGCCGCCTGCGCCTCGGGACGCTCGCCCGCCAGCGCATGCGCGCGGCCGACGTTGAGGTCGATCTCCGCCCGCTCTCCGGTCAAGAGGGCATCCCGGTAGAAGTCGAGCGCCTCCTGCGGGCGGCGGGCGACCAGGCGCGCCGAGCCCGCGAGCAGGCGCGGGCGCGGATCGCCGGGCAGAGCGGCGGCGGCCGAGACCGCGCCCGCGGCGACACGCTCCAGTGCGGGTGCGGCCTCCTCGGCCGAGCGGCTCGTCGCGATCGTCTTGCGGAGCTCCTCGGTGCCTTGTCGGAGCTGCCGCTCGGCCCGATATCGGGCAAGTTCCGGCCACAGCGCGGCGGCGAGCGCCGCGGCAGCGGCCAAACGCAGGACACCTCTCATTCCTTGTCCAGATCCGTGCCGGCCGAGAGCCGCCATCCGCGGCCCGCCGCGAGGAGCAACGGAATCGACGACGTCGGGCGCTGGAGGGGGAACCACGTCAGCGCGGCGACGAGGCCCGCGACCAGCATCGCGAAGATCAGCGCGGCCTCGGCGTTCCGGGCACCGCCGGCACGCGCGGTGCGCCAGACCGCGATGAGCAGCAGAAGCGCCGCCGCGCCCGCAGCCAGCCCCGCAAGGCCGCCTTCCGCCGCAGCTTGAAGGGGCTCCGAGTGCGCCTCGCCGTAGGAGCTGGCCACGAGGGGGTTCACGAAACGGCGGCGGGCCCGGATCTCCGCCTTGAGTCGGTGAGGAACGAACTCGGCCGCGAACGTGCCCGGGCCGAATCCGAGCAGGGGCCGCTCGCGGGCCATCTCGACGGCTGCCGACCAGGGACCGAGGCGGTAAGTGAGGAGACGGTCCCAGTCGCCCGAGCGAAGGTCGGCGACCGCCTCGGCGACTCTCTTGCGGGCCGGGTGAAAGGTGGAAATCCCGAGCACAACGGCCAGCACGATCGCGGCGCTCGGAAGAATGGCGCGCCGGCCGAGCCTCGCAGAGACCAGCGCAACTCCGCCCGCAGCCAGAGCCGATAGCGACGTCAGGTTCTGATTGACCACGAGGTCGTACAGGTAGAGCGGCAGCGCCGCCGCGCACAGGATCCGGAGAAGCGGGCGGCGCTTTTCGAGCGCAACGGCAAGCGCCGCAACGAAGGCGAGCGCGAGCGAGAGCGCCAGGTAGCCGACGTTGCCGACGAATGCCCCGGTCGCGTCGCGCGGGCCCGTGACCTCGATCGCGAAGGGCCGAAAGACCCGATGACCCTGAAGCATCGAGACGACGGCGTTGAGCGCGGCGAGGCCGAGGAAGACGGAGAGCAGCGCGTGGCCGTAGCGTGGCAGGACGCGCGAAGCGCCCAATGGCAGCAGGAGCGCGAAGAGGAGGATCGTTCGCCCCGCGTCGCGCGACAGCGCGGGGCGCGGCGAGAGGAGCGCCGCGAGGAGGCTGCCCGCCAGGGCCGCCACGAAGAGCACGAGAACCGCCCGGGGGAGCCCGCGGGCGAGTCTCCAGGGGCGCTCCATCGAATCGCTGCGGCCGCCGAAGAGAAAGGCAGCGCCTGCAGCCACGCCGATCAGAACCAGGGCCGCGAGCCGTTTGGGAGCGTCGAAGGCGGCCTCCGCCCGGGTGTCGACGAGAAGCGCCGCGGCGGCCAGGCTCGCCGCCAGTGCCGCGGCAGCCACGAGAGCGCCGACGTCCGAACGGGCGGGCGGCCGCGTCGGTGCTCTCTTCCTGGACTTGCGAGACATTGCCGCGATTAGAGCAGATTTTGGATTTTCGATCGGGGCGGCGCGGTTAACGGGAGATGCCGCGTCCGAATCGGCGGCGCCCAAAATCAGTATGCTCGCTCCCTCGCGATGAAGACCTCGACCTCTCCTCGTCCCCGCCGTGTCTCGCTGCACCTGTGGATCTATCGGCGGCGTGTGGCGATTCTTGCCGCGCTCGCGGGCTGCCTGCTTTCGGGGCTGCTGGTCGTGGGCTATTTCACCCGCGTGGTCGTTTCGCGCTTCGACGGCCGCCGCTGGAGCCTTCCCTCGCGCATCTACTCGGACATGGCGGTCTGGCGCGCAGGCGACGGCGGCAGCCCGGAGCGCCTGGCGCGCAAGCTCGAACGGCTTCTGTACCAGGGGACGCCGGATCGCCCGGCGCGCCCCGGATGGTTCCGCCGCTCCGGAAACGTCGTCGAGGTCTATACGCGAGACTTTCGCTACCCGGGCCGCTCCTTCCGGGGTCTGCCCGTCCGACTCGAGTACGCGGGCGGCCTCGTGAAATCGATCGCCTCTCCGAGCGGCGAGCCCCTGGACGCTCTCGTCGTCGAGCCGGAGCTTCTGGGCTCGGTCTTCGGCGAAGACTTCGAAGATCGCACGCTCGTGCGCCTCCAGGAGGTCCCGAAATCGCTGACCGATGCGGTCCTCGTGACGGAGGACCGCGACTTCTATCGGCACGCCGGTGTCTCGATCCGCCGCAGCTTCGGCGCCGTGATCTCGAACCTGAAGGGCGGAGCGACTCAGGGCGGCTCGACGCTGACTCAGCAGCTCGTCAAGAACTTGTATCTCTCGCCCGAGCGTACGATCCGGCGCAAGGCCGTCGAAGCCATCATGGCCTTGATCCTCGACGGCCACTACTCCAAGGACGAGATCTTCGAGGCGTACTTGAACGAGATCTACCTCGGCCAGCACGGCTCGATCTCCGTCACGGGTGTCGGCGAGGCCGCCCGGTTCTACTTCGGCAAGCAGGTCGG
>JBGPCK010000146.1:0-6813 GCA_041481715.1 Thermoanaerobaculia bacterium | reverse complement strand
TCGCTTCCCTTCCCCGATCCCGCCAACGAGCTTCGGGCCCGGCAGCTGGCGACGCGGCTCTTCGGGCAAGTGCAGAGCGAGATGGAGCTTCCCCCGCTACCCGAGGAAGACCTTTCGCCCGAGAGGCTCGCGTCGGAGATCGCGTTGCGCCTTCGATACGCACCGCCGGAGTTGCAGGCATTGCTCGAGATGGATTCTCTGCCGACGCGCTTCCATTCGCTCACGGGCCGCCTGCGCGAGTGGCGCCGCCGGATCCGATTCCTGGCGCCCTTTCGCCAAAGTGCGATGGATCCGGAGAGAAACTAGCTGTCAGCTTTCAGCTCTCAGCTTTCAGCCAGGCACGGATGCGAGACGATTTCCGGCTGATAGCTGATAGCTGATAGCTGACAGCTACGCCCTCGACGCGTTCAAGGCCCGGTCGTGCGCCCAGCTGCGGATGCCCTTGATCTGCTCATCCATCGTGACGGAGAGGGGCACGGTCGAGGTGATCATCCGATGCAGGTCCTCCTCGGTCAAGGTCCGCGCCTCGGCGTAGGCCTCCACGACGGCGGACACGACGGCCTGCTCGATCTCGGCGCCGTTCCACCCCCGGGTCGCCTTGGCCAGAAACACCAGGTCGTGCTTCGCCACGTCGCAACGGTTTCGTTTCAAGTGAATCCCAAAGATCTGCTTGCGCTCCTCCTCGTTGGGCAGATCCACGAAGAAGACTTGATCGAAGCGTCCCTTGCGAAGAATCTCCGCCGGCAGCAGGTGGATCCGGTTGGCCGTGGCCGCCACGAAGACCAGGGCGCTCTTCTCCTGCATCCAGGTCAAGAAGCCGGAGAAGATGCGGGACATCGAGGGATCCTGACCCTCGCGATAGCCGCCGACGCCCATCTCGATCTCATCGATCCAGAGCACCGCGGGCGAGACCGCCTCCACCGAACGCAAGGCCCGCAGGAACGTCGATTCCGGGTTGTCGGTCCCGAAGACCGCGTTCATGTCGAGCCGGAAGAGCGGCAGGTTCCAAAGAGTCGAAATCGTCTTGACGCACAGGCTCTTGCCGCATCCGGAGATGCCCATCAGCAAGATCCCCTTCGGAATCGGGATCCCGGCGTCGAGCGCCTCCTTGGAGAAGAGGGTGCGGCGTTTCTTCAACCACTCCTTGAGCGTCTCGTATCCCCCGACGTCTTCGAGTGAGAAGCGGGGCGGCACGAACTCGAGCACGCCCTCCTTCTTGGACATCTGTTCCTTCTCGGCGAGAATCTCGGAGAAGGCTTCCTCGGTGAAGGCCTTGCGCTGCGCGAACACCTTGGAGAGCACGTGCCCGATCTCGTCGGCCGTCAGGCCCCGGAGCGCCAGCGCCAGCCGCTTGACCGCCGGCTCGTCCACCTCGGCGCCGAGGCGCTTGCGCACGTTGGCGTCGATCAGCCGCACGATCTCGGAGTCGTCGGGCAGCTCGTACTCGACGACGTAGATCTCCTTCTTGAGCTCTTCGGGAAGCCCGAACCCCGGCGAAACCAGGAAGACGTGGCGCCCTCGGTCCTTCAGGGCGCGATAGAGGTCGCGCAGCCGCCGCACGATCTCGGGACGCCCGTCGCTCGCCGCAAGGAAATCCTTCAGGACGTAGAACCCCTTGCCCTGGGCGACCAGAATCGCCTGGAGGGCCTTCACCGGATCGCGCGTGTCGGGCACGGCGCTGCCGTCCACGGACAGTCCGTCCACGACCGACCAGACGCCCAGTGGCACCGGCGCGCCGTAAAAGGTCTTGGCCAGGTGCTGGGCGAGCCGCTCCATGCGCGACTCTTCCCAGGTCTGAACGTAGATCAGCGGATGACCGCCCACGAGCGCCCGGCGGATACGGTCAATGGCCTTGGACGCCGCCGCGACGGGGACGGGTGCCGGGGTGCTGACGCTTGCCGGAGTGCTCATGTTTGATCCATTGTAACCGGCGCTCCCATAAACCCCCGAATTCTCCTCCGCGGGCCTATCGTCTATCGCCTACGCCTCCGCTCCTCTACAATGCCTTCTCGATGCCCAACCCCGAGCACGCGAAGCTGCTGCTCTCCGGCGATTGGAATGCCTGGAGAAGCCGCAACCCGAACGTGACGCCGGACCTCACGGACGCGGACCTGCAGAAGGCCGACCTTTCCGGAAAGAACCTGAAACGCGCGGACCTCTCCCGCGCGAACCTCTCGGGGTCGACGCTCGCTGGAACGGACTTCTCCCGCGCGACCCTCGACGGCACGCGTTGGCATGGCGCCACCGCGGCGGGCGCTTCTTTCGAGCACTGCAAGCTCGACTTTCTGGACCTGTCCGGCATCTTCCTCGCGGGCGCGCGGCTGCGCAGCGCCTCGATGTTGGGCTGCCCTCTGGCCGGCGCCGACCTGGCGGGCGCCGACCTGTCCTTCGCAAAGCTCGAAGGCGCGGACCTCTCGAAGGCGAATCTGGCCGGCGCGAATCTCTCGGAGGTCAACTTCCGGGGCGTCAAGACCGCCGGCGCCCACTTCGACGGCGCAAACTTGACCCGCGCGCTCTTCGAAGGCATCTCCGCGCAACGCGGCTCCTTCCCCAACGCGGACTTCACGTCCGCGAGCCTCAAGGGCGCCGACTTCTCCGGAGCCGACCTGCGCCGGGCCAAGTTTGTCGGCGCGATTCTGCGCCAGGCGGCCTTGAACGCCGCGGACTGCGAGAAGGCCGACTTCACCGACGCCGACCTCGAGCTCGTTTCCGCCGTGGAGACGAACTTCACGGGCGCCTCCTTCGATCGCGCGAAACTGCGAAAGACGGAGCTGCGACGCGCAAGCTTTCTCGACGCCGTCGGCCAGGACGTCAGCTTCAGTGACTCGAAGCTGACGGAGGTCGACCTGCGCGGGGCGAAATTCGAGAAGGCGAACTTCCAAGCGGCGGACCTCTCCAAGGCGATCCTGCGCCGAGCGAACCTCAAGCCGCACTCCTTCGTCGGAGCCCGCTTCGCCGGAGCCGACGTCTCGGAAGTCCAGGCCGAGGGCGTCAACTTCTCGCGCGCGGACCTCTCCTTGGGTAACTTCCGGCAGGGCAACTTCAAGCGGGCGGACTTTTCAGGCGTGCGCGGCTTCGACGCGGACCTGTCCGGCACTCTCCTGATCGGCGCCAACTTCAAGGACGCCGTGCTGCAGGAGGCGGACCTGCGGTTCTCCCGCGCGATGGGAGCGGACTTCTCGGGGGCCACCCTGACCGGCGCCGACCTCGCCAACGCCGACTTCACCGAAGCGGTCTTCAAGAAGACGAAGGTGTGGGGAGCGACGGCCCGGCGAGCCAAGCCCCCCAAGGGGATGGGCGCCGTGTTGTCGCTCTCGACCTTCTTCTACAAGGCCAAGGAGAAGAAGGAAAAGAACGTCGACGACAGGGAGCGGGCCCGCCAGAAACGGATCGCGGACCTCGAGGCGGCGGCCGAAAAAACGCCGCCGCACCGGACGGGCCGGCGCTAGGGCGCTAGCGGTCAGGGCTTCTTGGTGGCGGCGGGCGTCGGCGGCACCGGAGAGGCGGCCTTCCGGAACGCGGCGAGCAGGCCGCCGGCGGGGTCCGACGAAAGGCCGAAGGCTCCCGGCCGGCGCGAGACCGATGCCCCCGGGTCGCCCGTCCCGGCGTAGAGCCCGATCTCCCAGGGCTCTCCCTCCGAGGGAACGATGCGGATCGAGGCGGAGGTCGGCCGCAGGGCGAGGCTTCGCGCACCGGCCTCGTCCAGGAACGACTTGCTCTTGACGTCCAGGATCGCCGTCATCAGGTCCTCGACCGAACCGGCGAGCGCGGGCTTGCCCGCGGCGCTCCAGCCGCCGTCGTTGCCACGGAGAAGGACCACGCGCTCGGCGCCGAAGGTCCCCTCGAGGGCCGACGCCTTCGCCCGCTCGAAGCGAACCAGATGAGGCTCCCGGAAGGCTTCCGCCTCCTTCGAGAGCTCCTCGACGATGGAGCTGGAAGCCGTGAAGACCTGTCCCTCCCGGCGCCCGTAGACGGAGTTGCCGTCGGAACGCGTCGAGCCGAACTCGACCGTCGTCGCCTTCCCCTTCGGGTCCGAGATCATCACGCGATACAGCGGCGGCGACAGCCCCCAGGTCGCGAGGCTGTCTCTTTCCGCGGCCAGAAAATCGATCACGCGCAGAGCCGTCAGATCGCCGGCCAGGCGCGAGGCCGCGTCGGCGTCCGCCAGATCCTTCAGAGGCTGCTCCATCCACCAGATCCCGTCGCGCTGCGCGAGCAGGAGATGCCCCCGGCCTCGCTCGAGATCGAGCCGCGCGGCGTCGGAGGAGCTCCCTCCGAATACGTCCTTGCTCTGAAAGTCCGCGGGTCCCTTTTTCACGGCCGCCGCGACGGAGGCCGGCACGAAGAGGACGCGGCTCTGCCCGGCGACGCGGGCGGCGGCGCTGTCGGTGCCAGGAATGTCGATGCCGAACTCGATCGAGCGCGTGGACTTCTTCTGTGAGTCGCTCGCGTCCTTCCAGACGATCGTCGCCTTGGCGGCCGGAGTCGTGAGCCCGTAGTCCTCCGGGCGCGCCTCCGAGGAATCGCCGCCAACGCGCTTCAACTGCGCGAGTTGCCGGGCGAGGTCCGACGCCGCGAAGGAATCAGCGGGATAGGGTGCCGGCCGCGTGAGCCGCCAATTCTCGCCGTCCCGCGCGAGCTCGACCACGGAGCCCGAGTGCTCGAGGCGGATCGAAACCACGCGCTCCTCCGGCAGGTCCCAGTGCAGCTCTCCCTTCGCCTCCTTCTCGGAGGTCGTCGGCATCTTGCGCTCGAAGAAGACGATGAACGCAAAGAGCCCGAAGACGACGGCGGTCAGCAGGAGCAGCTTGCGGGCAGACATGGCGGGTGCCGCGGCCTGCTCTTAGTCGCGGCGCCGGTACCAGACCCACACGCCGAGCAGGATCGCGAACAGCGGCATCCCCGCGACGGCGAAGAGCCCGATCCGGTTGACCTGGGTGCGGGTCAGCGAAAGCGACGACTGCTCGGGGGTCTTGGGAGCGATCCCGACGAGCTTTTCCTGCCCGGTCAGCCAATGGACGGCGTTCAGGAAGAGGTTCGCGTTGCCCGCATTGCCGAGCGAGCCATTGGTCAGAAAGTGCGAGTTGCCGATGACGACCAGGCGCGGCGGCTTCTCGCCGGCCTTCTTGGCGTCGCCGTCGCCGGCCGGGCCGACGGCGAGCGCGACCGTCACGGGACCCGCGACGTCCTTGGCGTCCTTCTCGACACGGTCGAGGTGGTCGAGGTCCGTCTCCCCCCAGCCGTCCGAGGTCGTCTCGACGAGCATCGTGGCGGAGGTGGCGCTCTGCGCCTTCGGCTCCTTTGCGTCGGTCTTCGCGACCGAGCGCGCGACCCGAAAAAGCACCGGGAGCCCCTGCTCCGAGAGAGACCGAACGATCGGATGCGTCCCGTAGTGGTTCGCGATGACCGTCTCCGGCCCGACCAGGGGCACGGCGTTCGCCGGATCGATC
Organism: Thermoanaerobaculia bacterium; assembly: GCA_041481715.1. Lineage (GTDB taxonomy): Bacteria > Acidobacteriota > Thermoanaerobaculia > UBA5066 > Gp7-AA6 > DATBFU01. The sequence continues at coordinate 1,363 of JBGPCK010000146.1, read as the reverse complement.
ACGATGTCGTTGGCGAGCTTCACACCGTAGGAGGAAAGCAGGGCGCCCAGGCCGAGATCGTCGGGCGGGGCCCCCGGGCCCGGCAGAACCGGGTCGAGCAGGAAGAGCACGCGCCCGCCCGCTGTCAGGAACTTCTGCAGCGCTGCCGTCTCGGGCTCCAGAAACGCCGTGCGCGGCCCGGCGACGACGATCGCGGATGCGTCCCCGGGCACCTGGCCCTTTCCGAGCGACTCCCAGGAGTCGACCGTCACGTTGTCGCGCTCGAGCAGTTGCTTTGCTTCGGAAAAACCGCGGCCGCGCTCGGCCTCGGTCAATGCCGGCTCGCCGTGCCCGGCGGTGAAATAGACCTTCGCGGTCTTGTTCTCGGTCACCTCGAGGATCGCGGAAGTGAACGCCTGCTCCCCTTTGAACGCCTTCATCTCCGGTGAGCCGCCCATGCCGGCGTTGGCAAAGTCGAAATCCGCCAGCTTGTCCTCCTCGACATACTTCTTCTTGTCGCCGGAACGGAAGATGACGGTGTTCTGCCGGATTCCGAACTCGCGCACGAGCGTCTCGGCGCGCGCCGGGTTCTTCTCCGGATCCACGATCTCGACCTCGATCTTTTGCGACAGGGCCCGATAGCGGTTCAGCAGCTCGCTGACCGGCTGGAAGAGCCGGGCGCGCGAGGTCATGACGGCGGTGATCCGGACGGGCGCCTTCAACCCGGCGACGATCTTCTTGGTCGTCTCCGAGAGCGAGTAGATATGCGTCTTCGTCCAATCGAGCCGCGCGTACCAGCGTCGATGGCCAATCCAGTTGACACCGAGAAAAAGCGCGATCCCGAGGACCACGGCCACCGTCGAGGTGGTTCGCCGCACCGCCTGCGGCGCGCTCACGGAGTCTCCTTCTTGGCGGCGAGAGAGATCGTCGCCAGAAAGAGGAAGAGAGCCGTCCCCGAGAGGTAATAGACCAGGTGCCGCGTGTCCACGATCCCTCGGGAGAACTCGTCCATGTGGTCCCACAGGTTCAGGTACGAGAAGAGGTCGCGCTTGCTGGGGTCGCTGCCGAGCGACTCGAGCAGGCCGGCCGAGAAGATCGGGATGAGCAAGCCGAAGGAGAGGATCGCCGCCACAATCTGATTCTTCGTCAGCGTCGAGGCCAGCGTGCCGATCGACAGGAAGTAGGCGCCGAGAAGCGCGACCGCCAGATAGGAGGACGCCACGGGACCGAGATCGATCGGCGTTTGCGCCCGGAGGAGGAGGACGTAGGCGAGCGTCGGGGCCCAGAGCGTCAGGAAGAAGCCGAGGGCGCCCGTGAACTTTCCCAGCACGACCATGCCTTCGGTCACCGGCGAGGTGAGCAGGATCTCGATCGTGCCGCTCTT
>JBGPCK010000145.1:0-6826 GCA_041481715.1 Thermoanaerobaculia bacterium | reverse complement strand
GTGTACGAGGTGTAGAACTCTGCGAACCGAGCGTAGTTGCGCCGGATGTAGCTGTCCTGAGGACTGAGCTCGAGGGCCTTCTTGTATTCCTCGAGAGCCCGAGCGAAATCACCCGTGGCTTCCAGCGCCACGGCGAGGTTGTTGTGGGCGTGGGCGTTTTTTGGCTCGGCGGCAATGACCTTCTCGAAGCGAAAGGCCGCTTCGCGCCACAAACCTTGCCGTGCCACCTTGGCCCCGAACTCGATCTGGGTGCTCGTTGCCGCGCCGCCGGACGAGCAGGCGCCCCCGGCCGCGGCCGATGCGACCAGGAAAGCGGCGGCGAGGGCTCTGTTCTTCAATCCAGCTCCAGGGTGCGCATTATAGGAAAGCCGGCCTGGCTCCCGATTCTTCCCGCGGGACGGGGGGCCGGCGACGGCCGGAGGCCCGGACGTGCCCGGCCGCCAGACCGCGGTGACGCGGCGGGCCAATGTAAGGTTAGAGGTCGATGAAAAGCGCTCTCGGCCACCGGGCGGCGATTGCCTGGTCCCGCGAAAAGGAGCTCACGCCGCAGAAGCTCTGGCCGGCTCTGCGCGAACGGGGCGGTGTCGAACAACTGCTGGCCACGGATCCGGAGGAGCTCTCACGCCTGCTCGGATCCCCCGCGCGGGCGCATGCCGCTCTGAGCGCTCCGGAGGATGTTCGGGCGGAGCGATGGGCCCTGGAGATCGAGCGGTCCGGGATTCGCTTGCTGACCGCGTTCGACGAGGAGTATCCGCGCCCGCTCTTGGAGATCGCGGATCCCCCGCTGGTTCTCTTCGCCCTGGGCAGCATCGAGCGGCTCCGGTCGCCTGCGGTTGCGGTCGTGGGTTCCCGCAGCGCGACACGCTATGGCCGCGACGTGGCGGCCCGCCTTTCCGGCGGCTTGTCGGCGGTCGGCGTCAGCGTGGTGTCGGGACTCGCCCGCGGGGTCGACGCGGCGGCGCACGAGGCGGCGCTCGAGGGACCCGGCGGAACGATCGCGGTCCTCGGATGCGGGCTCGACGTCGACTATCCTCGGGAGAACGCGGGCTTGAAGCAGGAGATCGCGCGCCGGGGACTGCTTCTCTCCGAGTTTTCGCCGGGTGCGGAGCCGCGCCCCCAGAACTTTCCGATCCGCAACCGAATCATCGCGGGCCTGTGCTCCGGCGTCGTGGTCGTGGAGGCCTCGCGACGGTCCGGGTCGCTCATCACGGCTCGGTTGGCGGCGGACTTCGGGCGCGACGTGTTCGCCGTGCCGGGCAGCGTGTTTTCCGAGACGTCCGTCGGGGCGCACGAGCTCCTGCGCGACGGCGCAATTCTCTGCCGCGGCGTCGAGGACATCTTCGCGGAGCTCTTCCCGACACTCGACGCCCCTGCCCCTCTCTGTGCGCCGGCCGAGCCCCCCGCGGAGCTTTCCGCAGAGGCGCGCCTTCTTTTCGACGTTCTGCGGGCGGAGGCGAGCGGCTCGGCCGAGGAGCTCGTCCGGCAAACGGAGATGCCGGCGGCGGTGGTGTTGGCGGCCCTCATGGAGCTCGAGGGCGCGGGACTGGCGGTGGAGACCGATGGGCGGTACAGCCTGGTGCGACCTGCTTGAAGAGCGCCCGAGGGTCGGGGTCCGGAGAGGCTTGAACCGTGAAGGACTTAGCCGGCGGGAATGGAGCGTTGTTTCGGAAGAACGGGCGGAGCGCGGTTTGCGCTTTCCGCGGCATTGTGGCAGTTTCCCCGCCCCGTGAAGTCTGTGCATGAAAGATAGTCCAGGCAAGTCTCTGGTCATCGTCGAGTCGCCGGCCAAGGCGAAGACGCTCGAGAAGTTCCTCGGGCGCGACTTCCGCGTGCTCGCCTCCTACGGCCACGTGCGTGACCTGCCCAAGAAGGGGCTCGGCGTCGACCGCAGCCATGCCTATGCGCCGACCTACGAGGTCTTGAAAGGCAAGGAGAAGACGCTGGCGGAGTTGAAGCGCGCCGTGAAGGGCGTCAGCGCCGTCTACCTCGCGGCGGACCCGGACCGCGAGGGAGAAGCCATTTCCTGGCATCTGCAGCAGACCCTGAAGCCCGGGACGAAAGGGGTCGTCTTCAAGCGCGTCCGGTTCAACGAGATCACGAAGAACGCGGTGCTCACCGCCATGAAGGAGGCGGGGGAGATCGACGGCCGTCTGGTGGACGCGCAGCAAGCGCGGCGCATCATCGATCGACTCGTCGGCTACGAGGTGTCGGATCTGCTCTGGAAGAAGATCTGGCGCGGGCTGTCGGCGGGCCGCGTCCAGACGGTCGCGCTGCGCATCATCTGCGAGCGGGAGCAGGAGATCGAAGCCTTCCGCCCGGTCGAGTACTGGACGCTCGACGCGGACCTGGAAGGCGCAAGCCCGCCGCCCTTCACGGCGCGTCTCGCCTCCTTCGAGGGCGAGAAGCTCAAGTTCGACGGCGAGGATCCACGCCTCGATTCAGAAGAAAAGACGCAGCGGGTGCACGCCGCCGTCGAGAAGGCCGCCTGGCGCATCGCCAAGGTCGAGACCTCCGAGCGGCGCAAGACCCCGCCGCCGCCGTTCATCACGTCGCAGCTCCAGCAAGCCGCGGCCCGGAGGCTCTCCTTCGCCGTGCGCCGCACGATGCAGATCGCGCAAAAGCTTTACGAGGGGCGCGCGATCCCGGGGCGCGGAACGGTCGGTCTGATCACTTACATGCGCACCGACTCGACGCGCGTCTCCGCCGAGGCCCTCGCGGCCGTGCGGGAGCTGATCGCGCGGCGCTACGGGAACGAGTCGCTGCCGGAATCGCCGCGGTATTTCAAGAGCAAGCGGGACACCCAGGATGCGCACGAGGCGATCCGGCCGACCTACCTGGATCTGCCGCCCGAGGAGGTGCAAGCGCATCTGGCGCCGGAAGAGGCAAGGCTCTACCGACTGATCTGGGAGCGATTCGTCGGCTCGCAGATGGCCCCTGCGGTTTACGACACCGTCAGCGCCGACATCGAGGCCGGCCCGGCGGTCTACCGCGCCTCGGGCTCGACCCTGAAGTTCGCCGGGTATCTGGCGGTCTACGGGATTGGCGAGGAGGAGGACGAAGCGGCGGAAGGGAGCGCGAAGTTGCCGCCGCTTTCCGAGGGGGAGACGCTGAAGCTCCTCGCGGTCAAGCCGGAGCGCAAGCAGACGCAGCCGCCGCCACGCTTCAACGAGGCCTCGCTGGTCAAGTTCCTCGAAGAGAACGGGATCGGGCGCCCCTCGACTTACGCCGAGATTCTGCGCAAGCTCGAGCAGCGCGAATACGTCCACAAGAAGGACCGCCGCTTCATTCCGACGGCACTCGGCCGCACGGTGCTCGAGCTCCTGATTCCGTACTTCGACGACTTCTTCGAGACCGGTTACACCGCGCGCATGGAGGAGGCGCTCGACGAAGTCGAGGAAGGCAAGCTTTCCTGGACGAAGGCGCTCTCCCAGTTCGACAAGACCTTCACGCGCGACCGCAATCGGGCATTGCGGGACATGGTGTCGGGCAAGGCCGGGATCCCGCTCGCGGAGGCGCGCAATCTGCTGTCCTTTCCGGTCGTGCCGGAGATTTCCGAGAAGTGCCCGCGCTGCGGCAAGAAACTGAAGCTCCGCATGGGCCGGAACGGCCTCTTCGTCGCCTGCAGCGGATACCCGAGCTGCACCTTTACGGAGAACATCCCCGACCCGGAAGAGGATGCGGTGGACGTTTCCGATCTCGAGAAGACCACCTGCGACGAGTGCGGCTCGCCGATGAAGGTCCGGCAGAGCCGCACGGGCGGGACGTTTCTCGGCTGTAGCGCCTACCCGAAGTGCCGCAACCTCATCAACGTCCATATCGCCGGTGGCAAGGCCGAGGCGCGGCCCGACGAGCCCACCGGGCAGATGTGCCCGGAGTCGGGGCATCCTCTGGTTCGGCGGCACGGCCGTTACGGCGCGTATGTTGCCTGCAGCGGCTACCCCGAGTGCAAGTACAAGCCACCCAAGCCGGTCAGGGACTCGGGAGTCCGCTGCCCGAAGGACGGCGGGATCCTCGCCGAGCGGCGAGGGAGATTCCGTCCCTTCTACGGCTGCGTCAACTATCCCAATTGCGACTTCACGCTCTCCGTGCGTCCGATCCCGGAGGCATGCCCGCAGTGCGGTAACGCGTACCTGCTGCTGCGCGAGAGAAAGGCCGGCAACGTACTGGCCTGTGACCGCGGGGGGTGTGGCTTCGAGAAGCCGGCCGGGGAGCTGCCGGAGATGAAAGACGTGCTGCTGTCCTCATCCGCGGCTCAAACTAAGCCGGACCGCGCGGGCAAGCCGCGCAAGACAAACAAGCCCGCGGTGGAGGGCGAAACGGCTCCGGCTCCGGTCCGGCTCAAGAAGGTGCCGCGCCGCCGCGCCACGCGCTAGCAGGGTGCTGAAAAATGGATCCGGGCGTCGTGGCTGGTGTTTTGCCAGTCCGGCGGCGCTTGCGCGTCTGGCCTCAAGCCGCTTAGCCTCTCGGCGGTGCCGGAGGGTCGAGACGGCGGGCTAACCTTCTCCCGGGGGCACGTTCAAGAGGCGCCGGAATGGGGCCTTGAAGGGAAGAATCTGGGCGTAGCGCCAGATCCGCGCGGAGAGCGGCGGGCGCGCCGCGGGGTTCTTGAAGCACTCGGCGCAGCGCGGCAGTTTGGAGAAGTCGTGCCGGCGGAACCCGTCGTCGATCGTCTCCAGGAACGGAGACCGCGAGATCTCGGCGATGCCCTTTTCATGCAGGTTGCCGAGCTTCTGAGTCCCATCGTAGTCGTAGCAGCAGTGGGTCACGTCGCCGTTGCAGAGGATGACGAACCACTGCCAGGGCGTGCCCTGAAAGCAGCCGTAATAGGCCTGGTGCAGCTCGGTGACCTCTGCCGTATCCAGGCCCTCGCAGGTCTTCTGAATCACGGTCGATTGCGGGTAGTGGTCGAGGTGAAAGAATTCGCGGAAGTCGCGCACGGACTCGCCGTGCGTGGGCTTGCTGATCATGCGCTGGATCTCGACGACGATCTTCTTGCCCTTGGACATCTCGAGAAAACGGCGGATGTTCTCGACGACGACCTCGAAGCGGCCACCCTTGCGTACGATCGGATAGACGTCGGGCATCAGGGTGTCGATGCAGAGACGGATGCGCGAGAGCGACGTCGCGAGCAGGTCCCGGGACAGGCTTTCGTTCAAGAGCGTGGCGTTGGTCGAGACGCAGACGCCGGGGAAGAGATCGATTGCCTCGGGGAGCCGCTTGTACATCAGGGGCTCGCCCATCTCGTGCAGGTATCGCATCCGGAGGTTGAGGTCGCGCATCTCTGTCGCGACCTTCTCGACGAGGTCCCACGGCGCGTCCTCGTAGGGGCGCGTCAGGTCGTCCATCGGGCACATCCCGCAGCGCAGGTTGCAGCGGCTTGTCAGCTCGAAGGCGAACTTGAGCGACTTCAAGCGTAGGCCGTTCTGGTCGCGGCTCATCGGGGTGAAGAGACACGGGGTCGGAGCATGAAGCTTCGAGTCTAACCCGGATTCTCGGGTCCCCCGGCCGGCCGTCCCCCTAGAATTGGTACGTGAAGACACCCTGGGGAAAGTTCTCGCTGCCGGGGCGAGAGCCTGCCTATGCGAAGGGGCACTCGCCGGAATTTCGACGCGCGATCCGCGAGATCTTCGGGACCCTCGTCGAGTGGGTCGCCGCCTGGCCCGCCGGTGCGCAGGCGTGGCTGATGGTGGAGATTCCACCGCAGGGGTCGCTCTCGAGCTTCTTCCGCGACCTCGAGGGGCGCCTCGAGCCCGCGGGTTCGCTCTGGGTCGTCTTCCCGAAGAAGCCGTTCTCGGACGAGCTCTCTTTTCCCTTCGCCTGGTCGGACGTGCAGCGGGCGGGGCTCCACGCGGGGCTCGTCGACAACAAGATCGCCGCCTTCTCGCCGCGGCTGACCTCGATCCGATTCGTGATCCCGATTGCGCGACGCAAGTCTTGAACGCCGAAGGCGGCGTCGCGCTGACCTCCGGCGCCTTCCCCGTCGTCGGAGCCCGGGCGGGTCAGGGCGCCGGAGACCAACCCGACTCCCGCCGCCCGTCCCCGGGCGAATAGAATCCGGCCGGTGAAGTCGCAATCCGTCACGATCATCGGGGCCGGGCTCGCGGGCTCCGAGTGCGCATGGCAGCTCGCGCGCCGGGGGCACCGCGTGCTCCTGTGCGAGATGCGCCCGAAGGTACCGACGGCGGCCCATCAGACGGACCGGTGCGCGGAGCTCGTCTGCTCGAACTCCTTCCGATCCGACAATCCGTTAAACGCCGTGGGCCTCCTGAAGCGCGAGATGGAAGCGCTCGATTCGCTCGTGATCCGCTGCGCGAGGCGGGCCGCCGTGCCGGCCGGCGATGCTCTTGCCATGGACCGGGACGTCTTTTCGCGCCTCGTGACGGAGGCGATCGCGAGCCGCCCGGAGATCCAGCTCGCGCGCGAGGAAGTCCGGCAGATCCCCGCGGAAGGCCACGTCGTGATTGCGACCGGCCCCCTGACGTCCGAGTCCCTCGATCGCGCGATCGGCGAGCTGCTCGGCACCGGCGACCTCTACTTCTACGACTCGATCGCCCCGATCGTGGCGGCCTCCTCGCTCGATTTCTCGAAGATGTACGCGCTCTCGCGCTACGGCAAGGGCGGGGGCGAGGACTACTGGAACGCGCCTCTCTCGGAGCAACAGTACGAAGAGTTCGTCTCGGATCTGCTCGCGGCCGAGATCGTGCCGGTCAAGGACTTTGAAAAGGGGATCTACTTCGAAGGGTGCTTGCCGATCGAGGTCATGGCGGAGCGCGGCCCCGAGACCCTGCGCCACGGGCCGATGAAGCCGATGGGGCTGCCCGACCCG
>JBGPCK010000144.1:0-6995 GCA_041481715.1 Thermoanaerobaculia bacterium | reverse complement strand
GGAGACGCCTCCCGGCCATTTCTGGCTCCGCCGCTTGCACTCGCTGTCCGGGATCGTGCCGATCGGCGGGTTCCTGGCCTTCCATCTTTACGAGAACTACGCTGCGACGAGGGGAGCGGACGCCTACAACGAGGTGACCCGCAAGCTCCAGGCGCTTCCCTTCGCCGTGGCCCTCGAAATCTTCGTGATTGCGCTGCCTCTCCTCTTTCACGGCGTCTTCGGCCTGTTTCTGACCTCGACGGCCAAGCCGAACCTATTCTCGAACCGCCACGTCCGCAACGCCACGTACCTGCTTCAGCGTGTGACGGGCGTGATCGTCTTCGCGTTCATCCTGTTTCACTACTGGACCACGCGTCTGGTGCAGCTGCACGACCACGAGAGCCTGAACCTCTTCAATCAGGTCCAGGCAGCGGTCGGCAACCCCTGGATCTACGCGTTCTACGTCCTGGGTATCCTGTCGGCGACGTTTCACCTCGCCAACGGGATCTGGTCTTTCTCGATCGTGTGGGGGATCACGGTTTCGCCTCCCGCGCAGCGGCGGATGGCCTATGTCTCCGCCATCGTGTTTCTAGTGCTGTCCGCGATCGGCGTCCGGTCGATTTCGGCCTTCCGCGTGTAGTCCGAGAAAACCGTGGCCGACCCGAAGGAGCGCGTCATCGTCGTCGGTGGAGGCCTCGCAGGGCTCATGACGGCGACGCGGGTCGCCGAAATGGGGGTCGCCGTCGACCTCTTCTCGATCGTGCCGGTCAAGCGCAGCCACTCGGTCTGCGCGCAGGGCGGGATCAACGGCGCGGTAAACACCAAGGGGGAAGGAGACTCCCCCGAGATCCACTTCGACGACACGATTTACGGCGGCGATTTCCTGGCCGACCAGGCGCCGGTCAAGGGGATGTGCCACGCCGCGCCGGGGATCATCAACCTGCTCGACCGGATGGGCGTGATGTTCAACCGGACGCCCGAAGGCCTGCTCGACTTCCGGCGCTTCGGAGGGACTAAGTACAATCGCACGGCCTTCGCCGGCGCGACGACGGGGCAGCAGCTCCTCTACGCGCTCGACGAGCAGGTTCGGCGGCATGAGGTCGACGGGCTCGTGCGCAAGTACGAGGGGTGGGAGTTTCTTGGCCTCGTGCGCGACGAGGCGGGCAACTGCCGAGGCATCGTGGCGCTCGACGGGTACTCCATGCGGATCGAGGCCTTCGCGGCGATGGCCGTGATGCTGGCCACCGGCGGGCCGGGGATCGTCTTCGGCCGCTCGACCAATTCAGTCATCAATACCGGCACGGCGGCCTCGGCCGCCTATCAGGACGGCGCGACCTACGCCAACGGGGAGTTCATCCAGGTTCACCCGACGTCGATCCCGGGAAGCGACAAGCTGCGCCTGATGTCCGAGTCGGCGCGCGGCGAGGGGGGGCGTGTCTGGGTGCCGCGCACGGCCGGGGACAAGCGGGGTCCGCAATCGATTCCCGAGGGCGAGCGGTGGTACTTCCTCGAGGAGAAGTATCCCGCCTACGGGAATCTCGTGCCGCGCGACATCGCGACACGCGAAATCTTTCTCGTCTGCCGCAATGGATTCGGAGTGGACGGCAAGCGCCAGGTGTATCTGGACCTGACACACATTCCCGCCCGGGAGCTCGACGTCAAGCTCGGCGGGATCCTCGAGATCTACGAGAAGTTCGTCGGGGACGACCCGCGGAGAGTCCCGATGAGGGTCTTCCCCGGGATGCATTACTCGATGGGCGGGCTCTGGGTGGATTTCCAGAAAGACGAGAACACGGGGATGCTCGACGAAGGGTCCCCCCGCAACCAGGCGACCAACATTCCGGGCTTCTACGCCGGAGGGGAGGTCGACTTCTCGATCCACGGCGCCAACCGCCTCGGGGCCAACTCGCTCGTCTCCTGCCTCTACGCCGGAAGGATCGGCGGCCCGGCCATGGTGCGCTACGGGCGGGAGACTGCCGCGAAGCTGCCCGCGGCCGACGGCGCCTTCGCGGCCGGGAAGAAGAGGTGGGAGGAGGAGTTTCGGCGCATCGCCGCGATGTCCGGGCCCGAGAATCCGCACGGGATCGCCGAGGAGATGGGCAACTGGATGACCGACAACGTCACGGTCATACGGGAGAACGGCAAGCTTCGGGAGACCGAGGCGAAGCTCCAGGAGCTTTCCGAGCGGTGGAACCGGATCGGCTTGACCGACCGCTCGGGCTACTCCAACCGCGAGCTGTCGTTCATCAATCAGTTGCGCAACATGCTCGTGATCGCGCGCGTCATGACCCGAGGCGCGCTCCAGCGCGACGAGTCGCGCGGGGCGCACTTCAAGGTGCGCGACCTGTCGGCGCCGATCGACGAGAAGAACATCCTGCCGCGCGACGACGCGAATTACCTCAAGACCACGATGGCCTCGCACACGCCCGATGGCCCGAGGATCACCTACGTGCCCGTCGACACGTCGCTGATCAAGCCGCGGCCGCGAAAGTACTGATGGGACGGGAATCAGAAAATCGGGAATCGGGAACGGAGAACCACCCGGCTCGATTTCCGATTCTCCATTTCCCATTTCCGTCGGCGATGCATTAACTTCTAGTCGCCCATGTCGAGCTCCATCCAGCTCCGCGTCAAGCGCCAGGACACGCCGACCTCCTCACCGTACTGGGAGGAGTACGAGATCCCGTATCAGCCGGGGCAGAATGTCGTCTCGGTGCTGATGGAAATCGCCAAGGACCCGAAGACGCGCGACGGCAAGCGCACCTCGCCGGTGGTCTACGACCGAGCCTGTCTCGAGGAGGTGTGCGGTTCCTGCGCGATGCGCATCAATGGCGCGTCGCGCATGGCCTGCACCGCGCTCATCGACCAGCTCGAGCAGCCGATCCGTCTCGAACCGATGGCGAAGTTCCCGGTCCTTCGCGACCTGGCCGTCGACCGGCAGCAGATGTTCGACGCCTTGAAGCGCGTCAAGGCCTGGGTCTCGATCGACGGCACCTACGATCTGGGCCCCGGACCTCGGATGGCGGAGGCCGAGCGACGCCTGGCCTACGAGTACTCCCGCTGTATCACCTGCGGCAATTGCTTGGACGTCTGCCCGCAGGTCAACGATCGCTCCAACTTCATCGGTGCCGCGGCGATCGCGCAGGCGCGCCTCTTCAACAGCCACCCGACCGGCCAGATGAACGCGGCCGAGCGACTCGAAGCCCTGATGGCCGACGGCGGAATCGACGACTGCGGAAACGCGCAGAACTGCGTGCGCGCTTGCCCCAAGGAGATTCCCCTGACGACGGCGATTGCGGAGATGTATCGCGCCTGCACGGTGCATGGCGTCAAGATGCTCTTTGGCGGATAGGTCTCCAGCCTTCAGCTGTCAGCTCTCAGCTTTCAGCCAGACTCAAACCGCTGATAGCCGAAGCTGAGAGCTGTTAGCTGATAGCTGATAGCTTTCTTCTCCCATGAAGGTCCACGAATATCAGGCCAAGGCGATTCTCGCGCGCTACGGGGTGGCCGTGCCGCGCGGAGAGGTCACCGACAACCCGGCCGAGGCGCGCGAGATCGCCAAGGGGCTCGGAGGTCGAGCGGTGATCAAGGCGCAGATCCACGCGGGGGGTCGCGGCAAGGGGGGGGGCGTCAAGCTCGCGGCAGACCCCGAGGAGGCCTTCGCGCTCGCTCGGGCGATCCTCGGGATGTCCCTCGTGACCCCGCAGACCGGGCCGTCGGGCCGCGTCGTCGCGAAGGTTCTCGTCGAAGAGGCACTGGACATCGATCGCGAGCTGTATCTCGGCGTCACTCTCGACCGCGTTCGGGGCCTGCCGGCCATGATGGCCTCTCGCTCGGGCGGAATGGAGATCGAAGAAGTCGCCGCACGGGATCCGTCCGCGATCGTGCGCGAGGTGATCGATCCCGGGCTCGGCATGTTCGCGTTTCAGGCGCGCAAGCTCGCCTTCGCGCTCGGGCTTTCGGGCGACAGCTTCCGCAAGGGCGTCGCCTTCATGCAGGCTCTCTTCCGGGCCTACGTCGAGACGGACGCCTCCCTCGCGGAGATCAATCCGCTGCTCGTGACGAAGTCGGGAGGCGTGTTGGCGCTCGACGCAAAGATGAATTTCGACGACAACGCGCTCTTCCGACATCCGGACATCAAGGAGATGCGGGACTTGGCCGAAGAAGATCCGCTCGAGGTCGAGGCCTCCAAGTTCGGCCTGAACTACATCAAGCTCGACGGGAGTGTCGGCTGCATGGTCAATGGGGCGGGGCTCGCGATGGCCACGATGGACCTCGTCAAGCTCGCGGGCGGTGAGCCCGCCAACTTCCTCGACGTCGGCGGCGGCGCCAACGAGGAGCAGGTGAAGAACGCCTTCCGAATCATCCTTTCGGACAAGAACGTGCGCGCCGTGTTGATCAATATCTTCGGCGGCATCATGCGCTGCGACATCATCGCCAAGGGCGTCGTCGCGGCCGTGCGCGAGATGGGCCTTTCGATTCCCATCGTCGTGCGGCTCGAGGGAACCAACGTGGATCAGGGAAAACAGATCCTTCGGGAATCGAACCTTCCGATCACTCCCGCCGACGGGCTGACCGACGCGGCGCGCAAAGTGGTCGAGGCGGCGCGGTGAGCCTCTGGGTCGGGAGGCAGACCCGTCTGCTCGTGCAGGGCCTGACGGGACGCGAGGGGACGTTCCACGCCCTCGCCTGCCGTGAGTACGGCACGCAGGTCGTTGCGGGCGTCACCCCGGGCAAGGGCGGCGCGGTGCACGAGGGAATCCCGGTCTTCAACACGGTTGTCGAGGCGGTCCGGGACACGGGCGCCAATGCCTCGATGGTTTTCGTGCCGCCTCCGTTTGCCGCCGACGCGGTCGTAGAGTCGGTGGACGCCGGGGTGGGCGTGATCGCTTGCATCACGGAGGGGATCCCGACCAACGACATGATCCGCGTCAAGTCGGCGCTCGCGCAGAAGACCGCCGCGGGAGCGCCGGTGCGCCTGATCGGGCCGAACTGCCCGGGCATCATCACGCCCGGAGAGTGCAAGATCGGCATCATGCCCGGGCGCATTCATGCCCCCGGCTCGATTGGAGTCATTTCCCGGTCGGGAACGCTGACCTATGAAGCCGTGGACCAGCTGACGAGCCTCGGCTTCGGGCAGTCCACGGTGATCGGAATCGGGGGCGATCCGGTCAACGGAACGAGCTTCATCGACTGCCTTCGGGGGTTCCAGGATGATCCGGCCACCGAGGCCGTCGTCTTGATCGGCGAGATCGGGGGCATGGCGGAGGAAGAGGCGGCGTGCTTCGTCGCGGGAAACTTCCGAAAGCCCGTGGTCGCCTTCATCGCCGGCCAGACCGCACCGCCGGGCCGCCGGATGGGCCACGCCGGCGCGATCATCGCCGGCGGGCGGGGAACCGCTTCCGACAAGATGAAGGCGCTCGCGGCAGCAGGGATCGCGGTGGTCCGGTCGCCGGCCGACATCGGGGCTCGGATGAAGGAGGCCCTCGGAAGGTGAGCGCGGCGCCCGTTCTTTACGAAGAGTCTCAGGGCTTTGCCCCCTGGGTGTACGTGCTGCTGGCAGCCGTGCTCGTGCTTCTGTTCGGTGTCCTCACTCTCCGGATGCAGACGACCGTCGCGCCGGACGCCCTGATTGTCCGATACGGGTTCCTCGGATCCACACGGGTGCCGCTCTCGGAGATCGCCCGAGCCGAGGCGCTGGTCTACCGGCCCGTCCGCGACTACGGAGGCTGGGGCCTGCGCGGGTTTGGCTCGCGAAGGGCCATCAACGCCCGTGGAAACCGAGGCGTGCGGATCACTCGCCGGGACGGGTCGACCTTGCTCGTCGGCTCGCAGGATCCGCGCGGATTGCTCACCGCGCTGGCTCAAGCCGGCGTGGCGACGGAGGACAAGTTGCCCGTGGAGGTCCGGGAATTTTGAGAAGTTGAAGGAGCCATCTTGATCGAGCGCACTCTGACGATTCTGAAGCCCGACAGCGTGGCGGCGGGAAGGGTCGGCGCAATCCTGGCGCACCTGGAGGGCGAGGGATTTCGATTCCTCGGCATGAAACGGCTGCGGCTGTCGCAGGAGCAGGCGCGGGCCTTCTACGCCGTTCACCGCGATCGGCCCTTCTATGACGCACTCGTTCGGTTCATGACCGAGGGGCCCGTCGTTGTGGCGGCTCTCGAGCGCCCCGAGGCCGTCTCCCACCTGAGGCGCACGATGGGCGCGACGGACTCGCGCAAGGCGGACGCCGGAACGGTGCGCCGGCTGCACGGCACCGACATCGAGCGCAATGCGATTCACGGCAGTGATTCGCCGGAGAACGCGGCGAAGGAAATCGCGTTCTTTTTTTCGGAGGCAGAGTTGATCTGATGTTTAGCTGTCAGCTATCAGCTGTCGCCATCCGCTTCTGGGTCTGGCTGAGAGCTGAGAGCTGAGGGCTGAGAGCTTAGGTCATCTGGCTGAGAGCTGAAAGCTGAAAGCTGAGAGCTTCTCCTGATCGACACGAGCACCCGATTCGCCACCCCGCGGAGAATCGCGACCTCCCGCCTCGACATCGGCCGCGCCGCGACGATCCGCCGCCAGTCGCGTAGTGATCGCTCTCGGTGCCCGGTGTCGTAGAACCCGATCTTCTCGAGCGCCCGGTCCCAGTGTCCGATCGCGGCCTCCACCTCGGCGGCCGGCGCCCAGGGTTCCTCGGGGGGCGAGCTCGTCTGCTCGACGAACCGCGTCATCGCGAGAACCACGGCGACGGCGTGCGAGAGGTTCAGGGTCGGGAATTCGGGCCGCGTGGGCAGGCGAAGGCAAGCGCTGGCCCGCGACCGCTCTTGTTCGGTCAGGCCGCTTCTCTCCGGACCAAAAACGAAAGCGATCCGGGCCGCCGGCCCGAGGCCGGCGAGAAATCCGGGCAGCTCGCCGAGGCCGAGAAAGCGTTGTTCCTCCCGCCCCCGAAGCGAGGAGGTTGCTATGACGGCATCGAAGTCGGCCACGGCGTCTTCCAACCGGGCGAATCGGCGCAGGCCGTCGAGGACCTC
>JBGPCK010000143.1:0-7003 GCA_041481715.1 Thermoanaerobaculia bacterium | reverse complement strand
TACGGCTCCGTGCTCGGGCAGATGTACACGTTCAAGAACGGCGTGCCGACCGCGCGCAAGAAGATCAAGGAATTCGAGCTCGACAAGTGGCTGCTCGTCGAGGACCACTTCCGCCACGACGGGTTCGTGTTCTTCGTACACACGAAGTTCCTGCTCATCGATCCGCTTTCGGATGACCCGCTCGTCTGCACCGGCTCAGCGAACTTCTCCCCAGATTCCCTGCTCGCCAACGACGAGAACATGCTCCTGATCCGCGGCAACACCCGCGTCGCCGACATCTACCTTACCGAGTTCGACCGCATCTTCCGGCACTTCTATTTTCGCGACGTCGCCAACGAGATCGAGGCCAAGGGCGGCAAGGCCAAGGGCGTCTTTCTCGAGGAGACGAGCGCCTGGACGGACGGCTATTTCAAGGCCGGCGCATTCAAGACGCGGCGCCGCGAGATGTTCTTCGCCGACCCGGCGGTCTCCTGGGTCTCCAACGCGGCAAAGGACGATTCGTAGCGGAGGAGGCCGCTCGCAAAGGTCCAGGGCCCGAGGCGATGCAACCTTTCGAATCGCTTCCGACACTCATGAGATAGCCACGCGCGCCCGGGAGGGGGCACCGTTGCTGGAGGTGTCGGCCGATGAATGTGCTCCCACGGATCGCCATTTCTGTTCTTTCCGCCACTTTCCTCTCCGCCGCGCCCGCGGATCCCTCGCGCGGGGTCGATCCCGCAGGTCTCGCCGCGATCCGGCAGATCGACGCGAGCACGCCGCGCGAGGTGCAGATCGCTCTGGCCATGTCGGCCGGACCCGCCGTCAGCCAGGATGCTTCGATCTACGTTCTCGGCCCCCGGGGATACGTCCGAGCGCGCGAGGGCGGGAACGGCTTTTCCTGTCTGGTCACGCGGGAACGCACCGACACGCTCGAGCCCGAATGCTTCGACGCCGAGGGAAGCGCGACGACGCTGAAGGTGCGTTTCTTCGTCGAAGAGCAGCGGGCGCTCGGGAAGGAGGATGGACAGATCGAGCGGGACGTCGAGGCCGGGTACAAGAGCGGCCGCTTTCTCGCTCCGCGCAAGCCGGGCCTCGTCTACATGATGTCCGACTTCAACTACGTCTTCGACCCGGAGCAGGGCAAGGTCTTTCACTTCCCCGGGCACCTGATGTTCTACGCTCCGTACGCAACCGCAAAGGACGTCGGCTCCGGGCCCGGCGCGCCGTATCTCGTCCATCCCGGGCACGCCGACACCCTCATGATCGTCGTTCCCGCCTCGCAACACTCCTGACGGCAGCGGGAATCGGTCGAGCCTCGAACGCGCCCGCCGGGGCGCGGACGAAGCACGCGAAATCCGGGACGAGCGACTCCGAGCACGGTTCCGGCGGCCTGGCTTCGAGGGCTGTGGTGTACTTCCAGCACTGATGCGCCGCGCGCGAAGACACGTCGCCGGATTGTCCGCGGGGTTCCTAGCGGTCGTCCTCGCGACGCTCACGGCCGCCGGCGACCGCGCGAGCGAATCGAAAGACCCGCTCGCGGCGGAGATCGAGCGCTGGTCGACGTATCTCAAGGCGAACACGTCGACTGACGAAGACTGGCTACAGCTCAAGCAGATGGCCGAGCCAGCCATCGAGAGCGCACGAGGCGGTCTTGGGGACGGACGTCGGCTGATGGCGTTGCAGCGACTCAGCAGCGTCCGGCCGTATCTCTCGGCCTCGAGCGCCCTGGGCGAGCGGCCCGCCGGGGAGCTCAAAGACAGCGCCGCCTTCGAAGCGGAGTGGACCCGCGTTGGACGCGTGCTGCACGGCGACCTTGGCTCGCTCTCCCCGACGGCCCTCGACGGAGTTCGCCCCGCGGCGGTGCGTGCGATTGGCGAGGCCGCCCTTCCCCAGGTGAAGGACTACTACGAGGCGAGCCTCGAGTACGGCCGCAACACGGTCGCCAAGTCCGGCTTCTTCTACATCGCCATCGCACAGGCGCAGCGAGACTTCGTCTCCCTCTGTCGAGCGTTGTCCGCACCCACCACCCGCGATGCGCCGCCACTTCGCTCGCTGGCACCCGAGCTCGACGCGCTCGAGGCCGAGCTTCTGGCGGCCTATCGCCCGCCGGCGGCGATTGACCGGCACGGCGAGTTCATCGTCTCGAGCTCGACGCTGAAGGAGGCCCGCGAGCTCGACGCCGCCGGCCTTCGCTACGGCGCGATGTTGCGCTACCTGCAGGCAGCGTTGCGCTCCGCGCCGCTTCGGCCGGCCGGAAAACCTCTCGACGCCAGAGCGCTGGGAAAACGCCTTCAGGAGCTCGACGCGCGTCTCTCGGCGGGCAATCGCGACGACTCGATCGGAAGGATCTTTCTGGAGTTCGCGCAGGCGGACGTCGCGGCCGCGGCGGCCGGCAAGGGCGCCGACATCGCAATGCCGATCGCAGGCGACGTGCTGCCCCGCTACTTCGCTGCCCTCCAGCCCGCCCGTCCCCGGGCGCCGAAGCCTGCTTCGGCGGTCACCGTCACGCTCGTCCGCTGGCCCTACACCTGAAACCTCTCCGACCCGGCAAGTTTGCTGGCCCAGAGCGTCGTTGCGGACTTCAAGGGCAAAGCCCGATTCGTCTCCGAGAACTACGGCGATTCGGAGCTCGCCAAGCGATTCGGCGTGAACTTCTATCCGGTGATTTTCGTGGATGACGTCCTCGTCGCCACACCGAAGGACTTCTACAACGAGAACGAGAGCGCGAAGGGCCGCTACATCCCGTTCAAGAGCGCCGCGAGCCACGAGCGCTTCCGGGCCGATCTTTCGCGGATGATCGACCTGATTCTCGCGGGCAAGAAGGACGCCGCGCGCGCCGAGGCCGCGCCCGGCAAGATGGAGGTGGTCGCGTCGCTGCCCGACGTCGCGATCACGGTCCTCGACGGCAGGCGCTTGTCGCGGCGGGACCTGGCAGGGCGCGCCGTGCTGGTCGAGGTGTGGGCCACCTGGTGCCCGCCCTGCCGGGGCACGCTCGGCTGGCTCGGCGGACTCAAGAAACGTTTCGGCGATCGTCTCGCGGTCGTCGCGCTCGCAGTCCAGTCCGAGGAGCCGAACGTCCGCAAGCTGGTCGGCGAGCTCGACCTCCCGCTGACCTGGGCCATGTCCACGCCCGAAGTCTTACAAGCTCTCGGCGACGTCAGCGCCGTACCGACGCTCTTTCTCTTCGACCGAGAGGGAAAGTCCGCGGGTGCGTTCTACGGCGCGCCGCCGACCTTGCACGGGGAGGCGGAGGCGAAGCTCGCGGCGCTATTGAAATAGCAGGTTCGGGTTCTCGATGTACCGCACCCGGTTTTCTGGACACAAGTTTGTGACGGCCTGTTCGGTCACGGCGACTCGCTCGACACGCTCGGCACCGTTGGCGAGCCAGCTCGAGTGGGAAGGGAATTTCCCAACAGTAATCCGCACCGAAGGTGTCGCCCGCCCTATTGCTGAACGGCTGCTGGCACTCTCGCGAGAAACTCTCTTGCGGTCGCAACTTCAGGGCGATCCCGATCAGCGTTCTTCCAGACTGACAGAAATTCCTGATACCTTTGCTTGGCCGTCGCGTTGTCGCCCGTGGCCTGCGCTGCTCGAGCTATTCCGTAGATGGCCTTCGGGCGACCCGGAGTGCGTTTCAGCGTCTGAAGAAATCGCTCCATGGCGTCAGCGGGTCGATTCAACTCCATGAGCAGCGTACCGAAGAGTTCATTGGCTGGAATAATTGGATAGGGCGGCTGGGAGAGGCCGTCAATCGAATCTTCAATGGCGACGGCTTCTTTCATCTTTGCCACTACCTCATCGACGTTCCCCGAGCCTTTGGCCGCGAAGGCTTCTGCCTCTTTCGCCTGCATCGTGATGATCTGTTGAGCGAACGGATGTTGTCCGGGCTCTCGCGCGAGCACAGCGAGTTTGTCTGCGGCAACCCTAGCCCCGGCGGCGTCTTTGCGAGCGGCCGCAGCCATCGTTTCCAGTTGCAATTTCACTGCGACGAAATCCCGCGAAGACACCAGCAGCGGAATCGTCGCAGCACTGTCCCAATCCCCGGTTTCGACGACGTAGCGCGTCAGCATGTCAAAGTACCCATAGACAACGCGGTCGGGTATCGCATAGATGGTGCGCCCGCGTACGTGCCGCGATTGCAACTCTGGGGTGTCCTCCGCCGTCTTCTTATCGGTCAAGGCGCCATATTGCGCCGCAATGATGTCAAGCGTCCGCCGGGCGTCTCGAAAGCGGCCTAGCTGAAGGTAAGCGTATTCCAAATAGTTGAGCGCATGGAAATCGCGCAAGGCACCGGATTCTCCCGCACGCTTTACGTCGGACTCAGAGGTTCGCCAGGCGTTCTCGTTGGTGGCCGCCGACTCATCCCAATATCCCAGGCGGGTGAAGATGTGTGAAGGCATGTGCAATGCGTGTGGGACTGCGGCAGCCGTTTTGGCGTAACTACGCGCCACCGTGAGCCCTTGGTCGGCGTGCACCGGGTCGTCATAGGCATGGATCAGATAGTGCAGCACACCGGGATGGTCCGGAACGTGAGCGTAGACCTCCTCGAAGAGCTTGGCCGCCTGCGCCTGGCGCTCAAACCCCTTGGTACCTTCTCTGATTGTGCCGAGAATGGCCAGGCCGTAGAAAAGCTTGGTCTCATCGTCCGGAAAGCGAGCAGAGGCGGTGGCCATGGCATCGCGGTAGCCTTCATCGCGTGCGGCTTTCGGCCCCGCACCTGCATCCTTGAACAGCGCTGCCACAGCGTCCAGGTAGAGCTTCTCGCGCGGAGACATCTTCTTCGCAGCGAGTCCCTCTTGTACCAAACCCCAGGCTACGGTCTCGTCGGTGGCCGAAGGCGCGTCCCAGAAGGGATGGTTGTACGTCATGGCCGCGCCCCAGTAGGCCATCGCACACTCCGGATCGTCGCTCGAGACTTGACGGAAGGCGTCCAGCGCGCGCAGGTACCAGAAGTTGTGCAGCAGGGCTAACGCACGGTCGAACTTTGCGCCTACCGCCGGAGCGCACGAAGTGTCCATATGCACGTGGCCCAGACCCTCTTCAGACCCCGAATGCGAGTGCCCGTGTTCTTCAGCCTCTTGTGCAACACCAGGAGCGGAGAGGAAAAGCACAATGAGCAAGCATGTGGCAAAGGAGGCGAGGAATCTCATGCGAAGGTCCTTTGGAGCGGACCGCATCCGGTCTTCTGGACACAAGGTTGCGACAGCAGGTTCGGTCACGCGGCCTCCAGGTGGACCATAGCTTTCGCGAGCTTCGGTGGGCGTGAGGAAGCCGAGTTTGTCCACGCGCCAATGCGCATTGTACGGCTGACGAAGGCTGCGACGGCCTCGCGCCGAGAACCCGGTCGCGCCATCGGCTGTGAGGGCGGGGCTCGTACCCGCCCGCGGGCGGCCGCAAGGGCCGCCCCTACGAGACCACCTCCCCGGCCGATCGGGACCGAAGCCGCTAGACTTCCCTTCCGTGCGCATCTCAAATCCGACGTCCCGCGCCTGGGCGCTTCTTTTTGCGAGGCTCGTCCTTGGCCTCATCTTCTTCATGGCCGGCGTGTACAAGGTGTTCGACCTGACTCCGGCGGGCCACGTCCAGAAGTGGTTCCTGCCCTATCGGGACACCTTTCTGCCGACCTGGTCGCTCTGGGCGGTGGGGTTAGCGATTCCGTTTATCGAAATGATCGCGGGCGCGCTCCTGCTCGTCGGCTGGCGCATTCGCGAGGCGCTCCTCTCACTCGGCGTCGTGATCGTCACCGTCACGTTCGGCCACCTCCTCAAGGAGCCTCTCTACCCGTTCCACGAGCACGTGATCCCGCGGTTGGCGCTCCTTCTCTTCCTGCTCGTGATGCCGGCCGAGGAGGACCGCTTCAGCCTCGATGGCCTGCTCCGGCGACGCGTCTGATCCGATCCTTTCGCCGACCTACTCTTCCGCCATCTGCCCCTTGGCCTCCTGATAGGCGCGCGCGATCGCGTCGGCGGCGAAGAAGTCTCGGAAGGCCCGGCCCCGGCCGTAGTCGTCGCCGGCGAAGGCCTTCTTGAAACTTTCGAGATCGACCTTCTTGCGCGTCTCCTCGAGTGTCGCGCCCTGGCGGACGGCCTCGCCCACTTGAGCGCGCACCGCTTCGAGCACGCCGCTGACCTTCTTCGCGTACTCCCAGTCGCGCATCACGGGCCCGTGGCCGGGCACGATCGCCACGGCGTCGATCGTCATGAGCTTTTTCAAGGTCTCGATCCACGCGGCCGGGTGGCAGCCGTAGCCGTACGGCACGGGAGAGACGAGCAGATCGCCGGTCGCGACGACCTTGGCGTCCGGGACGGAAACGACCGTGTCGCCGGCGGTATTGCCCTCGCCGAGAAACGCGATGCGGACCTCCCGCTTGCCCAGATGAACCGCCACGGTCCGGTCGAAGGTCAGGCCGGGCTCGACGACGGTCGCGCCGGCAAGGTCCGACATCTCAAGCCGGATGTCGGCGGCCTCGGCCCGCAGGTACTTCTGCGAATCCTCGGGGATGGGCGAGCCGTCCTCGCGCTTGCCCTTGGCGAGGATCGCGTCGATTTGCTGCATGTAGTCCGCGTCGTTCTTCGCGATGTCCTTCAAAGATCCGACCTGCTTCTCGATCATCTTCCCGCGCGTGAAGTCGGTCGTGACGAAGGTCATTCCGGGAAAGGCCTTCCGAAACTCGCCGTCCCCCGTGATGTGGTCCAGATGCCAGTGCGTGTGAACGAGAAAGCGCACGGGCTTGTCCGTTTTCCGACGAATGTCCGCGATCATGCGGCGCGCGAGCGTCGGGAAACGCCCCGAGTCCACGACGAGCACGCCGTCGTCGCCGACGATCGCGACCACGTTGCCGGACGGGATCGGGCCCGTCGTCTCGGGAGAGACGAACACATAGATCCCCTGTCCGACCTCGACGGTCTGGTAGTTTCTCTCCGTCGGGAACTCCGCCCGCGCCGCCGGCGCGCACAGCGCCAGAGCGATCGCCGCAGCCGGAAGCGCCCACGGGTTTCGACACATGCGCATCGAGATTCCCCCC
>JBGPCK010000142.1:0-7011 GCA_041481715.1 Thermoanaerobaculia bacterium | reverse complement strand
GAAAACCTCCCGCCGGAACGCGACGTTGTTGGCGAAGAAGGAGCCCGTCGCCGCCAACTCGTTCGCCTCGTCCCTGAGCGGGAAAAACCAGAATAGCGCGAACGCCTTGCCAAGCAGGTCATCGAGAGCCACATAGGTGCCACCGCCGACGACCGACACGCGCGGGTCGCAGAAGGACTCCACGAGGGACCGCAGCCAGTCTGGTTCCGGGATCACGTCGCTGTCGAGAAACAATACGACGTCAGTTCCAGCGCCTAGCGCGCCACGGTTTTTCTGCTCGTAGTAGCGCAGCCCCGACACAGGGAGCAGGACCACGTCCGCCGGCCATGGCGCGCCACCGGTCGCTTCGCTCATGAGTCGCTCGATGAAGGCCCTTTCAATCTTGGCCGAGTCGTAGACGAGCCGAATTTCCGGCCGGGAGCGGAAAGTCCCTTGCATCTCCCGAAGCTGGCAGCACAAAGCCCGAAGCATTCCGAGAGGCCGCCTGACGTCGCAGCTCTTCGCGTTGTCCCACTCGATGACGATCGTCACCGAGGCCAATTCCGTTCCTTCCTTTTGCGACTGCGCCTCGGGGCCCGAGGCGTGGCCGGGAGAAAGGGTCATCGGGTCCGTGTGCTCCACGCCTATCTCCGAACACTATAGTGGGGCAAGAAGGGGAATGTGGCCTACCCCCTTGATTTTTCTGGTCGCGGCCTCCGGGTCCAGGAGGACCTCGGCTTCATTTTGAGGATGGGTCGCGGGGCCCTCGCCTTGGGGTCAGGCACGCACTCATGCACTCTTTCGTGGCCTGGACGCACCAAAGTGCATGTTTGCGTGCCTGACCCCTGATGGTCAGACCGGCGAAAGCCCCGAAGACGGGCCCCGCCGGGGCGGATCGTGGCAGTAGAAAAAGCCGATGAGCCGGCGGCCCAGCAGCGACTCCAGGAATATCATAGAGAAGGCATCGCGGCTCGCGATAGGAGGCGAGCATGAAGATGTCGGTCCAGTTCCGGCTCAACGGAAAGCCGACCACGGTTCGCACGGATGGCGAGCGCCTCTTGCTCTGGGTGCTGCGCACCGACCTCGACCTGACAGGAACGAAATACGGCTGCGGGATCGGCGAATGCGGCGCGTGCACGGTGCTCGTCGACCGACAAGCCGTCCTCGCCTGCCAGACGCCGATCAAGCTCGTCGACGGCAGCGAGGTCGTGACGATCGAAGGGCTGGCCCGCGACGGAAAGCTCCATCCGCTCCAAGAGGCTTTCGTCGAGCACGGCGGCTTCCAGTGCGGCTATTGCACGCCCGGGATGATCATGAACGCCTGTGCCCTCCTCAACCGGGAACCCCGGCCCTCGCATGCGGCGATCGTAAAGGGCATGGAGGGTAACCTCTGCCGCTGCGGGGCGCACCAGAGAATCGTCGCGGCGATCGAGGCGGCCTCCGGGTCCGGGAAGGGCGGCGGGTCGTGAGCGACGCGGTTCGGATCGACCGGCGGCGGTTTTTCCAGCTAACCGGCGGAGGCATCGCCGTCTTCGTCAGCCTGGGCCCTTCGGCGCTCCTCTCCCAGGAGGGTCGGACCGGCCAACCCGAAGACTTCAACGCCTACCTGCTCATCGGCAAGGACGGGCGCGTGACCGTCTTCTCGGGAAAGATCGAGATGGGACAGGGCGTGATGACCTCCCAGGCCCAGATGGTGGCCGAGGAGCTCGGGGTGGCCCTTGCGTCGATCGACATGGTTCTCGGGGACACCGACCGCTGCCCGTTCGACCGGGGAACGTTCGGCTCCCTGACCACACGAATGTTTGGACCGGCCCTCCGGGCGGCCGCCGCGGAGGCGCGGCTCGTTTTGCTCCGGCTGGCCTCGGAAAGGCTTGGCGCGCCGCCGGAAAAGCTCGTCGTCGAGAACGGAGTCGTCTCGGTCGTCGGGGAGTCGTCGCGCCGCGTGACCTACGGCGAGCTCGCCGAGGGTAAGCGGATCACACGCGTGGTCGACGAGAAGGCCGTCCTGCGGGCCGTCGGTCAGTTCCAGGTGATGGGCAGCTCCCCGCGAAGGATCGACGCCCCCGAGAAGGTGACGGGGCGCGCGAAGTACGCCGGCGACATCCGTCCGGCCGGCATGCTGTACGCGCGGATCCTCCGCCCTCCCGCACACGGAGCGAAACTCGGCAAGCTCGACACTTCCGCCGCCGAAAAGCGGGAGGGGGTAACGCTCGTCCAGCGCGATGATCTCGTCGCCGTCCTGCACGCCGATCCCGAGGCGGCGTCCAAGGCGCTGGAAAGCGTCCATGCCGAGTGGCAGGTGCCCGACGCGACCGTTGACAACGAGACAATCTTCGAACACCTCGTGAAGGCGGGAGGCACGCCGGAGGTCAAGGAAACCCGCGGCGACGTGGCCGCCGGCCGAGCGGCGGCGGCGCGCGTGTTCGAGACCACGTACCGCAAGGGGTACGTCGCGCATGCTCCGATGGAGCCGCATGCCGCGGTGGCCGAGCTCCTCGACGGAAAGCTCACGGTCTGGGCTTCGACCCAGACTCCGTTCCCAACGCGGGACCGGATTGCCCAGGCGGTCGGCCTGGAATCGAAAAAAGTCCGCGTCATCACGCCGTTTCTCGGCGGCGGTTTCGGGGGTAAGAGCGCTGACCGGCAGGCCCTCGAAGCCGCGCGGCTGGCTCAGATCGTCGGCAAACCGGTCCAGGTTGCCTGGACGCGCGAGGAGGAGTTCTTCTTCGACCGGTTCGATCCGGCCGCGGTCGTGGAGATCGTCTCGGCCATCGACGGCAACGGAAGGATTTCGCTCTGGGACAGCACAGTCCACGCGGCCGGCGAGCGCGGAGCCACGCCGATCTACGACATCCCGAACCTCCGCGTGAGGTTGTCAGGCCGGATTACCTACGGCGACGGAACCGAAGCTCTGAGCCTCCACCCGCTGGCCGTGGGGCCGTGGCGCGCACCCGGCGCGAACATGAACGCCTTCGCTGTGGAGTCGCAGATCGACATCATGGCCTCCGCGGCAGGCGCCGATCCGCTGGAATTTCGACTCCGCCACATCAAGGATCCGAGGATGCGAAGAGTGTTGCAGGCGGCCGCCGACGCGTTTGACTGGAAGAGCGGCGCGGGCCCGAGCGGAAAGGGGCGCGCGGTGGCCTGCAGCGTTGACGCCGGTGCGTATGACGCTCTCATGGCAGAGGTCCGCGTGGAACCGGCCGACGGGACGGTTCGCGTGGACCGGATTGTATGCGCGCAGGATATGGGGATCGTGGTCAACCCCGACGGTGCGAGGATGCAGATTGAGGGCGCCATTGCAATGGGCCTCGGCTATGCGTTGTCCGAGGAGCTGCGTTTTCGCGGCGGGGACGTCCTCGACCGCAACTTCAAGACGTACCGGATCCCGCGCTTCTCGTGGGTGCCGCGCATCGAGGCCGTGATCGTGAAGAACGACGAACTCGCTCCCCAGGGAGGAGGAGAGCCCGCCATCGTTTCGACGGGGGCGGTGATCGCAAACGCCGTTTTTGACGCGACTGGGGCGCGCATCTGTCGCCTGCCCCTGACCCCCGAGCGCGTGCGTGAGGGAATCGCAGCCTCGAAGACGGGCCGATAGGCCGGCCTCTGGCGACCCCTCGTTTGCGGGCGAGGCAAGTCCTCCCCTGATCTCCGCGCTCAAGATAACCGCCGGGGTTTCCCCAGCCGATCCGTCGCTTGATTGCGGGGAAGGATTTACCGTCGGGCTGCGCCCGGCGTTCGGGCAAGCCTTCCGCCGCTTCGCGGCGCCACCCGGGTTCTCATCCCATGCCCGTCCGATGCACCTAACCAAGTGGGGGCCGACAGCAAAGGTGGACTCAACGTATATGCGGCCGACGGATTTTTCCGTGATGAGGTAACGCCGGATTTGGCAAAGGTTCGATCTTCACAACGTTGAGTTAAACCACGGGAGAACACCATCAAATGAGAGAACTGCGGAATTGTGCCCTCGTTTGCTCTCTTCTGTTTATTCCCCAACTGGCTGGGACTCCGCAAAATACCTGGATCGCCACTTGGGCGGCCAGCCTACAGTCAGCGGACCCCGACCCACACGAACCGCTGCTCACGATCGAAGACCAGACCGTGCGAGAGCGCATGCGCCTATCTATTGGAGGAGCCCAGATCTGCATTCGCCTTTCTAACGAATACGGCTCCGCACCCCTCCTCGTTGGCTCGGCCACTGTTGGGGTGCCGAGCGACCCTACGAGCGTCAGACCAGGCTCGATTCAAACTGTCACTTTCGGGGGGCGCAATTCGGTCACGATCCCCGCAGGGGCGCCGGTCCTCAGTGACCCGGTGGCCTTTCCCGTCACGTCCGGAGCCGAGATCAGCATAAGCCTCTATTTCCCCCAACGCGTCGCTACCCCGACGCTGCATGCGCTCGCGCTCAAGCGCGCAGTGGTCTCGCAACATGGCGACCATACTCGTGCGGAAAGGATAGAAGCTGGAGCTGTGTCTGAATCGTCAATCTTGGTCAGTGCTGTGCTGGTTCCTGCCCAGCCGTCCCAGCGGCTGGTGGTGGCGTTTGGCGATTCGGTCACTGATGGCGATGGGTCCACCATGGATGCGGACCACAATTGGCCGAGCGATCTCATCCATCGTCTGGGAAGGACGCCCGAAGGTTCGAAGCTGGCAGTGGTCAATGCGGGCATAGCGGGTAACCGGCTGCTGAGCGATGGCTTCGTTGTCAGCTTCGGTGTCAGCGCTTTGGCTCGCTTCGACCGGGACGCCCTGGCGCTACCAGGCGTAACTCACATTGTGCTGCTCGAAGGGCTCAATGACATCGGTTTCCCCGGCGCAAAGCTGAACGGGCGCTACCTTGCCGATCCAGCCGATGTTCGCACTCCTGAGGACTTGATCGACGCGTACCGCCAATTGATTTCCCGCGCTCATGCTCACGGCGTGAAGCTGATCGGCGCCACGATCACTCCTTTCGAAGGTGTAGACCTTCCTGGCTACTACTCGGAATCCAAGGAAGCGGTTCGGCAGACGGTTAACAAATGGATCAGGACCAGCGGGTCGTTTGATGCCGTGATCGATTTCGACGCCGTTGTGCGCGATCCGAATCATCCCAGCAGGCTGTTGCCGCGCCTCGCTTCGCAAGACCATCTCCATCCCAACGATGTTGGCTATCGAGCCATGGCCGACGCAATCGATCTCGCTCTCTTCAAGTAGCGTCGCCCAGGAGCGCGATTCGGGCGAGGAGTTTGTTCAACGCGCCGCGGCCGATCGGGGAGCCGGGACGCCGGCGCCGCAGAGATAGACCGGAAACTCGCTCATGCCGTCGAGTCCGATGAGCCTCTCGATGAAGGAATCCTGGATCGCCGCGGTCGTGAAAGGACCCAGGCCCCGCGCCGTCGCGAGCAGGCAGAAGGTTTGAGCGAGATGGCCGGCGTCGAGCCAGAGGTTCCGATAAGCCGCCTCGTCCTGGTACTTCCAGAGGCTACGCGCGATGACCGCGGTCATGATGCACAGGAACGCGGCCCGCCCGATCCATGTTTGCGCGGAGGCGGCTCGCACCGCCTCGGCGCGCAGGCGGCCCCGACGCAGCCGGCGCAGCTCGTCGGCGCCGACGTCGTAGTGATACAGGCCGGGCCCGAGGTCCTGCACGTTCCATGCGAGCACGTAGCACTCGATCGGGTGGAGCGAGCCCGCCGACGGGCTCGTTTTCGTCATGAGTGAACCGAGGAGGCCCGCGTCGTGGCTTCCAGTTTTCCCCCACGTGCCGCTCACGACCGCCGCGAGATCCACCAGCGACACCGGCTCGCGCCGGAACTCCCGAACCGTTCGCCGCGCTTTGAGCGTCGCCTCGAGCCCGGCGCCGGAGGGCGAGCCGACACCGAGCTTTCTGCGCACGGGGACCCGATAGCGAGTAAAGAGCGGCGGCCGCTTCTGCGTCAGGACGTGCTCCCGAAGGTACGGCTCTTCCTCCGAAATGTAGCGCATATCCCGGGAGGCGGCGTGATAGTGAGCCGTCGCGAGGTTCTCCTTCCAGGCCTCGACCCGAGAGACCTTCCGGCACGCCTCGCCCTCCGGCAGCAGAAAGCCGAGCCGCCGCAGCGCGGCGATCCCTTCGCGCACCCACGCCGGATCGTGGGAGGGCAGGCTCCGTACCGCTTCCCCCGGGGTTCTCGGCCGGTCGAAGACGCCGAGAATCGCCGCCACTGCCGAGTCCCCCAGCAGACTCGTGCCGCTCTCCAAGTTGCGAACGACAAGACCTCTCCGGCTCCACCAGAGGAGGAGGTCGGGGTGGCGGGAGAGACGCAACGGCTACTTAAAGCTCTTCTTGGCCTGCTGCACGATCTGGCGCGCCAAAGGACCCGGGAGGCTCGCCGCGTCGAGTCTCAAGAGGCGGCCGCAGGGTCTGCCTCTTTTCAAGGCCATTTTCACGTTCGAGACGGTAATCGTCCAGGACTTCTCTTGGGACGCAACCCTCGCCTTCTTCGGAGCCATATCCTCCTCCTTCTTCACTTCATTCCCCGGCCCAGATAGAGCCGGGAGGACGTGTAGCTTATGGAATAGGCCTGCGTCGCGCCATCGGGGCTGCAGGCCGCCGCGATCAGGGACTCGCCCGCGATGCCTTCGCGCAGGGGCACCTTCTGCTCCTCCACCATCGCGCCGGTCGCGGAATCCAGGGTGAGAACGCGCCTGTCGCCCGTGACCGCGAAGACCCGGTCGCCGCGCGCGTTCCACCGCGCGTACAGAAACGCCTCGCCGGAAGGCAGCGCGAACAGAGTCCGCCCCGGCGCATTGCGGACGAGTGGGTGGAGCACGATTGTGTTGCTATCGGGCTCGCCGATGCACAGGAAGCGAGTCGCGGCGGGGTCGGCCACCGGGAGGGCGCATCCCGTGACGCCGAGGGCTTCGGCTTCTGTGCCGTCGATCTTTATCCGGCAGACCTCGCGGCGCTCCCCTTCGGACCGAACGAAGAGGAGCGCGTCGGGCCCGGCGAAGGAGGGGTCCGAGTACGCTTGCGTGGAGGAGCTCGTCAGGGCGCGTGTCTTGCCCCCGGCG
>JBGPCK010000141.1:0-7051 GCA_041481715.1 Thermoanaerobaculia bacterium | reverse complement strand
GCAACTCCCCGGAGGCCGGGTCCGCTTCCTCGTTGCCGGCCAGAAGCCGGGGATCTCCGTATTTGACGATGTCGCGGATCACGAGCGGGGTGTCCTCGGCCGCCGGGGACTGTCTCCGGCAGGGTACAGATTCCTCCGGGGAGCCGCGTGCAGTCGATCCATAAGTCCTTTATTCAGAGCATATTTCAAACCGAAGGACAAGCGCCAGCCGTGGCACGGGAATCGCTCCTTCTGAGGTCGGAGGCTCGAAGCCCATGAAGGTCAAGCGCAGCGCTTTTCTGGCAGTCGCGATCGCCGTTGCCCTCGCGGGCCGCGTGGCGGCGGCCCAGACGGCGAGCTCGCGCGCAGGCTACTCCTACGTTCGCGAGGTGAGCGGCGAGGTGACTGTGGACTCGCGCTGGAACGGCCAGGTCCAGGCCAGCCGCAACATGCCGATTTCCGCCGGAGACGCGATCGTGGTCTCCGAGGCCGGCCGGGCAGAGATCGGCTTGGCCGACGGCAACGTGCTCTACATCGGAGGCGGCTCGCGGGCGCGCTTCACCTCCATCCGCGACCAGCAGGGCGAGGAGGACGAGTTCTCCATGGTCCGGCTCGAAGACGGCTCGCTCGTGCTTGCGACCGTCGGTTCCGACGAGCGCTCGATCCCGAGGATCGACACCGACGACGCAACGGTCTACCTGAAGCCGGGCGCCCGGGCCCGCGTCAACTACGACTCGAACCGGGGCACGGTCGTCGTCGCGCGCTCCGGAACGGCCGAGGTACGCACGAGAGAGGGAAGCTACCGGGTCCGCGCCGGCGAATATCTGATGGTCCACGGCGACGAGGAGCCCGACATCGAACGGGGCGCCTTCTCCCGCGATCGCTTCGATCTGTGGGCCGCCGACCGCTACGAATCCACGTTCGACACCCGCAGCGCCTCGGCGAGCTACGTGGACGAGGACTACTCGAGCGATGTCGCCGCCATGGACGGCTATGGTGACTGGAGCTACAACGACACGTACAGCTCGTACGTGTGGCGGCCGCGTGTGGCTGCCGGCTGGACGCCCTACGGCAACGGCTCGTGGTACTACACGCCGGCCGGCCTGACCTGGTGGTCCTACGACCCGTGGGGCTGGTATCCATTCCACTACGGCAACTGGTTCCTGGACGCCTCGTTCGGCGGCTGGTGCTGGTCCCCGGGATACGTCTACTCGCCTGCCTGGGTGTACTGGGCCTACAGCTCGTCGTACGTCGGCTGGTGCCCGGTTGGCTGGTACTCCTTTTACTCGCCCTGGTACAACAACTACTACCGACAGTGGGGCTGGGCCGGACGCGGCGGCGTGTTCCTCTCCGTCCACGGCACGTTCCCCACGCGAACGGTGGACTTCCGGGGCTGGAACTTCGTCGGGTCCGGCGGCCTCGGCTCGAACGTTGGGCGCATGGACGTGATCCCGGGATCGCGCATTGCCGGCCGCCTCGGCCAGACGGTAGCCGTGTCGTCGCGGCCCATCGTCGTGCCGGCCCGGCCCGGAGAGGGGCGCGAAGCGGTTCAAAGTTTCGTGCGGGAGGCGCCGCGTGTCATCGAGCGCACGGCGACGGGCGACCCGACGCGGATGGCTCCGGTTCTGGCCCGCGAACGATCGCTTCCCGCCGCCACGGTCGAAGAGATGCGCGGCCACGCGGTCGTGGCCGAACGGGGGCGCCTGGCCGGACCCGGTGCCGCGGACATCGCGCCGCGCGGGGTGGTCGTGGATCGGTCGCGCACGCTCGACTTTCGTAGCCAGGGAGCGGCAGCGCCCGGCGCAATCTCCCGGACCGATCCGGGACGTTCCCGCGAGATCTCCTCCCCCGGCGCGGCCGACCCGGGAATCGCCCGCAGCGCGCCTAATCGCGTCGAGCCGCGAACCGTCGTGCGCGGAGACGGGAACGGCGTTGAAGCCGCTCGACCGACCGCCGCGGAGGACTGGCGCGGGCGCTCCCGCTCCGCTGATCCTCAGAGACCGCAGGCGCCACAGGCACGACAGGCGCCACAGGCGCCGATGACGCAGCGGTCGACCGAAGACTGGCGTGGGCGCTCCCGCTCCGCCGATCCCCAGAGACCACAGGCGCCGCAAGCGCCGATGACACAGCGGTCGACGGAGGACTGGCGCTCGCGCTCCTCGGTTCCGCCGGCTCGCCGCGTGATCGAAGGCTCCGTGCCGGGCCGTCGCGCGCCCGATGCGGATGGCCAGTCGTTCCGCCAGGCCGACCCCCGCGACTCTCGCAGCTATCGCACGCGCGACTACCGGCCGGAGACGGCCCCGCGTATGGAACCGCGACGCGACGCGGCGCCCCCGAGAATGGACCGAGCCCCGGCCTCGGCTCCCCGCTCGGCACCGGCTCCGGCTCCACACTCGGCTCCGCCTCCGGCGCCCCACCGCGATCACAACTGACTGTCCGGCGATCTCCTCTCCTCAATGCCGCGCCTTCCGGCGCGGCTCTTTTTTTCGGAAATCGCCCGACGCGTCCGTCGGATTCACTGACGCGAGGCGGCCGCCCCTACCTCAGTCCTCCGCCGGAATCACCCACGGAGCCTCTTCCTGCGTTTGGTGCGTGGCCCACAGATACGCCGTGAAGGCCGCCGCCGAGGCGTCGAGCTGATCATCCCGGATCGCATCGCAGCCGACCGGCAACTCCAGTCCCTCGGCGCGCAGAATCTCGTACCGCTGCCGCCGGACGGCTTCGGGCCGCGCGCGAGCCGTTCGCTTCTCGTCCTTGAGGCCCTCCCAAAGCCGCGAAGGCCGCGTCAGGACGATCTCGGCCGCCTCGCGCGCTCCGTTGCCGAAGAGGGTGTGGCCCTGGCGGACCAGGATCTCGGATAGGGGCGCGGCGTTTTCCGGGTCCGCCGCGATCGCGAGCACAAATCCTTCTCGATCAGCCTCCGGCGGGAGGAGCCCCGAGCCGCTCGGAACATAGCTCCACGTCGAGATCCGGCAGCGCCGCCACCGATCCATCTGGCACACAATGATCGGGCGGCCCGGCTCGGGCCGGCCGGAAATCGCGACCCCCAGGAACCACCGGCGGGTGGCGGGATCGGTGGCCTCGCGGTGTCGTGGCGCGGCCGCACTCGACTCGAGATTCGCGGCCTGCGCCAGCCGTTGCAGCCCGTCGTAGGCGGCGTACTTGAAACTCTCGGAGAGCGTCGGATAGTTGAAGACGGCATCCAGAAAGACGTCGACCGCTCCGCCCGAGGCCATGACCAGCATGGGCACGTGGATCAGCTCCGTGGCGTGCTCCCCCATCACGTGAGCGCCCAGGAGCTTTCGCGTGGCCGGGTCGAAGAGCAGCTTGATGAATCCCTCGAAGTCTCCGGTGATCTGCCCTCGCGCGCTGTTCTCGAAGCGCGCCCGCCCGACCTCGTAGGGAATCTTCTTCGTCTGTAGCTCCTGCTCCGAGGCCCCGACCGTCGCGACTTCCGGAATCGAGTAGATACCGTACGGCAGAATCGGGGCGAGCGCCCTCTTGTACGTGATGCCGAAGGCGTGGCACATGGCCACACGTCCCTGCTCCATCGAGGTGGAGGCGAGTCCCGGGAAGCCGATCACGTCGCCGACCGCGTACACGTTCGGTGCGGAGGTCTGAAAGTGCTCGTCCACCGCGACGTGGCCCCGATCGGTCAGAGCGACGCCGAGCCGTTCGAGGCCGAGCCCCTGCGTGTTGCCGCGTCGGCCTGCCGAGAAGAGGACCTTGTCCGCCTGGAGCCGTCTGCCGGACTTGAGCTCCAGCCGCAGAGCGTTCGTCTTCCGGCGACGGACGCGCTGAACCGAAGTGACGGCGTCTCCGAGAAGGATCTCCGCGCCCATGCGTTCGAGGGAAAGCTGGATTCCCGTCGAGAGCTCCTCGTCCACCCCGGCGAGCAGACGCTCGCGCCCTTCCACCAGCGTGATCTTCGTGCCGAGCGCGGCGAAGAGACACGCGTACTCGGTTCCGATCACCCCTCCGCCGACCACGGTCATCGAGACCGGCACTCGGTCGAGGTCGAGAATCCGGTCGCTGTCGACCACATCCGGGTCCCGCATGTCGATCCCGGACGGCGCCATGGGCGAGGAGCCGGTCGCGATCAGAAAGAAGTCGCCGGACAGCAGCCGGTCGGGCCCGCCTGAGGGATCGGCGACGCGAAGCCGCCCGGTCTCCTCGAAAGAGGCCTGGCCCGAGAACAGCGTTATGCCGTGGCGGTCGAGGTTGCGCCGGATCTGGCGCGTCTGCCGATCCGTGACGTCGTGCAGCCGCCCGACGAGCTGCCGCAGGCTCTTCTTCCGGTCCAGGCGCACGCTCATTCCGTAGAGCTCGCGGCGCCGGAACCCGGTCAGGTAGAGCGCCGTCTCGCGCAGCGTCTTGGAAGGCAGCGTGCCGGTGTGCACCGAGGCCCCGCCCACCTCCGGCGCGCGCTCGACGAGCGCGACCTTCTTGCCGAACCAGGCGGCCTGCGCGGCCCCCTTTTCGCCGCCCGGCCCGGAGCCGATGACGACGAGATCGAACTGTTCGCTGTCTCCCGGAGCAATCGACATTTCGCTGCCTCGCGCAGATCATAGACGCTCCCTCGGGCGGGCGGCCGCAAGCGCCTTAGAATGCCGGCAATGACCCGGCGCCTGGCGGCACTCCTGCCGAACATGCTCTTCGTGTTCTACTGCACGGCCGTCGGCGTGTACCTGCTGCTGCGCCCGTGGGCGGCCAGCCGCGCCGGAGCGCTGCCTCCGTCGGGGTTTTTTCGCGGTTTCGTCTCGGGCCTCGGCTTGATCCACCTCGCGGCCGGGCTCGCGGACCTGCGCGTCCTTTCGCGGGAGCTCTCGGCTCCGCTCGAGGGGCCGTGAAGGCGCTCTACGTCACCGATCGCGCGGCGGTGGGCGACGAGCGCCTGCGCGCCGTGCTCGCGGCGCTCGCCGCCGTGCCGGCGCTCTCGGTGCAACTGCGCGAAAAGGAGACACCCGACCGCGAGACGCTCTCCTGGGCGCGGTGCTGCCGGGATTGGCTCGGGCCCACCGTTACCCTCTACGTCAACCGCCGCTTCGATCTCGCAATCGCGGCCGGCGCCGATGGCGTGCATCTGCCCGCCGACGGCTTGCCTGTCTCCCGCGTGCGCGCCAACACGCCGCGCGGCTTCCGCATCGGCGTCTCGACGCACTCGCCGTTGGAGGCGCGCGCCGCGATCGGCGAAGGCGCCGACCTGGTCTTGATTGGGCCAATCTTCGACACGCCGTCCAAGCGGGCCTTCGGCCCTCCCCTCTCCCCCGAGGCCCTCGGGAGCCTTCCGCTCACCTCCGAGCACCGGACGGAGGTTCTCGCGATCGGCGGCATCGACGAGGAAACGCTCCAACGGCTGGAGCCGTACCGGGACCGGATCTCCGGAGTCGCGGGTGTGCGACTCTTTCAGGAGGCCGCGGATCCCCGCGCCACGGCCGAGCGGATCTCCGGCCGATGACGACGCGCGATCGGAAGCGCGCCATCTTCGCCCGGCGGATTGCGGTTCGCGAGATAGACAGAGCCGGATCGTGGGCGTTCTGATCGGGATCGACCTGGCCGAAGTGGAGCGCGTGGCGGGTGTGCTCGCGCGCTTCGGGGAGCGATTTCTCGCGCGCGTCTTTCTGCCGGGCGAAATCCATCGCGGCAGAAGGCACCCACGCGCCTTCGCCGAGCACGTCGCCGGACGCTTCGCCGCCAAGGAGGCCGCGATGAAGGCCCTCGGGACCGGATGGCGCGGACTCTCGTTCAAGGAGGTCTCCGTCGAGCGGGAGCCCAGCGGAAAGCCCCGACTCGTCTTCCACGGAAGGGCGCTCGAGCGGGCAAAGCGGCTGCGTGTCGTGTCCGCCGAGGTATCGATCACGCACACGGCAAAGACCGCGGCCGCGGCCGTCGCTCTGGTGACGGAGGACGGGCCCGCGCCCGGAGCGCTCTTCGGGTAAACTCCGTCGCTTCAAACTTTATGGCCGACGCGACCGACTACAAGTCCACGCTGAACCTGCCTCGCACCGAGTTCCCGATGAAGGCGGATCTACCGCGCCGGGAACCGCAGCAGCTCGAGGCCTGGAAAGCGATGGGCCTCGAGGAAAAGCTCCGCGCCGCCTCGGCGAACCGTCCGCGCTTCCTGCTGCACGACGGTCCGCCGTACGCGAACGGCCCAATTCACCTCGGGACTGCCTTGAACAAGATCCTGAAGGACCTCGTCGTGCGCAGCCGGTCGCTCGCCGGCTTCAACGCTCCCTACGTCCCGGGCTGGGACTGCCACGGCCTGCCGATCGAGCAGAAGGTGGACAAGAAGCTCGGCTCGAAGAAGCGCGAGATGGACG
This sequence comes from Thermoanaerobaculia bacterium, assembly GCA_041481715.1. Classification (GTDB taxonomy): domain Bacteria; phylum Acidobacteriota; class Thermoanaerobaculia; order UBA5066; family Gp7-AA6; genus DATBFU01. The sequence continues at coordinate 749 of JBGPCK010000141.1, read as the reverse complement.
CCGTCGCGATCCGAAAGGCCTGCCGGGAGTATGCGCAAGGCTTCATCGATGTCCAGCGCGAGCAGTTCCGCAGACTTGGCATCGGCGGACAATGGGAACACCCCTATACGACCATGGCCTTCAACTACGAGGCCGAGATCGCCCGAGCGTTCGGGGAGTTCTACGAGAAGGGGCTCGTCTTCCGGGCTCTCAAGTCGGTCCGCTGGTGCTTCACCGACCAGACGGCGCTCGCCGAGGCGGAGCTCGAGTACGAGGAGCGGGAGGATCCGGCGATTGAGGTCGCGTTCCCCTTGCGGGATTCGCGCGCGTTTCTCGATAGGTTCTTCTCGGGGCCGCTGCCGTCCCCGGACCTCCCTGTCCATCTCCTGATCTGGACGACGACGCCGTGGACGATTCCCTCCAATATCGCCATCGCCGTCGATCCGGAGGCGAACTACGCCGTCATCAGGCGCGAGGGGAAGCTCTACGTCATCGCCTCCCAGATCGCCAACGATAAGCCGGGGCGGTACGAGATCCTGCTCGGTGGCATCAGGGGAGCCGACCTCGTTGGCCTCCTCTACGAACATCCGCTTTCCCGGGAAAAGCGCGGCGAGCTCACGGCCGAAGAGGAGGCGCGTTCTTTCCGGGTCGTGGCTGCGAACTACGTCACGATGGACACCGGCACCGGTCTCGTCCACACCGCTCCCGGCCACGGCGAGGACGACTTTCGCACGGGCCAGCGCGAAAACCTGCCGATTCTGTCCCCCGTC
>JBGPCK010000140.1:0-7053 GCA_041481715.1 Thermoanaerobaculia bacterium | reverse complement strand
GGGCAGACGTCCGCGCAGAAGGGGGTGCTCTGGTGGGCGTCGAACCACCGCCACCACCACCGCTACTCGGATCTGCCGGAGGATATCCACAGTCCCATCCAGCGCGGGTTCTGGTGGAGCCATATCGGCTGGATCCTGGTGCCCGACTATCAAGAGACGGACCTCGCGCGGGTGCCGGACCTCGCAAAGTACCCGGAGCTCGTGTGGCTCGATCGCCACCAGTTCCTGCCGACGCTGCTCTATGCCGCCGGCTGCTACCTCGTCTTCGGCTGGGCGGGGCTCTTCTACGGCTACTTCCTGTCGACCGTTCTTCTCTGGCACGGCACCTTCTCGATCAACAGCGTCATGCACCTCTTCGGCCGCCGCGATTTTCCGACGACCGACTGGAGCCGAAACAGCTTCCTTTTCGCGCTGCTCACGACCGGGGAGGGGTGGCACAACAACCATCACTACTTTCCGGGCTCGGCGGCGCAGGGCTTTCGTTGGTGGCAGGTGGATGCGAGCTACTACGCCCTGTGGCTCCTGGAGAAGATCGGCATTGTCCGCGATTTGCACCGGGCTCCCGAGCGCCTACGCCGCAAGGACGCGGCGCGCCGGGCGCCGCCGGCTCCGGCCGGCGAGCCCTGGAATGACCGCATCCGACGTTTGACGGAGAGCTGGGTCGAGCGGCGCGACGCCGCGTGGGCCACGGCGCGCCATGCCGTCGAAGAGCTCGAGGCGGCGCGCGTTCACGCTGTCGAACGGCTGGAGCATCTGCATGCCGAGGCCCTGGAGCTAAGAGCGCGGGCGGGAGCGGCAACCGAGAAGCGCGTCGAGGAGATCCACGCTGAGATCGAGAAGGGCCGCGTTCAACTGGCGGAGGTGTTGGAGCGGCTCGTGGCCGCCGCTGAGACGGCCGCGCCCGCTCCGGCCTAGACCCTCCATTCCCGTCGAGCCCGGGCAGGGAGATAATCCCGCCGACGGGATTCCCGGCATCGATAAGGAGGTCCGCAATGGTCGCGCTCGGAGCTCTTTGGATTCCGATCCTCGTCTCCGCCATACTCGTCTTCGTCGCCAGTTCCGTCTTCTGGATGGTCGTCCGTCACCACGATTCCGACTGGAAGGGGCTGCCGGGAGAAGATGCGATCCTCGACGCATTTCGAAAGGCGCGCATTCCGCGCGGCCAGTACCGATTCCCATACGCCGGCGCCAAGGAAATGCAGAGCCCCGAGATGAAGAAGAAGATGGCCGAGGGACCCGTCGGCTTCATGATCTTCTGGGACCGGTACGACACGCCGATGGGCAGGAACCTCGGACTCTGGTTCGTCTATCTATTGGGCGTCTCGTTCTTCGTCGCATACCTGGCCGGTCACGTGCTTGGGCCCGGAACGGCGTATCTTCCGGTCTTTCGTGTCGTCGGCACGGCGGCGATCCTCGCCTACGCCGCCGCGCTCATTCCAAAGAGCATCTGGTGGGGGCAGTCCTGGTCGATGACCTGGAAGGAGGTCTTCGACGGCATCGTGTACGGCCTCTTGACCGCCGGCGTGTTCGGCTGGCTCTGGCCTCGATAGGGCAGAGCCAATGCGCTTCATCGTCCGTCTGCTGATCAGCGCGCTCGCCCTATGGGTCGCTATCGAGTTCGTTCCCGGCGTGAGGTACGAGGGCGAGTGGGTCAAGCTGCTGCTGGTCGCGCTCGTGCTGGGGCTTTTGAACGCGCTCGTGCGGCCGCTACTGCTCTTGCTCTCCTGTCCCATGCTGATCCTGACCCTGGGCCTCTTCACGCTCGTGATCAACGCGTTCGTGCTGTGGTTGACGAGCGCGCTCTCGGGCAGGCTGGGACTGGGCTTCCACGTCTCCGGCTTCTGGGCGGCGTTCCTGGGAGCGTTTGTCGTCTCGATCGTGAGCTTCCTGCTCTCGGTCTTCGCGCCCGACCCTGAGCGAACGTGAAGGGCGGAAGAGATCTCCGGGAAGATCGGGGCCTCCGGCGGCCCCCTGCCCCCGGTGCTCCTTCGGCCCCCCAAACTCCAGGAAGGCGTGCCGTGAGGCGGGGGGTCGCGCGGGGCGTGCTGTTCCGCGCGCTCGAGGGAGTGCGCAACGCCCGTCTGGAAGTGCGATACCCCGGCGGCGCGCACGTCTTCGGCGACCCCCGCGCGGCGCTTGCCGCGGAGATCGACATCCGCGACGATCGCGTCTTCGCGCGTGGCGTCTTCGGCGGAGACGCCGCCTTCGGCGAGACCTACACCGACGGTCTCTGGACCACGCCTGACCTCTTCGCCGTGGCGCGCGTGGCGGTCCGCAACCGGGACGCCTTCGACACCGGCGCCGGAACCCTCGCCACTCTCGCCCGGTGGGCTCAGAAAGCCCGGCATCGATTGCGGCGCAACACCCTGGAAGGCAGCCGGCGAAACATCGCGTCCCACTACGATCTCGGCAACGACTTCTACGCTCTCTTTCTGGACCGGCACATGGCGTACTCCTGCGGCTATTTCGAGCGGCCCGAGGCCGGTCTCGAGGAAGCGCAGGAGGCGAAGTTCGCGCGCGTCGCCGGCAAGCTCGGACTCGGGCCGTCCCATCACGTGCTCGAGATCGGGACCGGCTGGGGAGGATTCGCGATCTGGGCGGCGTCCCACTACGGCTGCCGCGTCACGACGACGACGATCAGCCGCGCACAGCACGACTTCGCTCGCGAGCGGATTGCGCGCGAGGGGCTGTCGGACCGCGTCACACTCCTCTATGAAGACTACCGGAGGCTCTCGGGGACGTTCGATCGGATTGTCTCGATCGAGATGTTCGAGGCGGTCGGACTCGAGCATTACGACGAGTTCTTCGGCGCGGCGGAGCGGCTGCTTGCGGCCAATGGGGCAATGCTGCTCCAGACGATCACGATGAACGAGCAGCGGTTCCCGGTCTACCGCAGGCAGCCCGACTGGATCCAGCTCCACGTCTTCCCGGGCGCGGAGCTCGCCTGCGTCTCGGAAGTGCTGCGCTCGATCGCACGCGTCTCGCGCCTGACCCTCCGGCACCTCGAGGACATCGGAGCGCACTACGTGCACACGCTGCTCGCGTGGCGCGAGCGGTTCTTTACAAACGTCGACCGCGTGCGAGCGCTCGGCTTCGATGAGCGATTCGTGCGCCTCTGGGACTTCTACCTCGCCTCGTGCGCCGCCGCCTTCGCCGAGCGGTACATCGGCGACGCGCAGATGCTCTTCGTCAGGCACCCGAGCTCGCAGCGCCTCTGGGGGGAGCCGGAGTTCGACCAGGGAAAACGGCAGGCGGCCGACGGGGCGAGTCACCGGCGAGCGCCGTCCTTCCTCGGTCTCCCGTCTTCCGGGTCAAACGGCACCCGGAAGCCGTGAAGCTCTTCCGCCGCTTCGGTCAGTTCGTTACCGACCAGATTCGCCAGGGCTTGACACCGCACGAGATGGCGCTGACGCTTGGCGTGGGCCTGTGCCTTTCCGTCCCGCCGATGTTGGGGACAACGACTCTCCTCTGCGCTCTCGCGGCGATCGTGCTCCGCCTCAATCAGCCCCTGATCCAGACGGTCAACGTCCTCGCCTATCCGCTGCAGCTCGCCCTGCTCGTGCCATTCCTGCGCGCGGGGGAGTGGCTCTTCGGAACGCCGCACACGCCGCTCTCGCCGGCGAAGATCCTGGCGATGGGCAAGGCCGACCTCGTCGGGACGATCGGGTCGCTATGGACCGTGACCTGGCATGGCGCGGTCGTCTGGGTGATCGCTTCGGTGCCCGCGGGGCTTCTCGTGTACCTCTCGGCGAAGCCGGCTCTGGAGCGCGTCGCCGCGAGACTGCGGAATCAGGACGTGTCCCGGGTGGCTTGAGAGGGCGACCCTTCGCGGTTCGCGCGCGGAGGGGGCGAGATCCTTGCCGCGCGAAGAGCGGGCACCTCGAGGATCCGGATTCCCCGCGCGGGGTTCTCGACGGCGAAGACGAGAGCGGTGAGCATCTGCCGAATCGTCACGAGGCCAAGGCGCCGGGCGGACTCGCGAGTCGACGAGAGCCTCTCGGCGATCCGATAGACCGGCAACAGAAGGTAGGGCCAACGGTGACCGGGCCCTAGGACGTACCAGGGGCGAAGGAAGGTGGCGTTCAAGCCCTTCTCCCGGATGAAGGCCTCGGCCTCGGCGCGCGCTTGCTGGTAAGCCTTCAGGACGGGCGCCGGCCGAGCGACGCTCACGTAGACGAAGTGCGCGACACCGGCCCGGGCCGCGGCCTCGGCCGAAGCCTTCGCCGAGGCGAGGTCGATCTGCCGGAATTGCGTCGCCTTCGAGGGGGAAGGGTGCGCAACGCCGACGAGCTGCACGAAGGTGTCCGCGGGCGCGACGCGCGCCGCGAAGGATTCGAGCCGGAGCGCGTCGCCCGGGACGCCCTCGCATCCCGCGGGGAGCTTGCTCTCCGAACCGGGCCGGACCAGCGCGGCGACGCGATGACCCCGTGACCGCAAGAGCGGCAACAGGCGAGATCCGATGTAGCCGGTCCCACCCGTGACAAAGACGTCGCGTCCCGTGTCCGGATTCGCTGAGGTTGGTCTCATGAGGGGATCAGGTGCGCGATCGAGTTCGCGTAGTAGGTCAGAAGCGGCAGCTCCTCTTTTCGCGGCGCGAAGATTCCGGCGGCCTCGTTGACCAGATGCCTCAGGGTCAGCATCCGCAGTCCGACGTCGATCGCGTAGTCCTGGTCGCCGCGGGGAATGTAGAGGTGGGCCCCGCGCGCGTCGAGCTCTTTCATCAGGCGCAGGATCTCCGCTTTCAATTCCAGCTCGCTCCAGGCCCGATTCGGCTCGCGCACGAAGACGGTCGCCGCGAGCGAGACGGGCACGACGGGAATGACCCCCGCGATCTCTCCCATCAGCTCGCGGGCGAAGGCATCGACCCTCGCGAAGCGCTCCTCCCGAGAGAGCTTGCCGAAGTCGATGCCCCGGCTCCCGGAATACTGTCGGAGCGAGACGGGTGACCCAAAGTTGACACAGGCATAGCCGAAGCGGTGCCACCGGTTGCGCGCCAGGAGCAGAAGGTTGCGGCCGACGAATCGCGCCGCCGTCACGAAGGCGGCGAGCGTTCCCGGCCGGGGCGCGTCGGGATCGAGCTCGATCAGGAAGCTTCGGTCCTCGAAGACGCGGTCGTAGTTGATGCCGACGGGGATGAAGGCGATGTCCCGCTCGCCCTCCGGGTCGAAGGAGCGGAGCATGTAGTCGAGAATCCCGAGCCGCGGCGGCCGCAGCTTCCCGTCGCGCGAGAGGCCTCCCTCCGGAAAGACCGCCTGTGTCACGCCGGCGGCCGTTGCCATCGCGACGTAGCGCTCGAGGACCTTCCGGTAAAGCGCATCGCGCGAGTTGCGGCGCACGAAATACGCACCCATCGAGCGAATGAGCGTCTGGAGCGGCCAGACTCGGGCCCATTCGCCGACCGCGTAGGAGAGGGCCGCCTTCTCCGCGGCAAGATACGCCACGAGGATGTAGTCCATGTTGCTGCGGTGGTTGATGAGGAAGACCACCGTAGTGTTGCCGCCGATGCGCGAGAGTCCCTGTTCGTCGGAGTAGCCGAGGCGCACCCGATAGAGGGAGCGCGCCACGGCGCGCGCGCTGGCGTAGCCGATGCGGAAGTAGACGTAGGCGTTGAAGCTCGGAACGATCTCGTGCGCATACCGGCGGACCGTGGTCATGACGTCCTCACGCACGACGCCGGCCTCTCGCGCGTAAGCTGCGGCGGCCTCCTGCACGTCCCGGTCGAAGAGCAACCGGTCGATCAGGACCTCACGCTTGGTGATCTTGAAGGCCGGGATCTGAATCTTGAGAGTGGTGTTGATCTGCTCGAGCAGGCGGTTCACCCGGCGGCGCAGGACCCAGCGGGCCGAGGGAATCAGGAGCCGGTCGAGCACCGCCCAGAGGGCCAGAAGGCCCACCAGAACCGCCAGCCAGAGCGGGAGCTTGACCGTTTCGAACATGGAGTTGCGGATCTTCGCTCCGCTCGGGATGAGAGGACGGTCTCGCCCCGTCCCGTCAGTCCACCCTTCCGCGCGCCGCCACGCGCAGCTCCGTTTCGACGGCGCCGGCGCGCACGCCGTAAACGCGGTCGTGGAGGTTCGAAACGACGCAGGCGTGATTCGGAAGGATCACGACACGCTGGCCGACGCGAAACCGGTCGCCGGGCTCGACCTTCACCACGCCGTGCTCCTCCGAGAGCCTCTCCAGCCGGCTCGACGTCGCGAGGACGAGGCCGTAGCCGCCCGCCTGGGGACGCAGCGTGTCGGACGAGAGGGTCTTCGAGCCGGCGTCGACGACGGCGCGGTCCGCGGCGGGAACGCTCACGACGGTGGCGGCCACCGTCATGGCGCAGTCTCCTTGGATGCAGGTTCCGAGCGCGACCTGCGAGGCGTCGTGGTACACGTAGTTCCCCGGCCGGCACTCGGTGATGCCGGAAACGCGCATCGCATGCGCCGCCGTCGGGGTCGATCCGACGGAGACTTCCTCCACCGGGAGACCTGCGGCGCGCATCTCTTGCGCGAGCGCCGCGACGGTCTGGCCCTCGAGCCGCCCGACCTCTGCCACCGCGGCCGGCGTTCCCGCGTGGTACGCCTGGCCGGCATGCGTGAAGATCCCGCGTAGCCGAAGCCCCGGCAGCTCGCCGATCGCGCGTGCCATCGCGAGGCCCTGACCCGGCTGCACGCCGACGCGATGGAACCCGCAGTCGATCTTGAGCAGCACATCGAGCGTGCGCCGCGCGGCCCGAAAGACGCCGGAAAGCGTCTGCGCGCCCTCGACACTGTCCGCACCGACGGCAAGAAGCATCCGGTCGGACAGCGCGAGGAGGCGCCGCGCCCGATCGCCGCCAACCGTCGGGTAGGCGATGAAGATGTCCTTGAAGCCGGCCTCCGCGAAGACTTCGGCCTCTCCGACCTTGGCGAGCGAGAGCCCGGCCGCGCCCACTGCGATCTGCATCCGGCCGATCTCGACGACCTTGTGCGTCTTGGCGTGCGGGCGGAGCTTGACGCGGGCTGCCCGGGCGCGCTCGGCCATGCGCGCGATGTTGCGCTCGAGGATGTCGAGGTCCACGAGCACAGC
>JBGPCK010000139.1:0-7084 GCA_041481715.1 Thermoanaerobaculia bacterium | reverse complement strand
TCCCAAGCCGGACTGGTCCTTCCGGATGTCCGAGGCGACCGTCACAATGGACGACTACGCCCGGATGCACAACGTCTCCTTGCGCGCGCGCGAGCTTCCCCTCTTCTATTCGCCCTACCTCATCTGGCCGACGAAGGAGGGCCGCGTGTCGGGGATGCTGGTGCCGGGAATCGGCTACACCGAGCGGCGCGGCGCCTACCTCGGGTTGACGCACTACTGGGTCACCGGGCAATCGACGGATCTCACGACGCAGGTCGATCTCTTCTCCAAGGGGACGGTCGGAGTGGGCGAGGAGGCTCGATGGACCCCCTCGTCGGAGTCGGCCGGCATCTTCCAGGGCTACTTCGTCCACGACACGGAGGCGACGACCTGCGTGCCCCTCTCGGAGGGGATCGGCGGCTCGCCGTGCACTCAGCCCAACGGAGATCCGGGCGTTCTCACCCTGCAAACGCGCAACCGCTGGAAGGTCCGCCTCGACCACGCCTCCGACGATCTTCCCTGGGGGATGCGCGGGGTCGTGGCAATCCGCGCCTACTCCGACCCGGAGTACCTTCAGGACTTCGAGCGGTCGTTTGCGCTGACTTCGGCGCGCGAGATTCTTTCCCGCGCGTTTCTGACGAAGAACGCGGGTGTCGATTCCTTCAACCTGCGGTTCGAGAAGAGCGAGACCTTTCTCGGAGCGACCGTCGTGCAGGAGCGCATGCCGACCCTCGAGTACTTCCGGAGGACCTCGGAGATCGGCAACAGTCCCGTCTACCTTTCGGTGCAGTCGTCCCTCTCGAACCTGTTCGTGAACCGCGGCGACAACCTTCTGCACGGCGGTTATGGCCGCGCGGATCTGCATCCGGTCTTCTCCCTCCCCTGGAAGGGGCTGTCCTGGCTCTCGGCGACGGCCAGCCTGGGCGGGCGCTTGACCGGCTACACGGACTCGACCGATGCCACCCAGACGCGCTTCCTGGGCTCTTCGACGACCCGCTCCTACGCAGAGGCCGGGCTCTCGCTGGTCGGCCCGTCCTTCACGCGCATCTACGAGGCGGACATCGGCCCATTCGGAAAATTCAAGCACATCATCGAGCCGCGGATCGACTACACGTTCGTCTCGAACGTCGACGATCCGTTGCGCATCCCCGTCTACGACGACATCGACACGGCCCTCGGACAGAACCAGGTCCGCTACGCGCTCGTCAACCGGCTGCTCGCCAAATCGGGCGACCCGAAGGCGGGCGCCGCTGCGGAGATCGCCTCGCTCGAGATCGCACAGACTTACGCCTTCGAGCCCGCTCAGACGAGCCTCGGGACCCTAGCCTCGGGGGTGACGCCCTTCCGCAATGCCGGTCCGGTCGAAGCGACGCTGCGCTTCACGCCCGACCCCCTCGTTTCCTTCGATGGGCGGCTCTCCTATGACACGAAGTCGGATCAGGTCACCTCGACCACCGTCACGACGTCCTTGGTCTGGAAATCGAGCTTCTTCAACGCGACCTGGTTCTCCAGCCGTCCGGTCCTGGCCACACCCCTTCCGCCGGGCTCGGTTTCGCCCAACGCCGACCAGTTGCGGTTTGCGGCCGGCCTCGACATCGCGAAGCCCTTCCGTATCGACACGGAGATCAACTACGACGTCCAGCAGGGGTTGGTGCAAGAGGACCGGTCGCTCCTGACCTACCGGGGCTCCTGCTACACGGTCTTCCTGGAGTTTCGCCAGCTGCGTCTGCCGGGGAATCGCCGCAACGACGTGCGCTTCGTCGTCAACTTGAAGGACATCGGGACGCTGCTCGACTTGAACGGCGCCCTGCGGCCGAGCCTCTTCTAGCCAGTAACCTGCAATTATGCAATTAGGGTCAACCGTGTACTTCCTGTATTGTTGAGGCATGGTGCGGCCGCTGCGGTTGGAGGCGGAAGGGGCGATCTATCACGTGATCGCGAGAGGGAATGAGCGGAAGTCCGTGTTTCGAGACGACGTGGACCGACAAGCCTATATCGATCGGCTCGTTCGGTGCCGGGAGCGTTTTGGAGTGCGGCTGCTTGCGTTCTGCCTGATGGGAAACCACCTTCATCTCGCGGTCGAGCGGGGCCCGGTCAATCTCTCGCAGGTGATGCTGGCGCTTCAGTCGGCCTACACGCAGTGGTTCAACCGGCGGCACGGTCGCGTCGGCCATCTGTTCCAGGGGCGGTACAAGTCGTTCTTGGTCGAGAAGGACAGATACTTGCTCGCGCTCGTCGCTTACATCCACCGCAACCCCGTGGAGGCGGGTATGGCTCGACGTGCCCAGGATTACGCGTGGTCGAGTGATCGGTATTACCGGCGGGGCCGCGCTCCCGGGTGGTTGGACGTGGATCGCGTGCTTCCGCTCCTGGGGCCGACGCGAAGGATCGCGACTGCGAGATACCGCAGGCTCATGGGGGAAGAAGTAGCCGAGTCCTATGAGGACCTGCAGAGCCATGCACAGGCGATCAAGGGCGACGAGGCATTCGCGGAACGCGTTCTCCGAGAGGCGGGAAGGAGCAAGTCCCGCGTTCGGGGCTTGACGGAAGCGTGGGTCGCATCGGCCGTCGCCGTCAGCCTCGGCATGAAACCGCGCGATCTGATGAGCGCGGGGCGTCAGCGGGCCGATTCGCGGGCGCGACTGATCGCGGCATACCTCGGCCGCGCGATCGGCGGCATTCCCGTTTCACGGACAGCGAAGTACTTCGGGAGAGAGGAATCGACCTTCGTTAGAGGGGTGCTCAGGCTCGAGGAGAAACTGAAGACCGACGCGAACCTCCGAAGGCGCGTCGCTCGCGTGACCGAAGCGCTTCAAGCCTAATAATACAGGAAGTACACGGTTGACCCCGCGGTCGGCGGCGGGCTATTTCGAGCCCTTCACCTCTTCGCGCTCCTTGCGCCGTTCCTCCGAGGTCTCCGTAATGAGCTTGTAGGCGATGTAGTACTTGTAGATGTTCGCCACGTAGGTCACGGTCTCCCGGCCGATCTTTTCGGAGGCCACGATCTCGACGTTGTTGAACCACTTGTTCGGGTCGAGACCCCTTCTCGCCGCCTCCTTGCGCAGGCCCTGGATCCGGCCCGGGCCGGCGTTGTAGGCGGCAAACGCGAAAAGGCCCTTGTTCACCCGGTCCATCGGCTCCTTTTCGAAGTACTGATCGATCATGAACCTCATGTACTTCACCCCGGCGTGAATGTTCGGTTCGAGCTGCGAAATGTCGCCGACCTTCAGGTCCTGGCCGGTGGTGGGCATCACTTGCATCACGCCGACCGCGCCGACCTGGCTCTTCGCGTTCTGGTTCAGCTGCGATTCCTGGAAGCCCTGCGCTGCCATCAGGAGGTAGTCCATGTCGTACTTGTCCGAGTAGGTCTTGAAGAACTGGACCATCTGCTGGAACTTCTTCATCTCCTCCTGGGACGCCGAGTTCTTCACGAACTTCGTGCTCTTCAGGTACTTCTGGAACAGCATGTTTCGGGTCGCTGACCCCTCGGGGTGCCTGGCCAGGAACTCGTCGAGCTCAGCCTTGAGCAACGGGCTGTTCTTGCGGATCGCCCAGGCGATCTGCGCGCCCGAGCGAAGCACGACATCCGGGTGGAGCTTCAGACCGGGTAGCACGCTGGCCCAGAAGCGCGCCAGGAGATCGTCCACAACGACGTACTGGACGAGACCGGCGTTCGTCATCTCGAGCAGATCCTCGTCCTCGAGGTTCTCCGGGGCGAATCGCAGCTTCACCGTCTTCTTGCCGCGCTTCGCCAGATCGGCGTTCAACTTCTCGAGGCTCTCGTGGTAGATCGATCCCTTCCGAACGAAGACTTCCCTGCCCGAAAGGTCGTCCACGGCCGCGATCGCCTCAGAAGCCGGACCCGAGACGACGATCTCGGAGACGTTCTTCGAGGTCGGATTCGAGAAGTCCACTTTTTCCAGGCGCTCGGGAGTCACCGTCAGTGTGGCCGCCGCGATGTCTCCACGCCCCCCGAGCAGCGCCGACGCGAGGTCGGGACGGCCGACGGGAACGAATACGACTTGGATCTTCAGATTCCCGGTCTTGTACTTCTTGTTGATCTCGTCCTCGAACATCTTGAGCGCGTCGTACGTGATGCCCCGCGGCGCGCCCTTGTCGATAAAGTAGTTCGTCTTGTTGTACACGACCAGGACCCGGATCAGCCTGCGTTTCCTCATCGCATCGAAGTCGCCGCCCCTGTCGAAGACCTGGGCGGCCCCCTTGACCGGCAAGGCCTGTTTCTCCTTTGCGGGCTTCTCCTGGCCCGCCGCGGGCGCCGTCGAACCCAGCACCGGCAGAAATACGGCGGCGACAAGCACGCGAAGCGCTTTCGCGGAACGCATTGACTCCTCCTCGAGCCGACAGCGGGGTCACCGTGCGAGAATCCGGACCGGGCCCCCACGGCGGGCCCTCGGCCATCGGGTCCGCCGGCTGTCGCCACCATTCTACGGTGCCGGGACCTCTCACGCGCCCGGCGAGACAGTCGGCAGTGCGCTCGATGACTTTAGACTCCGCTATGATCTCCAACAAATGAAGGGCCTTATCCTCTCCGGCGGTAAGGGGACGCGGCTGCGCCCCCTGACCTACACCCGCGCCAAGCAGCTCGTGCCGGTGGCCAACAAACCGGTGCTCTTCTATGGAATCGAGGCGATCGTGGCGACGGGAATCAAGGAGCTTGGAGTCGTCGTCGGCGAGACCCGCGCGGAGATCGAAGAAGCGCTGGGCGACGGGTCGCGCTTCGGCGCGCGGATCACCTACATCCCGCAGGAAGAACCCCGAGGCCTCGCGCACGCCGTGCTGATCTCCGAGAAGTATCTGAAGGGGGAGCCGTTCGTCATGTACCTCGGCGACAACCTGATCGCCGACGGCATCACCGCGCTCGTGCTGGCCTTCCAAAAACGCGGCTGCAACTCCCAGATCCTCCTGGCGAAAGTGCCCAACCCGGAGCAGTTCGGCGTCGCGGAGCTCGAGGACGGACGCGTGGTGCGCCTGACGGAGAAGCCCAAGCATCCCAAGTCGAACCTCGCGCTGGTGGGCGTCTACATGTTCGACGACACCATCTTCGACGCGGTCAAGGCCATCCAGCCCTCCGCCCGCCAGGAGCTCGAGATCACCGACGCGATCCAGTGGCTGATCGACCACGGACGCACCGTCCATCCGCATCTGGTGACCGGATGGTGGAAGGACACGGGCAAGATCGAGGACATGCTGGAGGCCAACCGCATCATTCTCGACACGTTCACGTCTCGGGGCCTCGAGAACGCGGATGCGGGCAGCCGCGTGGAAGGGAAGGTCGTCATTGAGCCGGGGGCGAGGCTCTCGGCGGCGACGGTGCGCGGCCCGGCCATCATCGGCGCGGGCGCCGAGATCCGCGATGCCTTCGTGGGACCATACACCTCGATCGGCGCGGGGTGTTACGTCGAGCGGTGCGAGATCGAGAACTCGATCGTGCTGCAGGGCTCGCGCCTCGAGCGGATTCCGGGGCGCATCGCGGACTCCCTGATCGGCACCAACGTTCGCATCCACCCGGGAGCGGAGCGGCCGCGCGTCCACCGGTTCCTGATCGGCGACAACTCCGAGATCGGCATTCTGTGAGGGTTCTCGTCACCGGCGGATGCGGCTTCATCGGCTCGAGCTTCATCCGCCGGATTCTCGCCACGCGCGGCGAGACCGCCTCCATCGTCAACCTGGACAAGCTGACGTACGCGGCCAACCCGGCGAACCTGGTCGACATCGTGGGCCGACCCAACTACCGGTTCGTGAAAGGGGACATCGTCGACCCGGAGGCGGTGCACGGAGCAATGGCGGGGTGCACGCACGTCGTCAATTTCGCTGCGGAGACGCACGTCGACCGGTCGTTATTGGGAGACCCTTCCTTCATCGAGACCGACGTGCGCGGGGTCTTCGTCCTGCTCGAGGAGGCGCGGCGCCGCGGCGTCCGGAAGTTCATCCAGATCTCGACCGACGAGGTCTATGGCTCGATCGCCGAGGGCTCTTTCACGGAGGAGTCGGCGTTGAACCCGCGCAACCCCTACGCGGCCTCCAAGGCGGGCGGCGACCGCCTCGCCTTCTCCTACTGGGCCTCCTATCGGGTGCCGGTGGTTATCACGCGCGCCTCCAATAACTACGGGCCGTATCAGTACCCGGAGAAACTGATTCCCCTCTTCGTGACGAACGCCCTCGACGGGCAAGCGCTTCCTCTCTACGGCGACGGGCACAACGTCCGGGACTGGCTCTTCGTGCGAGACCACGCCGAGGCGATCGACTTCCTGCTCGACGCCGGGCAGGAAGGGGAGACGTACAACGTCGCCGGCGGCAACGAGCGGGAGAACGTCGAGATCACGCGGCGCGTGCTCGCGGAGCTGGACAGGCCGGAGAGCCTGATTCGTTTCGTGAACGACCGGCCCGGGCACGACCGCCGCTACTCGCTGGACGCCGGCAAGCTCGCGCGCCTGGGCTTTGCGCCCTCGACGCCGTTCGAGGAAGGGCTTTCCGAAACGATCCGCTGGTATCGGGATCACCCCGAATGGTGGCGGCCGATCAAGGAGCGGGACGCGGCCTACCGAGCGTTCTACCGCACGCAATATGAGGAGCGCCTGGCCACCTCGACGACCACGGCGAAGGAGCCGGGCTGATCGCCGATCGGAAGTCGTGAATCGCAAATCGTGACTCGACCGGACGGCTTCTTCTTCCACTCACGATTCACGATTCTCGATTGATGCCCATGTCGACCGTCGCCTCGATCGAGCTCGTCCCCGAGGTCCTCGCCGCGCCGCGGCCGGTGCCGCAGTTGAAGCGCCGGGTGCTCGTGACGGGCGCCTCGGGAATGCTGGGGACGGATCTGGTCCCTGCGCTGACCGGAGCCGGGTGCGAGGTCTTCGCGCGGCCGAAGTCCGACCTCGACATCACCAGCGCGAGCCAGGTCGAGCGGGCCTTTCGAGACACCCGTCCGGAGGTCGTCATTAACTGCGCGGCCTTCACGAAGGTGGACGGCTGCGAGTCGGATCCGCGGGCCTTCGAGGTCAACGCCGCGGCGGTCGAGATCCTGGCCGGGCAATGCCTGGTTCGTTCCGTGCAACTGGTGCAGATCTCGACCGACTTCGTC
>JBGPCK010000138.1:0-7146 GCA_041481715.1 Thermoanaerobaculia bacterium | reverse complement strand
TAGTCGGCGAAATAGCGCGGGATTCCGGGCCCCGGACTCAGGCGGTTCCCAAGTCCTGCGACGCCGTGGGACGGCGCTTACTCGCCGCAGCGGCCTCAGGATTCCAAGCCGTTAGAGTGACTTCCACCCGAACGGCTTGTGGGACCCTCCTCTCGCCTTTAGCTCGCGAGCAAACTCTTCAAGGTTCGTCGCCGAACATCGGATCCTCTCCACCCGAACACCCGCCTCCCCAGCGGAACTGAGGCCGCGGAAAGCGTTACGATCGCTCGCTCGGAGGTACGACCATGAAGAAACGCAGCCGGCCGGCCGCGAAGAAATCCAACGACAAGAGGCGGAAGCCGATCCCGCGGCACTCGCGCGAAGGTTTGAGGAACCGCAAGCCGAAGCGCTCGACGAAGCCGAAGCGCTCCACGAAGCCAAGGGCGGCCGCGAAGCCTCGCTCCGTCGCGCGGAAGACAGCGCGCAAGGTCAAACCCGCGAAGCCGAAAGAGACGGCGGGAGAGTGGCCGTCGAAGTTCCCCAGGCTCCGCCGCGGTGAAAAGGAACTGAGCCTCGAGTCTCTGTCGGATGCCCACGCGATGGAAGCCGAGTCCGGCATCCAGTCGGGAGACATGGAAGGGCTGTCGCGGCTCGAGGACGCCGACTCCGAGAGCGTCGAGGAGCTACTCGAGGAGGGCCAGGCCTTCGAGGCCGGCGTGATCAGCGGCGTCGAGGAGGCCGATGGCAAACCGGGCGAAGTCCGCACCCGGGAAGTTCCGGTGGACGACGTGCCCCAAGAGTATCTGGACGAGGACTGACCCGAACGTGAGGCGCTCTCTTCCCCCTTCTCCCAGCGGGAGTGGGAGTGCGCGAGGTCTTCTCCCTCTCTCGGCGTCGTAGGGGCGGGGCTTGTCCCCGCCCTCCTGGAATGGGCGGCCGCGAGGGCCGCCCCTACGAACGCACGCCGGCCGCGGCCGGCAGAGGTGAGAGGCTCATCCCCCTCTCCCCACGGGAGAGGGCAGGGGTGAGGGGGAGCCTTCTCTCTCACCCTACCCTCGGTGTAGAGGCCCTCGCTTGCCCCCCGCCCGAATGAATTAGGCCACGGCCGAGTGCAACGCCCGCCGACCTGTTATACTTGCACGTCTTGTATTACTAGTGAGGCACATTGATGTCGAGCTCCGTTTCCGTCCGACTTGCTGACCGCACGGCTAAGGCTCTGGAGAAGCTGGCCAAGGAAACGGACCGTCCCAAGACCTACTTCATCGAGAAGGCGCTCGAGTCCTATCTCGCGGAGTACGCCGACTACCAGGTCGCGCTGGATCGGTTGAGGGACAAGGACGATCCGATCGTCTCGTCCGCCGACCTGAGGAAGCGTATTGCCCGGCGTAAGAATTGAGTACAAGGCTTCGGTCGCGGGAGATCTCGACCGACTCGACCCGGCAGTCGCTCTTCGTGTTCTCACCAAGATAGAAAAGACGCTTGGCTCGACAGGCCGCACCGGCGAACCTCTAACGGGCGATTTCGCCGGCTTGTTCCGCCTTCGCGTCGGCGACTACCGGGTGATCTACGCTAGAGCCGACGAGGGCTACGTGGTCCTGCGAATAGGCCATCGCCGCGAGGTCTATCGAAAAGGACGTCCTTAGCCGTTCGTACGCCTCCCCAGCGAGCGCCGGCCGCAGGCGAAGGCCGCGTCAACGTGCGCCTCCGCTTGCCACGGCACGGATTCGGATATAGCGTCGCGGGGGCGCCTGACGAGAAAAGAGTGAGGTTGGCGCAGCGGTATCAATGTCGGCTACAACGCGTCGGAAGGCTTCGAAACAAGGAGGAGGGGACATGAGAACGAGAACGATCCTGGCGTCTCTGGCGGTGTTTTTCGCGGGTTTCGCTCTGTGTCTGGCGTCGGACGTGCAGATGGGCACTTGGAAGCTGAACGAGGCCAAGTCGAAGCTCGCCCCGGGAGGCGGGAAGAACAACATGGTCGTTTATGCGGCCGCGGGCGACAGCGTGAAGGTGACCGTCGATGGCGTGGACAAGGACGGCAAGGCGACGCACAACGAGTGGACTGGCAAGTTCGATGGCAAAGACTACCCGGTCACGGGCGATCCCACTTCCGACATGCGGTCCTACAAGATGGTCAACGACCACACGCTGACGCTGACCGTCAAGAAGGGCGGCAAGGTGACGGTGTCCGGCAGCATCGTGGTCTCGGCCGACGGTAAGAGCCGGACCGTCAGCACGAGCGGGACCGATTCGATGGGCATGGCGGTCACCAGCAGCGCGGTGTTCGACAAGCAGTAGACCCGAGGAGGAGGCCCTCGCCCTCACGTTTCCCCGCGAGAGCGGGGGAGCGCGAGGGGTCTCCCCTCGCTTCACTTCAGCGCCGGCCGCGGCCAAAGGTCGCGTCTCGCGAAGCGAGCGGCCGGCAGGGGTGAGGGGGACTACTCGCGCTCCCCATAGGGGCCGGAGTGAGCCCCCCTCACCTTGCCTCTCCCCCCGCCGGGGGGAGAGGAGTTGGGCCGGGGAGCGGCCGGCAGGGGTGAGGGGGCTTTCTAGCGTCCGCCGATCAGTCGATCCAGGAGAATGTCCTCAAGATTTCGGCGGCTGTCGAGCACCCCTAAGACCAACACGGCGGATTCCGAGATTCGGTAGATCAACCGGTAGGGGGGAACCACCAGCTCTCTGTACTCCCGCACCTGCAATCGTTCCAGCTCCGGTACGGCCCGGCCTCGCCCAGGCACCGTCTTCAGCGACTCTGCGCGGCGCTGCAGCCTATCGAGCGTCGATACCGCAGCGTCCGGACTCCGGGCGACCAGGTAGTCAACGATGCCGAAGAGGTCTCTCTGGGCTACCTGGGCCCACTCGACGCGATAACGCCGTCGGCTCACCGCGACGACAGGCGAGCGCGAGCCGCCGCGAAGACGTCGTCCTGCGACAGAGCTCGTCCCGCCCTGGCATCCGCTTCGCCCTGCGCGATCAGCTTCAAAAGCAGCGTCGCCTCCCTGAGTTCCTCATAGCTCTCGAAATCGAGGAGTACCCCCTTTGGCTCACCGCTCTGTGTGATCACGACGGGGCGTCGAGTCTCGTTGACCGTGCGAAGTAGCTTCGCGGCTCCGGTCTTCAAGGCGGTCACAGACTCCATGTGGCGGCGTCTTGTCATGGTGCGATAGATGGTATCACCAATGGTACCAGCGCGGCCGAAGGGCCAGCGCGCGTCGCGAAGGTCGAGCGGCCGTGAGGGCCGCCCCTACGAACCCTAGAGGACCTTCAGGAGATCTTCTCGCCCGATTTCGCAGTCGCGGAGGATCTTGGCAATGAGCCCGGGACCGATCGTCTCGCCTGCATGTACGGGAACGACGGTCGCCCGACCGTCCGGATGCCGCAAGAAGTCATGACTCCCTGATCCTGATCGACTCGAAGCCGAGAGACGAGAGGGCCGCGACCAGCTGCTTGCCGGTGAGACTCGGCAGCTTTGGCATTCAAACGAGTGTGAGGCGTTGTACCCCGATGAATTCGAGATCCTCGATCTCCTCGCCCTGGACCTCGAGGCAAAGCTCCGCCGCCTCGCGAATCCTTTCCATCAGCTCGTCGAGCGACTTCGCTTGGGTGTGGCACCCTTTGAGCTCCGGAACCGAGGCGATGTAGAACCCCTCCCGATCCCGCTCGACGACGACGTTGAATTCCCTCTTCATCGAAGCACTTCAGCTCAGATTGTACGCCGGTCGGGCATCGCGGCCGGCAGGGTGATGGGCTCATGACAATCCAGTAGCGGTGAAGGCTAAGGCGGCTCAATAGTAACGTCTGTGTTACCATAGCCATGCCGGCCGTCCAGGTTCTCGAGTACCTCGACCCGCGTGGCCGATCGCCGTACGCGACGTGGTTCGACAACCTGAGCGCGAACGCAGCCGCAAAGGTCGCGGGCGGCGATGTACCGACTGGAGATTGGATGGCACTCACACGGACTTTCAAGGAAACGATTGCGGCGCGCGCCCGGCGCGATCCCCGCTTCCGTGAGGCGCTTTTCACGGAGGCGATCAACGCCTATCTCGCAGGTGACACGACCGAGGGCAAGGCAATTCTGCGCGATCTGGTCAATGCCACGATCGGCTTCGAGCGCCTCGCCGCCGAGATCCGCAAACCCAGCAAGAGCCTCCACCGTATGCTCGCCCCGCACGGCAATCCCAGCACCGACAACTTCTTCACCATCGTCAGCGCCCTGCAGAAGAAGACCCGCGTGAAACTGCGCGTGAGCGCCGCGACGGCCTGAGGCGCCTTCGGAAAAAAGGCCTCAGTCGTACGTTGTGTACTTTTCGTACTTATTGTACAATTCGCCATCATGACGCGACTCCGCGCAAGCAAGGCCCGCCAGGAGTTCGCGGACACGCTGAACCGGGTCGTCTATGGCGGCGAACGAATCATCCTGGCCAGACGGGGACGCGATCTCGCGGTCATCGTCCCCATGGACGACTTCGAGCTCATCCGCGCGCTCGAAGACCGAATCGATCTTCAGAGGGCAAGAAAGGCTCTGAAAGAGAAGGGCAGCGCCTCCTGGAAGAAGGTCAAGGCCGAGCTCGGTCTGTAGGCGGGCCTTTCCATGCCCTACGAGGTTCGCCTCAAGCCCTCCGCGGAACGGGCGTTCCGAAAGTTGCCGGCCGAGATTCGCTCCCGCATCGGGAGTCGCCTGGACTCGCTTGCAAGCAGTCCCCGCCTCTCCGGCTGTGAAAAACTCGGCGGCGTCGATAACCTTTACCGCGTGAGGGTCGGAGATTACCGAATCGTCTATCAGGTCTCCGATGAGGTTCTGCTCGTTCTGGTCGTGACGATCGGCCACCGTGGCGACGTCTATCGGCGGCTCTAAATTCTCCTTCTCTCCCTCCCACTCTTTTCGTCGTAGGGGCGGGGCTTGCCCCCGCCCTCCTGAAACGGGCGGCCGCAAGGGCCGCCCCTACACAACATGCGGATGAACCCATCCTCCCCCGTTGTAGAAGCGGGGCTTGCCCCCGCCCCCTCCGCCGCCATGTAGATTCCCCCCGTCATGCCCCATCGCTCCTTCTGGCTCCAGCAAGTCGCAGGCGACGCGCCTGACGCTCCTTCGCTCGCGGGCGACGACCGCGCCGACGTCGCGATCATCGGCGGCGGCTACGTCGGGCTGTGGACCGCGATCACGATCAAGCGGCTCGAGCCGGCCTGCGACGTCGTCGTGCTCGAGCAGGACATCTGCGGCGGCGGCGCTTCCGGCCGCAACGGCGGCTTCGTGCTCTCCTGGTGGCCGAAGCTCTCCTCGCTCGTGGCTCTGTGCGGCGAGGCGGACGCCCTGCGCGTCACGCGCGATTCGCAGGCCGCGATCGAAGAGATCCGCGTGTTCTGCGAGGCGGACGGGATCGACGCGCACTTTCGCCAGTCGGGCTGGCTGTGGACGGCGACGTCGCGGGCGCAGATGGGCGCCTGGGAGGGCGTCGTCGCGCTCTGCGAGAGGCTCGGTGTCGGTGCGTTCCGGCGGCTCGCCCCCGAGGAGGTCGCGAGACGTTCGGGCTCCCCCATCCATCGCGCCGGTGTCTTCGAGACGAGCGCCGCGACCGTCCAACCCGCCGTTCTCGCCCGCGGTCTGCGCCGCGTGGCTCTCGAGTCCGGCGTGCGGATCTTCGAACACACACGCGTCCGAACCTTCAGCCGCCGCCGACCCGTCGTGATCCGAACCCCCGGCGGGACGCTGACCGCGGAGAAGCTCGTCATCGCGTCAAACGCTTGGGCCGCAAGCATCCGCGAGCTTTCCCGCAGCATCGTCGCCATCACGAGCGACATGGTGATGACGGCCCCGGCACCCGAGCGCCTCTCCCGCCTCGGCTGGACCGGAGGGGAGTGCATCACGGACTCCCAGATGATGGTCGACTACTACCACGTGACGCGCGACGGCCGCGTGGCATTTGGCAAGGGAGGCTGGGGCATCGCCCTCGGCGGCCGCATCGGCTCGAGCTTCGACCGCAACGCCCGGCGCGCCCAGGCCGTCGCCGCCGACCTGCGCCGCTACTATCCCGGCCTGAACGACGTTCCCATCACCCACGACTGGTGCGGCCCGATCGATCGCACCCCGAACAGCTTGCCCCTTCTCGGAAGACTCGGCGGCCGCCCGCACATCGTGTACGGCATCGGATGGAGCGGCAACGGCGTCGGCCCCAGCGTCATCGGCGGGAAGGTCCTGGCGAGCCTCGCCCTCAACCGCCGCGACGAATGGAGTGCCTACCCTCTGGTCTCCCTCCCTGATTCTCGTAGGGGCGGGGCTTGTCCCCGCCCTCCTGGCTCCCTCTCCCGGCGGGAGAAGCCCGGGCTGAGAGGCTTCCCGCCGGAACCGTTCCGATACCTCGGCGCTCACGTCGTCCGCGCCGCGGTCGCGCGAAAGGAACGTGCGGAAATCGAGGATCGCAAGCCGTCCCGGCTCGCCGTAAAGCTGTCGCGTCTCGCCCCGGCCGGGCTGGAGGACAAGCTGTGACGCCGTTCTGTGTAAAGACGGGACGACCTTCCAGGAGAGAGGCCTGGGACTAAAGGGAGTAAATGGCTAACCTAAAGATATCAGTGCAATATACTAATAAGTATCAGTTCAACTCTGTATGATATATCGCATGAAGACAGTTTCGTCTGCGGCTCTCCGATACGCACGCCAAAAGGCGAATCTGAGCCAGCGCGAGCTCGGGCGCCGAGCAGGCGTGACCCAGGCGACGATCTCTCGAATCGAAGAAGGGAGGATCTCTCCGCGCTTCGAAACGCTCGAGCGTCTTCTCGGTGCCTGCGGATTTGAGCTCCAGGTGATTCCGCGTCGGGGAGAGGGTGTCGATCGCAGCGCGATCCGGGAACTTCTCCAAGCCAATCCGACGGAACGGATGCGCCTCGCCGTGGCCGAAGCTCGTAACGTCGAGAGGCTCCGACCTGGCCAACCCACTCGATGACACTTCGCCCCTTCGACCCCGAGCGCCAGCTCACGATTTTGCTTCGCCACCGGGTGCGATTCGTCATCATCGGCGGGATCGGAGGCAGGCTTTTCGGGTCCCCGAGTCTTACGAACGATCTCGACATCTGCTACGCGCGCGATCGAAAGAACCTGACGGCGCTCTCATCTGCTCTCCTGGAGCTCCATGCGACACTGCGCGGCGCGCCGGACGGCTTACCCTTCCGCCC
>JBGPCK010000137.1:0-7196 GCA_041481715.1 Thermoanaerobaculia bacterium | reverse complement strand
GTTGTCGAGATTGTCGGTCCAGGAGAACACCTCGGTCAGCTCTGCGCCCTTGCCGAACTTCCAGCCGAAGTCGAGGCCGGCGCGCGCCGTCGGGTAGTCGAGCGCGGAGAACCCGACCCGGTCCTCGCGGGTGTACCCGAAGGCCGCCTCGCCGCGCAGCCGGAGGGTCTTCTCGTTGACGACCTTGTAGCCGGCGCCCGCCTCCGCGCCGTATCGGCTGTCTATGCCGGAGAAGGTATTTCGATAGTAGAGGGCCTCGGCGAACACATCGACCCGCGGCGTCAGATCGCGGGTACCGCGAACACCTCCGGCGAACGATTCCGCCGTGAGGAGGCCGTCGGTCGAAGCGCGCAGGTAGGCGGCCTTCAGGGTCACGGTCCAGGGCAGCGGCTTGTAGTTCACTTCGAGCCCGGCGCCGAAGCTCGAGGTGTCGGTGTTGCCGCTCGTGGCGACATAGGACATCTCGGCCTTGCCCGACCAGAGGGGGGGAGGACCTTCGGGGGCGGGCGGACAGGGGCAGGGGGCCTGGGCCGAGGCGGCCGCGGCGCCGATCGACGCCACCAGGGCGCCCGCGATCCCGAGACGGCGAAGGGACATAACCGACCTCCTTGGGAGCAGGAATCCGCGAAAAAAGAAGCGGGAGTCTAACAGCAAACGAGGGCGGCGCGGCCCGGGTGTCCAGAGAGCCCTGGGGGTCGCGCGGCACGGCGGGCGCGCCGGCCGGAAGTCACGTCGGCGCCGCTTCGAGGTGGACGGAGACGGGCCGTTGGGCCAGAATCCGGTCGCAACTCCGCAGCCCCGCGCAAGGAGGACCCGTGGATCGAAGAGAATTTCTCCAGGGCGCCGCTGCCGCCGGTGTCACCGCCGGTGTCGACTCCGGTCCTGGCCGCGCCGCTGCTGCCGCCTCCCCGCTCGATTCGCTCCCGAAGCCCGGCCACAAGCCGGTTGTCCGCGGCATGCGGGCAGTGGCGTCGAGCTCGCACCCGATCGTCACGGAGACGATGCTGGCGGTGATCCGGGCCGGTGGAAACGCGGTGGACGCCGGGATCGCGGGTTGCCTCGTGCAACCGGTGGTCCAGCCGGAGATGACCAACCACACCGGGACGGTGACGTTCTTGTACTGGGAGGCGAAGACGGGAAAGGCCTATCAACTCGAGAGCGCGGGGACGCTCGTTTCCGGGCTGGCGCCGTTCCGCCCGCTTCCCGCCGTCGGGGGGCTGTCGCCCGCGCCGACGCCGCCGTGCGCCTGCATCCCCGGTTTCATGCCCGGCATGAAGGCGCTCCACGAGCGATTCGGCACGCGCAAGTGGTCGGAGCTGTGCGAACCGGCCGTTGCCTGGGCCGCCGAAGGCGTTCCGGTGCACTCGTTCCAGTACGGTGTCTTGGAGGAAGAGCGGCCGAGCAACACATACTTCCCATCGGGCCGCGACTTCTTTCTTCCAGGAGGCTTCACTCCGGCGGTCGGCGAGGTCTTCCACAACGCCGCGCTCGCAGAGACGATGCGCCGCCTGCAAAGGGAGGGCCCCGACGACTTCATTTCGGGCGAGTGGGCACGGCACTTCGTCGCGGAAGGGAATCGGCTCGGCTGGCCGGTCAAGCTCGAGCACTTGAAGGCGATCCCCGCTCGATGGGTGGAGCCTCTGCGCTGGCCGCACCGGGGCCATGAAGTCCTGCAGCTGGCGCCGCCCGAGCGGGTGGGCGTCTTCACGGCGCTCGTGCTCGGGATCCTGGACGCGCTCGACGTCAAGGCGTCCGGTCCGCCTTCCCAATCGGCCCAGAGTCTCTATGACATGGCGAGCGCCCTGCGCTGGGCCGAGTTCGAGCTAGGCTATCTGCACGATCCGGAGGTCTTCGACTGCCCGGTCGAGGCCTGGCTGTCCGCGGACCATCACCGGCGGATCGCCGGGATTTTGCGCGGGAGCCGTCCCCGGGTCGACCTGACCGAGCACGTGCGCGTGACGGCGGGCAATCCTGCGCTCGCCGCGGTAGGGCTGCCGACGGCGGTTGGCGGCAAGGCCCATCCCGTGACCGGAAGCTGCGAGCTTTCGATCGTCGATAGCCAGGGAAACTGGGTCCAGATGATGAATACGCTTCAGTCGGGCGGGATCCCCGGCGTCGTCGTGGACGGCGTGCCCATGGTCGGCAGCCACGCGACGACCGACATGTCGTCCTCGATAGCGGGCTGGTTCTCCGGGGGCGGGCGGCTGCGCCTCCCGATCGGAAACACGATCGTGCTCCGGGACGGGAAGCCGTGGCTGTCTCTCGGCACGCCCGGCAACGTGCACATCACGATTCCCCAGGTTCTCTCCAACATCCTCGACCATGGGATGTCGCCGGAAGAGGCCGTCAACGCGCCGCGCATGCTGCCGATTCGCAACGACTACGTTCTCGAGGTCGAGAGCCGACTGCCGGAGGTCGTCGTCGCGGGGGTCACGAAGCTCGGCGTCCAGGTCGCGCCGCTGTCTCCTTACGACTGGCACATGGGCTCTTTTCAGATCTGCTGGCGGGATGAGAAGGGCTTGAACAGCCTGGCCGACCCGCGGCGAGCCGGCCGAGCCGACGGGTTCTAGCACGCGATGAAGAATCGGCGGGAGTTCATCGGCGCGGCGGCGAGCGCGGCCGGCGTGGGAGCCCTCGGGCTTGCGCGGCGGGCGGTGTTCACGGCGCCCGCGGCTTCGAAGACATTCGACGTCGCCGTCGTGGGCGCCGGCGTCTTCGGCGCCTGGACGGCGTGGCATCTGCGCCGGTCCGGTCGGAGCGTGGCCCTCGTCGACGCCTACGGTCCGGGAAACAGCCGATCGAGCTCGGGCGGCGAGACGCGCGTGATCCGGATGGGCTACGGCGCCGATGAGTGGTACACGCGCTGGTCCCGCCGCTCACTCGAGCTCTGGAAGGATCTGGCCGCCGCGTCCGGCCAGCGGCTCTTCCATGCGACGGGGGTTCTGTGGATGGCCCGCGGCGAGGACCCGCTGACGACGAGCACGCTTTCGACCCTCGCGCGGCTCGGCGTACGCCACGAGAGGCTCGCCCGCGCGGAGCTCGAGGCGCGGTGGCGGCAGATCGACTTCGGTCCGGTGACCTGGGGCATTTACGAGCCGGATAGCGGCGCGCTGATGGCCCGGCGCGCGGTTCAGGCGGTCGTCTCGGAAACGGCGCGCGACGGGAGCGTATGGACGCCGGGGGCCGCCATCGCGCCCGAAGGCGTCGGCCGGCTCGGCGCGATCACGCTCCGTGATGGCACGACAGTCTCGGCCGGAACATTCGTCTTCGCCTGCGGCCCATGGCTCCCGAAGGTCTTTCCCGGGCTCCTCAGCGAGCGCATCTTCCCGACGCGGCAGGAGGTGTTCTATTTCGGGCCGCCGGCCGGAGACGCGAGCTTTGCGCCGCCCGCTTTGCCGGTCTGGGTGGATTTCGCCGAGGAGATCTACGGCCTACCCGACATCGAGAGCAAGGGGTTCAAAGTTGCTCCGGACCGGCATGGTCCCGCCTTCGATCCGGATTCCGGCGAGCGCCGGGTAACCGAGGAAGGCCTCGCCGGCGTGCGGGAGTTCGTCGGGCGCCGCTTTCCGTCGCTCAAGGATGCTCCGCTCGTCGCAAGCGAGGTCTGTCAGTATGAGAACACCTCGAACGGCGACTTCCTGATCGACAGGCATCCCGATCGGGAGAACGTCTGGCTCGTGGGCGGCGGCTCGGGGCACGGCTTCAAGCACGGGCCGGCCGTGGGTGAGTACGTGGCCGCCCGGATCGCGGACGGCAAGCCGGTGGACGCCAAGGTCTCTTTGGCAACGAAGCAGAAGGTACAGAAGCGTACGGTCTTCTGAGGAGGACGCTGGAGCCCAGCGTCCGGCGGGAGAGGCGCGCCTCAGGACGAGGCGCGCGCCGCCCGCGTCAGCCCGATCCGGTCGTAGCCGAGCAGGTCGCCGATGCGCTCGATCGAGACGTCGGCCGGCGGGTATTTGGCAAGCGTCTCGGCGTCGCGCGCGTAGTGGCCTTGCCGCGGAAAGACCGTCGTGACCCTGGAGCCCCATGCGCTCTTGACGGCGGCGAGGATACGCACCTTGTCGTCCACGAGCACGTAGTGGTCCGCCGGGTAGCGCGAGGCGACGTCCTCGAGCTCACGTTCCTTGTGAACGTAGATGAGGACGTTGCCGTCCACCGCCTCGAAGAGCCCGGAGCGGTCGATCTTTCTGGGCTGAAAGACGACGTCGCCGTCGGAAAGGATCACGGTCGGGCCCCACTGCCGCACGCGGTCGAGCACGTCGAGCGAGTCGGGGAAGAGGCGGTTGGCGAACGGGTAGTTGATCAGGAAACGCGACACCGTGAGTAGATGCGGATCGCGCGGATACTCGCCGCGGTAGCGCTGTAGAGCCCCGAGGTAGTCGGCGTAGCCGAGCTCCTGCCGGAGCTGCTCGAAGAGGGCCCAGTAGTGGCTGGCGCGCGCGTGCCCGACCTCCTTCTCGAGGTGCCGGCGCAGGTCGGCCGTGACGCGGTCGTTGTCGAGCAGCGTGTTGTCCACGTCGAAGAGGAAGACGACGGCGCCCTCGAAGCTCACGGCGGCCGGATTCTTTCACGGTGCTCGGGTCACGGCGAGCCCGCCGCAGACTCGACTAGAATCGGGCGCGTTGCTTTCCAAGAGAGGGCCCACTCGCGCCGGACCGCCTGGCGTGCCTTCGAGGCGCCGGTGATCGCCCGGAAGGGCGAAGTCGGCGTGATCGTCCTGGCGCTGCTTTTCGGCGCGGCATTGCCTGCGATGGCACAGGAGTCCGAAGGCACCGGCAGCGAGTTTCTCCCGGAGATCGCCGCCTTCTTCAAGGTCTCCGAGTTGAGCCGGATCATCGCTCTCGGCAGCTACAGCAACCTGGAGGGCTCCAACGAGCCCGAATACGAGCTGGGACTTTTCTGGGATCATCGGTTGAGCGACCGCATACAGCTTCGCGGGGGATACCGCTACAAACAGTCGAATCCCGAGGATGGTCCGGTCAAGCGGGAATCCCGGATCCAGCTCCAGGCCGAGCTGCGGCTTCCGGTCAGCAAGAAGGTCCTCGCAACCGACCGGAATCTCGTGGAGCTGCGCTGGATCGATGGCAATCCTTCGCAGCGATACCGCAACCGTCTGACGGTCGAGAGCGAGATCGTCGGTCTGTTCGGCAAGGCCCACACCTTCTACGGATCCGCCGAGGTCTTCTATGACACGCGATACGAAGCCTGGAATCACCAGGAGTACACGGCCGGCGTACAGACTCTTCTGAGCCAGAAGCTTCTGGTCGACATCTACTATCAGAGACAAGACGACAGCCGCAGCTCGCCCAAGCACATCAACGCCGTTGGGTTGACGCTGCAGCTCTTCCTGGATGCCCGCCGCAAACACGAGACAGGGGTCGTCATCGATCCGCCGCCCGTGAAGACCCCGTAAGACTCATCGGAGCGCCCGGCCCCCGACTATTTCGGCCGGTGCACGCAGCAGGCCAGAAGCTCGAAGATCTTGTCGAGATTCCCCTGAACGTCCACGAGCCCGTTCTTGATGGCTCCCGACAGCGTCTCGCTCCCGTCGATGATCTTTTCGACCGTCGATCGCCGCCCCGACAGCACCGCGGCGGCGTGAGAAGGAAGACCCTCGCGGACGTCGATCTTTCCGCCGGCGAGCTCGAGGGTGAAGCCTTCCTTCGTGTCGGTGACTTCGATCCCGATGACGATCTCTTTGCCGCGGGCGCTTTCCTCGACGATGCGGTTCTTCAGGTCCAGGAGCAGCTCGAACGTGGAAGGGTTGGCGCGATCGGACGCTCGAGTGGGGGTCGGGGTCGGCTTCGGCGCGGCAGGTGTCGGCGTCGTCTCGGCAAGGCCGATTGCCCCGATCAGCGCCAGACTCGCTGCGGTGAGTCGCAGGGGCCGCGAGGTCGCGAGAGTCACGCCGCAACGATATCGTACCGGTCACCGAGGCTTGCCTGTGGCCCGGAGAAAATCCATCGAGAACGGGGGAGGCGACGGGGGAGGAATCGCATGGCGGAAATGACTTCGAACATCGAGATGGCGCACAGGGTTCACGAGCACGGCCACAAAGGGGGCAGCCCGCCCTCGTGGCGGGCGGAGCGTGTCGAGATCCTCGAGGCGGTCGCTCTCGCGGCCGTCGCCGTCCTGACGGCTTGGAGCGGGTATCAGGCCGCGCGGTGGGAAAGCCGGAGCGCGGCGAGCTACGCCCGGGCGGCTCGCATAACGGTTATGGCTCAGTCCCAGCAGATGCTCGCCGGACAGGATCGGCTCTACGACATCACCACGTTCAACTCCTGGGTCGATGCGAAGGCGCGCGGCGACGAGAAGCTCTTGGCGACGTTCCGGCGCCGGTTTCGCCCGGAGTACACGACAGCGTTTCTGGCGTTACTGGATCTCCACCTTCCCGCGGGCATAGTCGCGGGTGTGTCGGCCTCGACGCGGATCTTCCGCCGATTCAAGACGTTGCGGTCGCTCGAGGACGCGCATGCCACGTCGCGAATCTGGAGAGAATTGGACAAAGGTGGCCAGATTTCAGGATCTGGACGGCGAGAGCTTTGAGAACCAATGCCTTCTTCCACGCGACTCTCGCAGAAGTCGATATATAAATTGTTTCTTGAGGAGGAGAGGGATGAGAAAGACAGGAATGCTCTTCACGGTTGCGTCGGTCCTTCTGATTGCCGGTTGCGCCAGTCAGTCTCAGGTTCTCGCGCAGCGGCAGCCCGATGCGCTCAATGCCGCCGTCAAGCGTGCGCAGTTCGATCTGAACTGCCCCGATGCGAAAGGGGAGGTTCTCTCGAGCGATTACATCCAGCCGGCCGCCCAGGGTCGGTGGGGAGGCGTGCAAGGGGTCACCCGGCTCGAATACACGGTGGGCACCGAGGGGTGCGGCAAGAGGGAAGTCTACGTCGTGATGTGCCAGGAGGGAACCACCTCCTGCTTCGCATCCGAATCCCGCGACCGGTCGCACTAGCAGGGTGCTGAAAAATGGATGCGGGCGTCGTGGCTGGTGTTTTGCCAGTCCCGGCGCCTGCGTATCTCGTCTCAAGCGCTTTCTCCTCTCGCGGGCGCCGCGGGCAAAACGCCAGCCACCGCAAGCGGTTGCGGCGGCGGCGGGTCATCTGCGGCGTCGCCGCGCCGCGACGAAGCTCAGGCATCGCCGTCGTCGCGGCTCCTGGCATCTGACCCACCGGCGCTCGCAACGCCATCCC
>JBGPCK010000136.1:0-7210 GCA_041481715.1 Thermoanaerobaculia bacterium | reverse complement strand
TCTTCGATTAGCAGGTTGCTGAAGAATGGTGTGGAGCGGCGTTGCGAGCGCCTGCGCCGCCGCAACCCCTTGGGGCGGCTGGCTTTTTGCTCGCGGCGACCTCAAGTCTCATGAGAACCTCCCGACGCGATAGGGTGCTCGCCGCGAGTTGCAAAAGGCCAGCCGCGACGCCCGCATCCATTTTTCAGCACCCTGCTAGTCCGCGCCGAGGCCGCGGTCGCCAGAGGCTCTCTTGCCCGCGAGATACGCGCGCCCGAAGCATCGGGAGCCTTCTGCGCCGCCTGCCTTCGGAAGCTCGCGACGCGGTCGGGAAGGCCGCCGACCTGGCGCAGAAGATGCGGATCCCCCTCTATCTCGTCGGGGGCGCCGTTCGGGACCTGTACCTCGGCCGACCCGTACGCGACGTCGATCTCGGGGTCGAGGGGGACGGCGTGCGCTTCGCGCAGCGGCTTGCCCGGGATCTGGGTGCCCCTGCCCGGGAGCATCCGCGCTTCGGCACGGCGACGGTGATGCTTTCCGAGGGGGCCCGGCTGGACGTGGCGACGGCACGCACAGAGACCTACGATCGGCCCGGAGCGCTGCCTCGCATCCATCCGGGAAGCCTGGCCGAGGACCTGGCGCGCCGCGACTTCACCATCAACGCGATGGCGCTCGCTCTGGCACCCGGTCCGCCTCTGCTCTTCGATCCGTACGGCGGCCGCGCCGATCTGGCGAGGGGCGTGATTCGGATGTTGCATCCGGCTTCGGCGCGCGACGATCCGACGCGAGCCTTTCGAGCAGTGCTCTACGCGAACCGGCTGGGATTTCGGGTCGAGCCGCGCACGCGGCGGTGGATCGGCGAAGCGGTCCGCGAGGGAGTCTTTCGACAGATCTCGGGCGACCGCCTGCGTCGTGAGATCGCCCGAATCTTCTCGGAGGCTGGCTGGGCCAGCGCGGTCGCATGGATGTCACGCTTGGGACTCCCGAACGCGGTACACCCCGCGCTGTCCGGTGACTCCCCGGTCCGGCCGCGCCTCAAGCGGCTGGAACGCCTCGCCGCGGACTCGCCTGACGGGGTGACGTGGCTCGCACCCCTGCTCGTCTGGGCCGCGGATCTGACGACCAAGGAGTCCCGCGAGCTCGGGGAACGACTGAATCTTTCGCGCGTGCCTGCGGGCATCCTGAGGCGCTGGGCAGAGTCGCGACGACCGGGAGCGCGCGTATCCTCATCGGTGGTTTCCTCCGACGAGGCGCTCTCCGCGGCGGCCGTCGGTGACGGGCGGTCGGCGGCACCTCTCTCCCGGGAAATCCGAATCAGGGGCCGCGATCTCCTCGCCGCCGGCATCCCTTCGGGCCCGGCGATCGGGCGAGCGCTCGCCGCCGCGCGGTCGGCTCTTCGGCTCGGAAAGATCACAGCGGAGGAGGAGCTCTCCTTCGCCCTCGACGTCGCCCGGGAAGCACGGGCATGAAGCGAGTCGGTCTCGCGGGCTTCCTGCTCCTCGTCGGCGTGCCGTGGCTGTCCCGCGGCGAGTCGGCGGCGCCCACTTTCTGCGTCGAATGGGTGGAGCAGTCGCGGGAGGGCTTCGAGCGGCTGACCCTTTTCGCGGACCGCTCGGTCGTCTGGAAACGCGCTCGCGGCGGGTCCGTTCAGCTCAAGCGACAGCGGCTCACACCCGAAGAGGCGAAGTTCTACTGCGACTACTTCCGAAGCGATGACATCTGGTCGGGACCGGAGGACCTGCGCAGTGGCCTGACCGGCGACTTCCTGAGACAGTCGGTGGTCACCCTTACCCGACCCGATGGGACCCGCAAGCAGATGCGCTTCGACGAGCTATCGGCCATGACGCCGGAAAGCGCCGCACTGCGCTCCTCGCTCGAGGGTTTGAAGGGGATCTTCATCGGTCCGCTGGCGCCCCTCTCCCGATTCAGTGCGGAGAATCTCCCACCGGGGACGATCCTCAGGAGGTTCGACGGCGTGCTCTTCCGGGTCAAGAAGGTTGAACCGCAAAGGGGAGTCGTCGAGCTCGAAGGAGTCAACGAGCCGTACTCGGAGTTTCGGAAGATAGAGGACTTGCGGTTTCTATTCTCACCACCCGAGGCGCGATGACGGAGGAACTCCCATACGGCGATCTCTCCGCTCCCTCTCCCGGCGGGAGAGGGCTCGAGTGAGGGGAGGGGAGAAGCGCAAGCGCGGGATGCCGACCTCCGCCGTCCGCATCTTCGCGGGGCAGTGGAAGGGGAGAAGGCTCGAGGTGGCCCGCGCAGCGCGGCCCACGAGCGGGAAGGCCCGCGAGGCTCTGTTCGACGTCCTGGGCTCGCGCGTCTACGGAGCGCGCGTACTCGATCTCTATGCCGGCAGCGGGGCGGTGGGACTCGAGGCGGTTTCGCGGGGCGCATTGTGCGCGGTCCTCGTGGACCGAGAGGCCGGAGCACTCGAACGCAACGTCGCCCGTCTGTCCCCGGTGGCAGGAGCGGTCGAGGTCCTCCGATCCGAAGCATCGCAAGCGATCGCGCAGCTCCGGCTCCGGGGCGAGCGCTTCGAGATCGTGTTCGCGGATCCGCCGTACGAGATCGGGCCTGCGCGCGAGATCGGAGAAGGTATCGAGCACCTGCTCGCGCCGAATGGCATCTTCGTGGTCCAGGGTGATGCCCACGGCGATCTTGGGCCCGCGCCGGAGGGTCTGCGGCTACAGGAGCGGCGATCCTACGGACGAAACGTACTCACCTTCTTCGGGTCGGTAGGCTCAGTTTTTTGACCGATCCTCCCCGAAATGCTACCCTTCGCGTTTCCGAAAGCGCCCACCCAAGCGTATCCAGAGGAGTTCAAATGCTTCAAAGCGGTCGGCACTACTTCACCTCGGAATCGGTCACCGAGGGACACCCGGACAAGATCGCGGACCAGATCTCCGACGCAATCCTGGACGCGGTCCTACGCGACGATCCGATGGGACGCGTCGCCTGCGAAACGCTGGTTACAACCGGCCTCGCCTTCATCGCAGGCGAGATTTCAACGAAGACCTACGTCGATTTTCCGTCGGTCGTGAGGCACACGATCAAGGAAATCGGCTATACGCGCGCCAAGTTCGGGTTCGACTACGAGACGTGCGCGGTCATCTCGTCGATCGACCCGCAATCGCCCGACATTGCGCAGGGAGTGGACACGGGAGGAGCGGGGGACCAGGGCCTGATGTTCGGCTTCGCCGTCCGCGAGACCGAGGAGCTGATGCCGCTTCCCCTGACGCTCGCCCACCGGCTCGTGCAGCGGCTCTCGCAGGCGAGGCGCAACGGCGAAATGGACTTCCTTCGACCCGACGGCAAGTCGCAGGTCACGGTCGAATACGAGGGAGGCCGCGCCATCGCCGTCGAGACTGTGGTCGTCTCGACCCAGCATGCGGAGGCGATGAAACACGCGCAGCTGCGTGAGGCGATCATCGAAGAGATCATCAAGCCGGTCATTCCTGCCGCTCTGCTCACGCCGAAGACCAAGTACCACGTCAATCCGACGGGCCGTTTCGTCGTCGGCGGTCCCCAAGGAGACGCTGGGCTGACGGGACGTAAGATCATCGTGGACACTTACGGCGGCAGCGCCCCGCACGGCGGCGGCGCCTTCTCCGGGAAGGATCCGACCAAGGTGGACCGGTCGGCGGCCTACATGGCTCGCTATGTCGCGAAGAACCTCGTTGCGGCGGGCATCGCCGACCGCGCCCTGATCCAGCTCGCCTACGCGATCGGCGTGGCCGATCCGGTCTCGGTGCACGTGGAGACCTACGGTACGGGGAGGATTCCCGAAGAGCGCATCATCCCGCTCGTTCGCGACCACTTCGCCTTGACGCCCAAGGGCATCATCGAGTCGCTCGACCTGAGGCGTCCCATCTACAAGCAGACGGCGGCCTTCGGCCACTTCGGGCGCAACCTTCCCGACTTTACATGGGAGAGAACGGACAAGGCCGAGGCGCTCGCAAGGGCCGCCGGCGTGGAGCCGGCGGTTGTGGTGGCGCGATGAGCGGCGTTGCGACGCCCGTGCGAAGCGACGTCAAGGATCGGTCGCTCGCCGACCGTGGGCGGCTGCGCATCGAATGGGCCGACCGGACGATGCCGGTCCTGCGCCAGATCCGGGAGCGGTTCGCGAAGGAGAAACCGCTCGAGGGGGTGCGCCTTTCGGCGTGCCTCCACGTCACCTCGGAGACGGCAAACCTCGCCCGTACGCTCGCTGCCGGGGGCGCCGACCTCGTGCTGTGCGCCTCGAATCCCCTCTCGACACAGGATGACGTGGCCGCTTCACTGGCGGTCCACGACGAGATCTCGGTTTACGCAATCAAGGGGGAGGACCACCGGACCTACTACGATCACCTCCGCGCGGCCCTCGCGCATCGGCCCAACCTGACGATGGACGACGGCGCGGACCTGGTGTCGTCGCTCCTCTTCCTGGCTCTCGGCAAGGATCAGGATGTGGATCCGGTCGTCCGGGAGTGGGCCCGGGGGCTCTCCGCGACCGAGCGTTGGGAGCTGCTGGAAGGGGTCCGGGGAGGGACCGAGGAAACGACGACCGGGGTCGTCCGCCTTCGGGCCATGGAAAAGGCCGGGGTTCTCCGGTTTCCCGTCGTCGCCGTCAACGAGGCCAAGACGAAGCACCTCTTCGACAACCGCTACGGAACCGGGCAGTCCACCATGGACGGCATCGTGCGAGCGACCAACCTGCTCATCGCGGGGTTGAACGTCGTCGTGGCCGGATACGGCTGGTGCGGCCGCGGAGTGGCGATGCGGGCCCGAGGACTCGGGGCCAACGTGATCGTCACCGAGATCGATCCCACCAAGGCGATCGAGGCGGTGCTCGACGGCCACCGCGTGATGCCGATGGAGAATGCGGCCCCGCTCGGAGATATCTTCGTGACGGTGACGGGCAACAAGGCCGTGGTGCGCGGGGAGCACTTCCGGGCGATGAAGGACGGCGCCGTGGTCTGCAATTCCGGCCACTTCAACGTGGAGATCGACATCCCGGCCCTGGAGGCTCAGTCCCGCGGACGACGAATGATCCGCGACTTCGTCGAGGAGTTCGCGCTCCCCGACGGGCGCCGGATCCACCTGTTGGCCGATGGCCGCCTCATCAATCTCTCGGCGGCGGAGGGGCACCCCGCTTCCGTGATGGACATGTCCTTTGCCAACCAGGCGCTGGCCGCTGAGTACATGGTCAAGAACCACGCCTCGCTTGAAAACCGCGTCTACGCCGTTCCCGAGGAAATCGACCGGGAGATCGCTCGCCTGAAGCTTGCGGCCATGGGAACCTCGATCGACCGTCCGACACCCGAGCAGGAGCGATACATGAGCTCCTGGGAAGAGGGGACCTGATCCGGCACCTCATGCTCGCCCTGTCGCTTTACGGCGCCGGGGCGGCCTGGGCGGAGGTACCGCTCCGGATCGGCGAGGTCCGGATCCAATGTCTGGATGTCTTCACCCTCGAGGAGGAGGCGCACGGCTGGGTCTACCGCGCTGCCGATGCCCTCCATACCGAAACCCAGTCCACGGTGATCCGGCGGTTCCTCCTCTTTCACGAGGGGGAGAACTACGACCCGACCCTGCTCGCCCAGACGGAGCGCAACCTGCGCGCGCTGTCCTTTCTCCGGTCCGCCACCGTTACGGCGGGGCCCGCGCACGACGGCGTTGTGGACGTCGATGTCGTGACCAAAGACGCTTGGACGACGGAGCTCAACATCAACATCGGCCGCGGGGGCGGCGAAACGACCTGGGCGGCCGGCGCCACCGAACGCAACGTCCTCGGCCTCGGCAAAGAGATCGGGTTCCTGTACGACGCGGACGTTCAGCGGACCAACCGCTTGCTCGAGTTCAACGATCCGGCCCTGTTCGCCTCGTACTGGTCGGGCGCATTTCTGTACTCAGAGAACTCGGACGGCAGCCAGCGTCGTGTGCGCGTCGCCAAGCCCTTCGTCTCCTTTCAAGACGATTTCTCGGGCGAAGCGCTCTGGGACCGCCATCAGATGGAAGAGAGGGTCTACGCCGATGGTGTCGTGGCATCGGAGTACGCACAGCGGCACGACGAGGCGCGCGCCGTGTTGGCCACGGCGGTTCTCTCCGGGGCTCTTCGGGCAGAGAGGCTGACGGCCGGGATCGACTTCTATCGGGATGACTTTCATCCGGTCGCGGGACACCCGGACGACGTCCTGCCCGCCCCGCGCGACTTTCGCTACGTCTTCGTCGGCTGGGAGGACGTGGCGAGCGACTTCGTCACGGAGAGCTACGTCAACCGAGGAGAACGCCTGGAAGACTTCAATCTCGGCACTCGAGTCGCGGCCCAGGCGGGAGTGTCGCCGAAGGCCTTCGGTGTGGCCACCACGAGCTACTTCGTAGCCGCAGAAGTCTCGCGCGGATGGAGGATCGGCTCGGAGTCCTTCGTGCGCGTCCGCGCAGGCTTCCGGACTCGTCTCCAGGGCGGTATCGAGAACGCGATCCTCGACGGAAGCGGAGTCCTCGTCTGGCGGCATCCGACGAGTCTTCCGCAGACGACGATCATCCGGATCGAGTTCGACCGGGGGTGGAACCTCGATCGCGACGTCCAGTTCTTCGCCGACGGAGACCACGGGCTGCGAGGCTACCGCCTCTATGCCTTCGAAGGAGACCGGCGGGTCGTATTGAATCTCGAGCACCGCATCTTCACGGGCTTCGAGATTCTTCAGCTCTTGACTCTGGGCGGCGCCGTCTTCGTGGACACCGGGACGGCCGTCGCCCCGGGCGTGCCCCTGCGGCTGACCGCGCTGAGAACAGACGCAGGAGTGGGACTGCGCGTGGGAATCTCCCGCGCGGCGAGCAACACGGTCCTGCGGTTGGACTGCGCCTACGCTTTCAACTCCGATCCCCTTGGGCGCAAGGGCTGGCTGGTCTCCTTCTCGAGCGGCCAGGCCTTCTAGAAGGCTGCGGCGCGTGCAGGACGGCGCAGAAGAGCGTCGGCCACCACCTAGCAGGGTGCTGAAGAATGGATGCGAGCGTCGCGACTAACTTTCGGCCGAAGGCATTCGCTTCGCGAACGGCGGCCGAGAACTTCAAAGACCGGAGCAGGCCCCCGCCCTGGCTCAGG
The DNA here is from genome assembly GCA_041481715.1 of Thermoanaerobaculia bacterium. Taxonomy (GTDB): domain Bacteria; phylum Acidobacteriota; class Thermoanaerobaculia; order UBA5066; family Gp7-AA6; genus DATBFU01. Next base: position 144 of record JBGPCK010000136.1, on the reverse strand, counting down.
GGCCACAAACTGCTCTCCGCCCTCGTTCGGGCGCGTCGAGCGCCCGCTCAAAGACCTTGTTGCCGCTCCTCGACGATGCGAACGGCATCGCCTGCGTCGCGTCGCCTCGCATCTGGCCCCGCGGCGCTCGCAACGCCGCTCCAC
>JBGPCK010000135.1:0-7305 GCA_041481715.1 Thermoanaerobaculia bacterium | reverse complement strand
GAGAAGAGAGATCGACGCGACCACGATTAGAAGAACGGTGAGAGTCTTGCTGGCATCGAGCTGGGCCTGAATGATGTCCTCGGGGTTGCGAATGTTGAAGTCATCTTCTTCTTCGGCGCGGAGATGATGTCGATCTCGGAGGATCGCGGCCGCCTCCTGTCCCGCGATCTTGACGGCATCTGCCGACACGGCCGAGCAGAGGATGTCGTCAAGCCAGGTGACCCCTTTGAGTTTCTTCTGCGCCGTGGTGTAGGGGATGATCACCGTGTCGTCCTGGTCCTGCCCTGAGAGGGATAGTCCCTTGGGCTGAAGGGTAGCCACAACCTTGCAAGGAAGATTCGTGACGCGGATGACCCTTCCAATCGGATCCTCGAGGCCGAAGAGTTGGGCGCGCACGGAGCGGCCGATCACGCAGACGTCAGCGGCCCGATCCAGGTCATCCTGGGAGAATATGGCGCCTTGATCAACGACCCAGCGCTTGATGTCGAAGTATTCTGGCGACACGCCGCGATAGGACGTGTGCCAGTTCTGGTTGCCGTAGATGACCTGGACCGGATCATCCACGTTGGGTGAAACGGCCTTGATGAGAGATATCTGATTCTTGATGGCGACCGCGTCAGCCGCCGTCAAGGTCGTCGTGTCATGGGTACCCGTCCGCACGCCGTTGATGGCGCGTCCGCCGGCTTCGATCCAGACGAAGTTGTCTCCGAGATTGCTGAGCTGTTGCTCGACCCGAGCCTGCCCCGCCTTGCCGATCGCGACGACGCAGATCACCGCCGCGATCCCGATCGTTATCCCCAGGATCGTCAGCAAGCTTCGCATCTTGTTCCGAAGCAGCGCCACCAGCGCGGATCGAAGAAGGGCTGCGTAGTTCACAACTTCTCGTGCGAGTCGACGGGCGCTCTTCCTGTTGCCGCCTTGTCAGACCCGACAGACTGAAGGTCCACCTGGTGCATGGACGTGGCAGTGTACTAACGAACGTTCGACGCAAAGCAGATCGAGAGCGCCAGCGGAAGCCGGGGGGTCCGTTCATGATTTATGGTCCATTCATGTAGGCCGTCGTGGCCGGAGACGACGCGCCGATGCCAGGCTTTGTGGCTCGGACCCGGTGCTAGCATCACGCACCGCTTCGGAGGTCGGCGATGATCCTGGTCGGAAGTCGAGCGAGGGGCATTCGTCGACTCCTCACCCTTTTTCCCTGCCTGATCGTTGGGTCGCTCGCCAACGTAGCGGCGGTTCTCGCTGATGACAGTACGAATGGTCCTCACGACGTCCCCGGCGCCATTCGCGCGGTCAATTTCACCGACGGCGCGTCGCTGGTCGCCTACGACGCGTCGACGTCGGGCAATCAGGGCGGCTACAGCCGCTACCGCCCCGACACGGACCTCGATATCGCCAACGGTCCCGGCGGTCCGCACGTAATCCGCTCGCGTGCGAACCGGGTCCACATCAGCCGAGTCGCTGCCTCGCAGGCTCTGGCGCCGCGCATTGTGTCCATCGTGGGTTCCAGCGCTGAGGTCGTCGTTGCGGACGCCGTCGTAACGGATGCACCCTTTTCTGCCGACCCGACCGGGCTTCGGGACTCGACCCGCGCCTTCAGCGACGCGCTCGTGGCCGTCGCGGCCTACGGTGGGGGAACCGTCTTCGCGCCCGCCGGCACTTACCGCTTCGACGGGATTCTGGTCATTCCGCCGGGCATGACCCTGCGCGGCGCAGACCCGCGGGACCGAACCGATCCCAACTCGATGGGCACGCTGCTTCTTGCCTCGTTCGGTCGCGGGAATGAGACGACGGCGCCGTTCATCTCACTGGGATCCGTGGCCTGCGTCCGGGACGTGAGCATCTGGTATCCATCCCAGGGGTTCACGACCGACACGGTCGAGCCTTACCCGCCCACCGTGTCCTTCGAGGACAACGCCGCCAGCGCGGTCAACGTCCTCTTGTACAACTCCTACGACGGAATTGCGGTTCGCTACGGAAGCAACCACTCCTTGGCGGACATCGCCGGCACGGTCCTGCACCAGGGCCTCACGGTTGCATACGGTTTCGAGTACTCATGGCTCTCCAATGTGCAGTTTGGCAATGACACCTGGAAATCGGCTCCTCGCACCGTCATTTCCAACGCGCCGGTAAGCGACGCGGACCGTCGAGCTCTTGACGAGTACACGTCGAGCCACGTCACGGGAGTCCAGATTGGCCAGTGCGACGCGTGCGCCGCCAACGGCATCCGCGTCCGCGACGCTTATCGGGATGTGTTGATCAAGGAACTGCCCGGAGACCAATGGCCATTCTACGGACTCATCTCCAAGATCGACGGTCGGATCGACGAAGTCGACGGCTTCCGCGCGCCCGATCTGCACTTCGTCGACACGGACAACGTGCCCGGGGTAGAAGGCTTGAGCTATGAGTTTATTGGATTCCGGAGCTCCGAGAATACGACGAACTTCGTCAGCGTGAGAGACCAACCCTTCAATGCAAAGGGCGACGGCCTCGCCGACGACACCGCGTCGATCCAGTCCGCTCTCGACGAAATGGGCCGCAGGGGCGGAGGCACCGTCTATCTTCCGCAAGGCCGGTACCGCGTGGCGCGCCTCGCTGTCCCGACGGGCGTCGAGCTACGAGGACCGGCCGGCGGCGGCAGTCATCATCTGCTGGGCAAGACGGCCGCCACACTACTCGGCTACGACGGCAAGGGCTCCCCGGCTCCCGACTCGGACCCGGCCCTCCTGACGCTCTCCGACCACTCGGGAATCCGCGGCTTTGACGTCGACTTCCCGGAGCAGGGCTACGGGTCGGCCGCCGCGCCCGTGGTGCCCTATCCCTTCACGATTCGCGGGACCGGGGCCGGCATCTGGGTCGAGAACGTTTCGGTGGCGAACGCTTACAACCTGATCGACTTCGCGAGCTTCCGATGTGATGACCATTTCGTCTCGGGAGTCGAGGCCACCGTCTTGAATACCGGGATCGCCGTCGGCGGCGGCTCCCGAAACGGACGACTCGAGAAGGTGCTGATCACCTATGGCGTTGACTGGGGGTTTGCAAACCTGAGCCAATCCGTCGCCGACGTCCTCGCCGCATACACGTTCCAAAACGTCGTTCCGTTCGTCTTCGGAAATTGCTCGAGGGAGGCCACGTTCGGTCTGGACTCCTTCGAGGTGAAGGTCGGCTGGCGAATGCTCGCGGACGGAGGGGGCTGCACCGATTCGACGTTCTTTCAGTCCTCCGCGGAAGGGACCTCTCAGGCCGCCTACCTCTTCGAGGGCGGCGACCGTCTCCGATTCGTCGGTGCGTCGGGGCTGCCTTACGTCAGCTCCGCCTCCTTCACCGGCACCGTCGATGTTTACGGCACGGAGCTCTGGGGGGATTTGCGGAGTCGGGACATCTCGGGTGGTCTCGTGCGCTTTCACAACGAGCGGAGCCTGACCCTGGGAAAGACGGCCGCCGCGAGCTCTTCCGCCTCCGCCGAGGAGGGCCCTTCGAGCGCGGTCGACGGATCCGAGTCGACGAAGTGGTTCTCGGCCACCGGCGGCACGAATTGGCTGACCGTGGACCTGGACCAACCCTCCGAGATCGATCGCTTTGTCGTGCGGCACGCCGGAATCAATGGAGAGCCGAACGAGCTCAACACGAGCGCCTTTACCCTGCAGGTCAGCGACGACGGAAACACGTTCTCGGACGTCTATGACATGACGAATAGCGGGTATTTTCTGACTGACCGGCCCGTGTCCGCGAGAGGCCGCTACGTGAGGCTGTTCGTTACCCAGGGAACACAGCCGGGTGGCGACGGGCTCGCCAGGATCTATGAATTCCAGGCACACGGGAAGGAAGGATGGCAGTTCACGAACGATGCTGAGGGCTGGGCACCGTTAACGGACATCGCCTCTTTCGCGGTGTCCGACGGCAAGCTCGAGATATCGAGCTCCGGGAGCAGCCCAACGATCGTGTCGCCCGACAATCTGAACATCCAGGCATCGAAATTCGCGGCTCTGAGAGTTCGGATGAAAAACGGCGGCTCGGCAACCTTGGCGAGGATCTCTTTCACGACCGCGGCTGACCCCGCTTTCAACGAGGCCAAGAGCGTCACGCTCGACTCTGTGCTGGCCTCTCCGGAGTACGTGGACTACTACCTCGATCTCTCAGGCAATGCTGGGTGGAAGGGTACGCTCCGGCAGCTCCGGCTAACTCCCATCGAAGGCGCGGGCAATGTCAGCGTCGATTCGATTGCGCTGGTGGGGTTCGACCCGTTTAGCCGGATTCCGGTTCTCCTGCCGAAGGCGCCACGATCGACCCGGCTGGTCTCGCGGTAACAACACCAAAGCCTCGAGACTGCGGCAAGGCTCAGGACGCGATCGCGACCCTCGGTTAGAGCGTGATCTGGAGACCGCCGCGACTCAAAACCGGGCAGCGGATAGAATTCCACTCGAAGTCCGTGACACTTTCCGCAGGCACTCGTCTCGGCCCTTACGAGATCCTCTCGCCGCTTGGCGCGGGCGGCATGGGGGAAGTCTATCGCGCGAAGGACCCGCGGCTGGGGCGCGAGGTGGCGATCAAGGTGCTGCCGGCGAGCTTCTCGCAGGACGCGGACCGCCTGCGCCGCTTCGAGCAGGAGGCGCGGGCGGCGGGGGTCTTGAACCACCCGAATATCACGGCGGTGTACGACATCGGGTCAGCCGACGGGGCGCCGTACATCGTGACCGAGCTTCTCGAAGGCGAGACAGTACGCCAGCGCATCTCCGCCGGCGCGGTGCCGCCGCGCAAAGCGATCGATTACGCAGTGCAGATCGCCAAGGGTCTCGCCGCAGCGCACGAAAAGGGCATCGTGCACCGGGATCTGAAGCCCGAGAACTTGTTCCTGACGAAGGATGGGCGGGTCAAGATCCTGGACTTCGGCCTGGCGAAGCTAAAGTCCGAGAGAGACGACGGCGGCCAGACCGACATGCAGACGGCCACGGGGACGCAGCCCGGGGTCGTGCTGGGGACGATGGGGTACATGGCGCCCGAGCAGGTGCGAGGCCGAGACGCCGACAAACGCAGCGACCTCTTTGCCTTCGGGACGATTCTCTACGAGATGCTGTCGGGGCAGAAGGCGTTTCGCGGAGATTCGGCGGCCGACACGATCACGGCGATCCTGACGAAGGAGCCGCCGGACCTGTCGCAGACGAATAGGGACATCCATCCGGGGCTCGACCGGATCGTGCGGCACTGCCTGGAGAAGAACCCCGAGGAGCGTTTCGAGTCGGCGCGGGACGTCGCTTTCGACCTCGAGGCGCTCTCCGGTGTCTCGACGCCGAGGAGCGAGGTCGAGATCGCAGCGGCGCCGCGGGGCCGCCGGCTTCTCCCGGCTCTTTCGGGGCTGGCCGTGCTCGTTCTCGGCATGGGAGGGGCTTATCTCGCCGGCAAGAAAGCCGAGCATGTCGCGCCTCCCTCGTTTCGTCAGCTCACTTTCCGCCGCGGGACGATCGCCTTTGCTCGCTTCGCGCCCGACGGCCAAACGATTCTCTATGGATCCGCCTGGGAGGGCCGGCCGGTCGAAATCTTCGTCAGTCGCGCCGAGAGCCCGGAGTCGCGCCCCTTCGGGCTGCCCGGGGCTGACATCCTCGGCATCTCTCGCTCCGGAGAGATGGCCCTTTCTCTCGGCCGCCACACCATCGGGCCCTTCGAGTCGAGCGGCACACTCGCCCGGATGGGGGTGGCCGGCGGCAGCGCGCCGCGCGACGTGCTCGAAGATGTCGAGTGGGCCGATTGGTCTCCCGACGGCGCAAGCCTCGCGGTTGTTCGCGACGTCAACGGCCGCAACCGTCTGGAGTTTCCGATCGGAAAGATGCTCTACGAGACGGCCGGCTGGATCAGTCATCCACGGGTCTCGCCGAAGGGGGACCTCGTGGCCTTCCTGGACCATCCGGTACGAGGAGACGACGGCGGGACGGTCGCCGTCGTGGATCTCTCCGGTAAGAAGAGAACGCTTCCGGGAGTTTTTGAGACTATCCAAGGCCTCTCCTGGTCGCCGCGCGGAGAGATCTGGTTCACTGCTGCCAGGTACGGCTCCAACCGGGAGCTCTATGCTTCGACCATCTCGGGAGACTTGCGGCTCCTCGCGCGCGTGACCGGGATTCTTACGCTGCACGATGTGGCGCGGGACGGGCGGGTCCTGATGACTCATGACACGAACCGCCAGGAGATTCTGGGGCTGGTGCCGGGATCGGAAAAGGAACGCGACCTCTCCTGGCTCGACTGGTCGCTAGCGGGGGACATCTCTCCGGATGGGAAGACGCTTCTCTTCTCCGAAACCGGAGAGGGAGGCGGCCCCGGGTATTCCGTGTACATGCGGAAGACGGACGGATCGCCAGCGGTCCGGCTCGGGGAGGGGGGCATCGCGCGCCTTTCGCCCGACGGAAAATGGGCGCTCGCATCTGTCAAGCCCTCCGAGCCTCAGATTGTCCTCTACCCGACCGGAGCGGGCGAGGCACGATTCCTTTCGCGCGAAGGGCTGCGAATTCAGCGGTACTCCTGGTTTCCGGATGGAAAGCGCCTCGCGGTGACGGCGAACGAAACCGGGCACGGGGCGCGCATCTACATCTGGGACCTCGAGGGAGGAAAGCCGCGTGCCTTGACGCCGGAGGGATATCGAACCTACCAGAAGCCGGTCTCGCCCGACGGCAAATTCATCGCCGTCAGCGGGCCCGATCAGAAGCTCTACCTCTATCCGACCGCGGGGGGCGAGCCGTCCCCGATTCCTGGTGCGACCCCGGAAGACACGGTGAGCGGCTGGAGCGGCGACGGCCACGCCCTCTACGTGTACAGGCGCCGCGAGTTGCCGGCTAAGATCTATCTGCTCGACATCGCAACCGGCCGCAAGCAACTCTGGAGGGAGCTGATGCCCTCCGACTCCGCGGGCGTCACGGGCATCGCCCCGCCGATCGCAACTCCCGACGGTGGGTTCTACGTCTATTCCTCCTTGCGCACTCTCTCGGATCTCTATCTTGTGGAGGGCCTGAAGTGACACGTCCAGCCCGGGCATCTCGGTCCCTACGAGATCCTCGCGCCGATCGGCGCGGGCGGGATGGGGGAAGTCTATCGGGCGCGGGACTCGAAGCTGAAGCGCGAGGTGGCGATCAAGGTCTTGCCGCAGTCTCTCGCCGCAGACCCTGAAGCCCTCGGCCGGTTCGAGCGCGAGGCACTTCACCCTGCTCGACCTCAATTTCGGCTCCCTTGAAAATCATCAAACGGGGCAAGGGATGGATGAAAAAAATGCTTGCCCGTGCAACGGTTAGTGTAGTAGCTTGGCCGGCGCGCGTAGGAGATATG
>JBGPCK010000134.1:0-7633 GCA_041481715.1 Thermoanaerobaculia bacterium | reverse complement strand
TGTGGCCGGAGTCGTCTCGGCGCAGGACCCCAATCCGGCGCCCCCGTCAACAGGGCCCGATCTCGCCGTGACCCCCGTCCCGGAGCTCCCCCCAATCCCTGCAGCAGAGGCCAACGCGCCGGCCGTCGAGCCCGCGCCCCCAGCAGACCAGAGCGTCGCCCCGACCGTCGAGCCCGCCCCGGTGCCGGTCGTGAACCCGCCCGCGCCAGAGAGGCTGCCGGACAGCGTCGTAACGACCACCAAGCGCGTGCGGACGACGAAGAAGATCACCAAGAAGCCTGTTGAGAAGCCTGCGATCCAAGAGAGCGAGCCCGCCATCGCAGTCGGCGCCGCAGTGAGCGCGGCGGCCGTTGGCACGACCTCGGACACGCCTCCTCCCCCTGGCGCCGCGGCGAGCACGGCTCCCCCGGCGAGCATCGCACCACCGCCGCCGCCTGCAGCCGAAAAGGCGGCCGTCGAGAACAACTCTGAGCAGACCAAGCCGCAGAGGGAGATGGGCATCGGCGGCTGGATCATCGCCGCTCTCGCCGTCATTGGTCTGGTCGGCATCATCGTCCTGATCCGGCGCCGGAACCCGAAGAGCCGGACCTCGATCGCTGACCACTCGACCGGCGCCCGTGACCTAAAACCGATCCTGGCGCAACGTCCCTAAACGGAAACGACAGATTCAATCCGCTGAGGCGGGGGGCGACCCCCGCTTTTTCTTTTCCGGCGACAAAGACCCGATTCCCTCTCCCACTCCGATTCCCTCTCCCCGCCGCCCGGGATGCAGCCCTCGCGCGGGCGCCCTCTTTCTTCACGCATTTCGCGCTCCCCTGACGTTTTTTTGCACCTGAAGTCTGGCAGGTGCTGAGGAAACCATTTCGCCGCAGTAGCTTACAACTCATCGCGACATGGCTCCGGCTTTGCGTCGGTTTGTTTCCGTGGGCTCCCTACGCCTTGCTCTCGCCGGGCCCGACGGAATCGCATGAAGGAGGATTCCGGCGGCGGGGTCGCGCTTGCGTTCCTGTCGGGAGCGACAGCCTCAGAAACCGACGATCCGAGCCTGTGCCTCCAACCCGGAGCCCTGCTCGGTCCCTTCCAGGTCATCGACCGCCTGGGCGCCGGTGGAATGGGAGAGGTCTACCGCGCACTGGACACCCGGCTCGGCCGAAAGGTCGCGTTGAAGGTACTGCCGAAAGAGCTCCTCTCCGATCGTGAAGGGCTTGCGCGCTTCGCGCTCGAGGCCCGTTCCGCCTCCGCGTTGAATCATCCCAACATCGTCACGATTTTCGAGATCGGCCAGGCGGACTCGTCACCCTATCTTGCGATGGAGCTCATTGACGGCTGGACGCTGCGGACCCTGATCGAAGCGGGCCCGCTCCCCGTCAAGAAGACCCTCGATCTGGCGATGCAGATCGCCGCCGGGCTCGCCAAGGCGCATCAGGCCGGCATCGTCCACCGGGACTTGAAGCCCGAAAACATCATGGTCTCGCAGGACGGCTTCGTGAAGATCCTGGACTTCGGCCTGGCCAAGCTGCAGGGATCGGTGCACGGCGCGCCGGCCCAACAGGATGCGTCGTTGACGCAAGCCGGCTTCGTCATCGGAACGCCCGACTACATGTCGCCCGAGCAGGCGGCCGGGCGCCCACTCGATTTTCGCTCCGACCAGTTCTCCGCCGGGCTCATCTTCTACGAGATGCTGACCCGGCGCCAGATCTTCCACCGCGCCACACCGGTTCAGACGCTGTCCGCGATCATTCAGGAAGAGCCGCTCCCGCTCGAGAGCCTGAACTCACGCGTACCGCCACCGCTTCGCTGGACGATCGAGCGATGCCTCTCGAAGGACCCCGCCGATCGTTACGACGCGACTGCGGAGCTGGCGCGCGACTTGAAGCAGATCCGGGACAAGCTCTCGGACTTCCAGCCGTCGGGCGACCGTCGGAGCTCCCACCTGGATGTGCAGTTCATCGACCCGGCAGACACGTCGTCGCTGCCGACCACCCGGTCGCCCATGCCATCCGTGGTCCGAGAGGCGGCTCCTGCTTCGGTCTCCTCGGCTCCGGCCCCCGTCTCCGCGCGCGGAAGGGTCCGCCGCGTTCGAGAATTCGGGCTCGTCCTCTTTCTCGGGCTCGCGCTCTTCTTGGGCGGCGCATTGGCGGGCAACTGGTTCCGGGGCAAGCAGGCCGACGCACCGCCACCGATCTGGAAGGGAAACCTGCTCGTCGGACCCATGACCCGCGTGATGTCTCCGCGCAGCTCGCCCGACGGACAGACGCTTGCGTTCTTGACGCTCGTCGCCGGCAGATCTCAGGTGGCAGTCATGAAGCCGTCTTCGGGCGACTGGACCGTCCTGACGCGGCGCGCAAACTCCGGCTCCGTCTACAAAGTCTGCTGGTCCCGAGACGGCGACAAGCTCTTCTTCGATCGCGTGAGCGACGTACCCCGGGGCATATTCAGTGTTCCTCCGCTGGGCGGCGAGGAGCGATCGGTTCTGGAGGACGCGCAGGGGCCCGAGGCGCTGCCGGACGGGAGCCTTCTCGTCGTCAAGCGCGATGCCGCGCGCAATTTTCAAATCCATCGCTTCTGGCCCGACACCGGAGTCCTCGCCCCGCTCGGACCTTCCGTGGCGGCGGAAAGCGGGACCTGGAGCCTGCGCGCGTTTCCCGACGGAAAAACGGCGGTCTTCTGGGGCCGTCTGGCAGGGCCGGCGGACCCGGCGCGCCACGTGTACCTGCTCGACCTCGCGACCGGCCGGGCAACTCCGTTCGCGCCACAGCTCCCGCTCGCTCCCCCGCTTGCGATCGGGGCGGACGGCAACTCGGTCCTCGCCTTCGTCACCTTCGGTGACCTCCAGCAGGCGATCCTGGTGTCGCGCGACGGGCAGCAGGGCAAGGTCCTGTTTCCCGTGACCGGAAAGCCGTGGGGCCTGGACGCGGGCGCCGACGGCAGCCTCTTCATCAGCACCATGGACAATCCCGCGGAATTGCTTCGCTTCTCGGCGATGGGAGGCGTTCCGGATCAGCTCGTCACGATCGCCGGCAACTTGCTGACGAGCCCCGTTCAACTCCCGGACGGGGGCATGCTGATTCCCAACCAGGTGCTCGGACGAAGGCGGCTCCTGATCTCGGCACCCGACGGGCTGCTGCGGCCATTCCTGGACCTCGCCGAACAAGCCACACCGCCGGCCACCCTCGTGGGCGAAAACCTCGTGGCGTTCCTGTCCGGCGGCGTCGGCCAGCCTCCCCGGATCACGGTGGCGACAATGCCGGAGGGGCGGATCGTCCGCCGGTTCGAGGAAACGCGAGGGATCGCTCCGCAGAGCCTCGTGGCGTCTCCCGACGGCAAGACGCTCTATTACGTCAACGCGGGTTCCCTCTTCGCGGTCGGCATCGAAGGAGGCAAACCGCGCAACCTGCGTCCCGCCAACGGCGTCGCCGTCGATCCGCGCGGGCCCACTCCGTCGCTCGTCGTCCAAGTCAACGAGCTCGACGGGGTCAGGCTCTATCGTGTCCCGCTCGATGGAGGCTCCCAGCTTCCGATTCTCTTCGCGAGCCCACTTCGGCTCGCACCCATCCCGATCTCGGCAACGGCGGTAGGCCCCGATGGCCGGATCGCCGTCACCGTCACGTCGCCCGACACGTGGTTCCGCGGCGTCGCGCTCCTCGACCCTTCGACGGCGGTGCTCGAGCGGCTTCCCGTGACCTTCGACGGCGATATTCAGTATCCCGCCTGGGGCCGCGACGGGACGATGCTCGCGGTCGGCGTCTCGATTCGCAGCAGCCTTTGGCGCTTCCAGGCCCAAGCGACTCAGCAGAAGACCTAGCGGGTTGCTGAGGGAGCCCGGGACTCCCGGGGCCTCTTGAAAGTTCTCGGCTGCCGGTCGCAAGGCGACCGCCGCGGCCGAAAGCCGCGCCGTCCGCGGGCGATATAGTGTCTCGAGGCCGCAGTGCCGCTTTCGCGGCACGCCTTACCAGGAGGACTCATGCGACTCGCGATCTGCTCTCTCGCCGTGTCGGCGTTGGCCATAGCCGCGTCCGCCGCCGCAGACGACCTGACGATCGTCTCGAAATTGACGCACGACGGAGGTCCGCCCGAAACGAAGGTCAGCTACATCGCTCGCGACCACGTCCGGACGGTTCAGGGCGACGGCAAGGAATCGATCATCGACCTCAAGGCAGGCCAGATGACGACGCTGGACGACAAGAAGAAGACCTACTACGTCACCACCCGCAAGGACATGGATGACCTCGCCGCCAGGATGCAGGAGCAGGTGAACAGCCCGGAGATGAAGAAGGCTCAGAAAGCGATGAAGGATCTCTCACCCGAGGACCAGAAGAAGATGGACGCCGCCATGGGCGGGATGTTCTCGTTCGATGTGAAGAAGACGGGCACGAGCCGCAAGATCGCGGGCTATGGCTGCGAGAACTGGACGGTGACGATGGGCCAATTCTCCAGGAGCGAGGAGTGCCTGACGGACCAGCTCCAGTTTCCCCCGCAGGCGTGGGAGATGTACCGCAGCTTCGCCGAGAGCATGAAGACAATGATGGCCGCCATGGGACCGATGGCGAAGAACATGGAAAAGATGCAAGAGCAGTTCAAGAAGATGAAGGGGTACCCGCTGGCAAACACCACGACGATCGACGTCATGGGCCACAAGTCCGTCACCACGAGCGAGGTGACCGAAGTCCGGCGGGGCCCGATTCCCGACTCGGCCTGGGAGATTCCTGCCGGCTACACGAAGGTCGACAATCCCATGCTGAAGGCGTTCCAGACGAGGGAAAAGAAGTAGCCGACACTGTTTCCACCTTCCGAGGTGGACCCCCTCTCCCCTCAGGGGAGAGGAGTTTCTGTGCGCCCAGGCACGTAGCCTGCCGAGGTCTGCTCAGCGATCCAGTTTGAAGCCGATCCGAAGTGTGACCTGGAACTCGGCGACGTTGCCGTCGGCGATGCGCCCTCGCATCTCGACGACCTCGAACCAGTCCAGATGACGGACGGTCTTCCCGGCGTCCTTGATGGCGGCCTTCACCGCCTCGGCGAAGCTCACCGGTGACGTCCCGACGATCTCGATTTTCTTGTAGGTCCCTGGCATCGGTCCTCCCCTGTCGAGGTTGCTCTCGCGAGCGTATCAGGGGCAGGGTCTGCGAGAGGGTCGAGGTTCGATGACGGCCGAGTCGCCGATCACCCCGTTCGGCGCCGCGACTTGGCCGGAAGCCGCCGTCTCGCGTTTGACCCTGCAGGGCCCTCGACATAGAGTGCGGCCAGATTTCTCGCCTCAGGACGAGTGAAGGCCAATTGCGGCGGGCGTGTGCCCCGCCGGCTTGTCAATCCGTTCCGGCGACGCGGGTGCCGCGCACCCAAGGAGGATTCATGAAACGCTGGTTCCGTCTGACTCCGCTGCTCTTCCTCGCTCTCGTCTTCTTCGACGCTTCCACCGCGCGCGCGCAGATGGCCAAGCCAGAGATGAAGCAGCCGCCGGAAGCGCGCGTCGTGCTCTATCGCATCGCGCCGGGGAAGCACCTCGATTTCTTGAAGTGGTTGGCCGAAGCGGAAGCGATGGCCAAGGAAGCCGGAGTACCGGCTTCGCAGCTCTATGCCCACACCAACGGCGACAGCTGGGACTATCTACAGGTCGGGCCCGATCTGACCAAAGAGCAGCAGGCTAAGGTGGACGAGGTCACCAAGAAGCACGGCCAAAAGACCGGCTTCCAGGCGAGCCTCGAGTTTCGCACCTTCGTTGCCTGGCACACCGATACGATGACAATCGGGCCGGTGACGGCCGCGGACCTTGTGGCGGCGGCGAGCAAGTAGGAAGACCCGCCCAGGGCCCGGCGGCTCCGCCAGGGTCCGAGGATCCCGGACTCGCGCGCACCACGCAGGCGCCTGCGCAGGACGGGATCCCTCGGGACCGGCAGCGCGAGGAATCCCCGCTACTTCGAAACGCGCTTGAACCGCAGGGTCTCGCCTGTCCCCGAGTTTCGGATGCGGATCGTGCCCGGCTCGACCTCGAAGCTCCACTTGCCGACCGCCCCGCGGATGGCGCGCGCGCAGGTCGTCGAGCCGGTCGTCTCCGCGAAGAACCCATCCCCGCGGGGAGTGACGTCGAAGTTGCACGCCGCCTCGGCCTCCTGGGGAGTGAACTGAAGCTGCTGCGTGGACAACCCTCCTACTGTCGGATCGAAATGAGGGATGTACTGCAGGGAGACGCCTCGCCCCTGGTTCTCCAGGCGGATGACCCCCTGCTCACGGACGCCCACGTCCTGGTACTTTCCAGTGACTCGCACCGGCAGGTTGTACACGGTGGAGGCCGAAGGCGACATGGCGCCGGTCACGATCACGTTCAGGTTGTTTCCGGGGGTCGTTCCTTCGAATGTGCCCGTCAACATCGAGGTCAGATCCAGCACGGCACTGGCTGATCTCTCCGTCTTATCTGCCGGCGCCGCGGCGGCAGCCGGTGACGAGGTCCCCGACGATGAGCTTCCGGAAGACGAGCACCCGGCCACGAGCGGCACGACGAGGCCAATGGCCGAGAGGATCCTCTTGAGCGATTCCATCTCCTGGTACCTCCTCTGTGGGACGAGCGAGAATCGTTCCGACCCCGGGTCGGGTCCGATGTCATTCCAAGGGAAACTCGCGAACCAACATTCCCGCGCCCGCCCCTTGGGCTGGAACACCACGTCGGCGACCTCTCCTGAAGGTCGGCCCGCCGATCGATCTCCCGGGAGATCGAGATCCCGGTGGGAGAGACTGGGATCCTTGGAGGAGCCATGACCAAACAGGACGGCCTGCGGCAGAAAGCGGAGAAGCTTCGGGCGCTTCATCGAGGAGGCCGCCCTCTGATCCTCGTGAACGCCTGGGACGCGGCCACCGCCCGCATCTTTGAAAAAGCAGGATCGGCCGCGATCGCGACGACCAGCGCCGGAATCGCGTTTTCCTCCGGCTACCCGGACGGGGAGAGGATTCCCCTCGATCGGATGCTCGAGGTCGTCGGCAGGATCAGCCGAGCCGTCTCGGTTCCCGTCACCGCGGACATGGAAGCGGGATACGGCGCCTCTCCCGAAGAGCTCCATCGAGCCGTGAGCGGCGTCCTCGAAGCGGGCGCGGTCGGCCTGAACCTGGAAGACGGAAGCGAAGCGCCGGGAGGGGCGTTGGCGGATCTGCCGCTCCAGCTCGAGAAGATTCGAGCGGTCAAGGAGGCGGCGGGCCGCCACGGCGTGCCGATCGTGCTCAACGCGAGAACGGACGTGTACTTGGACCGGATCGGGCCCGAAGGCGGCTGGTTCGAGGAGACGATTCGTCGGGGCGAGGCCTACCGCGACGCCGGCGCCGACTGCGTGTTCATTCCGGGAGTTACCGATCCGGCGGTCATCGGCGCGCTCGTCCGGCGGCTCGCCTGCCCGATCAACGTTCTCGCGGTTGCCGGAAGCCCTTCGATCGGCGAGCTCGCGACCCTCGGCGTGGCGCGAGTGTCCCTGGGATCCGGTCCGATCCGAGCGGCGTTAACCCTGATGCAGCGCCTCGCCCACGAGGTCCTGACCGATGGCACCTATTCGGCCCTCGAAGGGATCGTTTCGCACGCGAGCATGAACGAGCTGATGCAATCACCTCTCCCCCGATGAGGGGGCTCTCCCCTTTCCGCCGGAGCGGGAGAGCG
>JBGPCK010000133.1:0-7766 GCA_041481715.1 Thermoanaerobaculia bacterium | reverse complement strand
CACCTGTACCTGGGCAACGATCCGGAGATTCGTGAGATCGAGTGGAATCGCCCCCTCCGGCCCCGGGCCCTCGCCGAGGCCGCGGCCGGCGCCGGCGGTTTCGGCGTCAATTAAACGCCCCAGGACCGAGCCGGGAGGGAGGAACAGAACCGGCTCGGGTTCCACCGGTTGAGGACGTTCCGGACAGGCACCGCCTACGAGTGCGCTGTTTATGGCCGAGCAGCGCGCGCCGGCAGGTGAGGGGCCTCAGGCGCCCGGGGGACGAAGGGGCCCCTCCGGCAGGGCCGGGGCTAGGAACCAATTTTCGTTCGCCTCGAGGTTCAGGGAGCCGCGTCGCCGCGCATCTTCGATCAGGAGATCGCGAAGGGACACGCCCGTCTCCGCCACCCGCGGACACTCTCTCCAGACCGTGTAGCCGCCGCCTCCGGCCGCCCGATAGGAATTGAGGGCGACGAGGAAGACCTCATCTTCTCCGATGGGCTTCCCGCCTCGCCGCAGGAAGAGTACGCGACGCCCTTCGGGCCGGGTCGGGTCGAGCGCGTATTCGGCGCCGTCCAGCGTGTCGCAGTTGTAACCCCAGACCGCCGGATTTCGCCGCCACACGACACCGTCTCCCGAGGCCTCCACTCCGGAAATGCAGCGTGCCGCGACTTCGAGCCCCTGGCGCACCTGCCGCCCCGTCGCCCGCACCGTTACGAGCGTGTTCTCGTAGGGATAGAAGGACCAGATCGCACGGATCGTCAGCGCCCCCGCGGGCCAGGGCGGCAGCGTGCCCGGCAGCAGGGACGCGAAGGACAGGTCCGCCTTTCCCCGGTCTCGTTGCACCTCATGGAGCCAGTCGAGGATCGGCGTGTCCTCCGTTCTCGCGTCGCGCGCCGAGACCGGTTGCGCCAGTTGCGCGACGGTCTGCGCCAGATACGCCATCGCCGCATCGTGCGACGAGCCGGCCAGCCTCACGGTCTCCGGGTCGGGAACGACCGCCTTCATCGGCAGGTTCGCGCCCCCGATTTGCGACACCGACCAGCCTTGCCCGGCACGAGACAACGTGACGTCGAAGCGCGTCAGGGTGTTCCCGAATCGGCCCGGCTGTGAGACCCACGCCCCGCCCACACGGCGGGGCGTGATGACCGTGTGCGTATGCCCGGTCAACAACAAGTCGATACCTTCGACCTCGGTCGCGAGGGCGTAGGCCTGGTTCTCGTCGCCGGTCCCGCGATCGGCTCCCGTCTCGAGATCCTTTTCGAAGCCCTGGTGCGTCACGACGATGACCAGATCGCATCGCTCTTTCCCCCGCAGGACCGGGACGAAGCGGCGAGCCGCCTCCACCGAGTCCGCGAATCGCAGATGCTCGATCCGGGTGGGGGACTCCCACGAAGGCACGAGGCGCGTCGTCAGGCCGAGGATCCCGACGCGCACCCGACCGGCCTTCCAAACCGAGTATGGAGAAAAGGCGGACCGGCCGCTCTCGTCGACGACGTTGGCCGACAGAAACGGAAAACGCGCCTGCGCGCGCGACTTCTCGAGCCTCTCCCGGCCGAAATCGAAGTCGTGATTGCCGACCGCCATCGCGTCGTATCCGGCGCGATTCATCGCGGCGATGATCGGATCGTCGCCGTCGCCGGCCGCTCGAAAGGCCAGGTTCTCTTCGGGAGCGCCCTGAATCGTGTCTCCGGAATCGAGCAGGAGCGTCGGCTTCCCCTCGGCCCGGATCCGGCGCACGGCCGCCACGATGCGCGCGAGACCCTCGCCGAAGTCGCGATCCGCCAGCGCGTCCTGCGGGTGGACGTGGCCGTGCAAGTCCGAGGTGTGAAGAACCGTGATCGTGACCGACTCGGGACCGGCCGCTCCGGCGGCCGCCGCAATCGAGACGGCGAGCCCAAGCAGGGCGAGAAAAAACCGGAACGGCGTCGAGCGCGGACGAATGGGTCTGCCTCCGGCGCCCGAGCTTAGCCGAAATAGAATGTCGCGGCGTGAGGCCGGGTTCGAAGACACAAACTGCGCGAAAGGGCGGCCGCCGCGCTCCGCGGGAAACCCTCCCGGAGAAGCGGCGACGTGCCGGGCGGATCCTGCGCCGGCTCGCGAAGGCCTACCCGGACGCGCGCTGTGCGCTTCAATTCTCGAGCCCGCTCGAGCTCCTGGTCTCGACGATCCTCTCGGCCCAGTGCACGGACGTCCGTGTGAACCAGGTCACCCCCGCGCTGTTTCACAAGTACCGCACCGCGGCCGACTACGCGCGGGCGAGGCCCGGAGAGCTCGAGCGGGACATCCGACAGACCGGCTTCTTCAACTCCAAGGCAAAGAGCCTGCGCCGCGCGGGCGCGGTGATCGCCGCGGAGCACGGCGGCCGGGTGCCGGACACCATGGAGGCGCTGCTGGCGTTGCCCGGCGTGGGACGCAAGACCGCCAACGTCATCCTCGGCAACGCTTTCGGAAAGGACGAAGGCTTCGTCGTGGACACCCACGTGGGGCGGCTGGCCCGACGCATGGGGCTCACCCGTGAAACCGACCCCGCCAAGGTCGAACAGGATCTGAACGCTCTGGTCCCCCGCGGACAACGCACGTTGGCCGCGCATCGCTTCATCTTCCATGGCCGCCAGATCTGCCAGGCGCGCAAACCGGCTTGCGAGAGGTGTCCCGTGCTGCCTCTCTGTCCACGCGTTGGCGTCTCGTGAACGCGACGCTTCGAGATTCCGACGCACAGATACGGGGAGCTCGGTGACCGCCTCAAGAGCGATGAGGATCTACCTCTCCGGGGCGATCGAGCACAGCCAGGACGGAGGCCGGCCGTGGCGCGCGCGACTCTCCGCGCTCTTGCGAGAGGAGCTCGGCCACGAGACCTACGACCCCGCCGCCGACGAGAAGAAGAACCTCGAGGAAGAAGAACGGCGGGAGTTCCGGCGCTGGAAGCTCCAAGATCCGCCCAGGTTCCACGCGACCGTCCGCAAGATCATCGCCTGGGATCTGGACAGGATCGAGCGTGACACGGACGCCGTCGTCGCTTTCTGGGACGCCGCTGCCGCGAGCGGTGGCGGCACGGCGGCGGAGGTCACGCTGGCCTATCGCTTGGGCAAGCCCGTCTACCTGGTCCTGGGAATGCCGCGCGAAGAGGCCTCCGGATGGGTGCTCGCCTGCGCACAGCAGGTGTTCGAGAGCTTCGAGGAGCTGCTCGTTTGGTTGCGAGATCGCGGCGTCGGGTAGCATCCCCTCATGGCATTCATCAAGACCCAGATGGGCTGGATCGAGGTCATCTGCGGCAGCATGTTTTCCGGCAAGAGCGAGGAGCTCATCCGGCGCCTGCGCCGGGCGTTGATCGCCCGGCAGTCCGTGCAGATCTTCAAGCCTGCGATCGACTCGCGCTTCGCGCAGGAGGAGATCGTCTCGCACAGCGAGATGCGGCTTCCCTCGATTCCCGTCGCCTCGAGCCGGGCGCTTCTGGAAAGGGTCGACGACCACACCGAGGTGGTTGGGATCGACGAGGCACAGTTCTTCGACGCCGGGCTCGTCGAGGTCTGCCAGCGGCTGGCCGATCAGGGCAAACGGGTCATCGTGGCCGGCCTCGACAAGGACTATCGCGGCGCTCCCTTCGAGCCGATCCCTTCGCTGATGGCGATCGCGGAGGACGTCACGAAGACGCTGGCGATCTGCATGCGCTGCGGCGCTCCCGCCAACAATACGCAGAGGCTCGTGGACAGCGCCGAGCGCGTCGTCGTGGGAGCGCAGGGCCTGTACGAGGCGCGCTGTCGCCGCTGCTACGAGCCCCCCGAAGGCGCCTGACCGACCGTTCAGACTTCGTGAAACCCCAATGAAAACCGGGTTGCTTCGAGTTTTCCGAAGAATCGGCGGAAAACCCTGTCGAAATGCCTGTGGAAAGCCGCGAAAAACAACGACACCGAGCGGTCCCCGACCGGATTGCACCGAGTCCTGTGCGAATCCGCAACAGGCTGTGCCATGAGTGATTTAGGCAGTTGCGCCGGAGTTTCGCTCGGTCGACCGAATCCGACCGGCGTCGCACGGCTCGATTTCCACACCGCCAACCGCTTTGCGGGCTTGCACTTAAGGCGCCGTTAACTGCCGGGACGGTGCTCCCCGTACACGCTCTTCAGGCTCGCCACGATCTCGCCGAGAGTGGCTCCCGCCTCGACCGACGCGACGATCCCGGGCATCGCGTTGCGGCCCTCCGTGGCGTCCCGCCGCACGCCCTCGAGAGCCGCGGCCGCCTTTGCGCCGTCCCGCTTGTTCCGGAACGCCGCGAGCCGCTCCACCTGGTCGCGCTCGATCCGGGGATCGACGGAAAGAAGCGGCGGCGCCTGCGATTCCTCCTCCCGGTACGCATTGACGCCGACGACCACGCGCTCTCCTTCCTCGATCTCTTTCTGGGCGATGAAGGCGGCCTCCTCGATCTCCCGCGCCATGAAGCCGTTCTCGATCGCCGCGACCGCGCCGCCCATCGCATCGATTTTTCCAATCAACGCGCGCACACGCATGCGGATCTCCTCGGTCCACGCCTCGACGAGCGCAGAGCCTCCGAGGGGGTCCGTCACGTCGGCGACACCCGTCTCGGCGGCGATCACCTGCTGCGTGCGCAGCGCGAGGCGGGCGGACCGCTCCGTCGGCAGCGCCAGGGCCTCGTCGAAGGCGTTTGTGTGCAGCGACTGCGTTCCTCCAAGCACGGCGGCCAGGGCCTGCAGCGTCACCCGCACCACGTTGACGTCGCTCTGCTGCGCGGTCAGCGTCGAGCCGGCGGTCTGCGCGTGGAATCGAAGGCGCCAGGAACGCGGGTCCTTCGCGCCGAATCGCTCCCGGACGATTTCGGCCCAGAGGGAGCGGGCCGCCCGAAACTTCGCAACCTCCTCGAAGAAGTTCGAATGGGCATTGAAGAAGAAGGAAAGGCGGGGCGCGAAGGCGTCGATCGGGAGCCCGCGCTCGAGCGCCGCTCCGACATAGGCGATGGCGTTGGACAGCGTGAAGGCCACTTCCTGCACCGCCGTCGAGCCGGCCTCGCGGATGTGATATCCCGAGATCGAGATCGTGTTCCAGCGGGGCACCTCGCGTCCGCAAAACTCGAAGATGTCGGTCGTGATCTTGAGCGACGCCCGGGGCGGAAAGATGTAGGTGCCCCGGGCGGCGTACTCCTTCAACAGATCGTTCTGCACCGTGCCGGAGAGCCTCGTCCAATCGACGCCGCGCTCCCGCGCGACGGCGAGCAGCTGTGCGAGCAGGATCGCCGCCGTTGAGTTGATCGTCATCGAGATCGAGACTTCGGAAAGCGGAAGGTCTTCCGTCAGGAGCCGCATGTCCTCAATCGTCGAGATCGCGACGCCGACCTTGCCGACCTCTCCGCGGGCCATCGGGTCGTCCGAGTCGTAGCCCATCTGGGTCGGCAGGTCGAAGGCCACCGAGAGCCCGGTCTGCCCCTGCGAGAGGAGATAACGGTAGCGCCGGTTGGACTCCCGCGCGCTCCCGTAGCCGGCGTACTGCCGCATCGTCCAGTAACGCCGGCGGTACATGTCCTCGGAGATACCGCGCGTGAAGGGGTACTGGCCGGGAGGAGGCTCCCCGTAGTATGGAAGCGTTGGGATTCCCGAGCTCGTCTCGGGCGGGGGCGCGGGACGCGCCGGTTTCTCCGTTGCGTCGGGCTTTTCGCTCTCTTTGGCGGGCACGGCACGGATTCTGGCACAGCCTCCGAATCCGACAGCGGCGGACCGCGCCGGGCGGGGGCCGGCGGCTCGCGGTAAAATAGACATACAGGCGCGAAATTGATGTCTCGACTGACTGGCCTGCTGGAGGTCTTCGGCTTCGCGGACCTCCTGCAATGGATGGAGCTGAATCGTCGCACCGGGCGGCTGACGCTCGAGTACGGCCGCGACCGGCGGATCCTCGACTGGAGAGAAGGCCAGATCGTCTACGTTTCGGGCTCTCAGCCCCGCCATCGGCTGGGAGTGCACCTGCTCCGAAGCGGCGCGCTTCCGGCCGCCACGCTCTACGAGCTCCTGGCCCGCAACTTCACGAGCCAGGAGAATCTGACCCGGCTGATCCTGGAGGCCGGCCACGACACGCTCGACGGCCTCTCGTTGCGCGTCGAGGAGCTGGCCCGCAAGCTCCTCTTCGAAACCTTCGAATGGCGGGAGGCCCGTTTCGAGTACGACCCGGACTTCCGCGTGCAGCCGATCCTCCGCATCGGGTTGTCGTTGCGAGGCCAGGCGCTCGCGTTCGAAGGCGTCAAGACGCTTGACGACAACACGCGGAAGAAGCGCCGCCCGACGGCCGCCGCGTCGGCCTCGCCGCCGACGCTTCCTTTCGATCCCTCCGAGACCGACGAGCGGTTCTGGGAGATCCTCGAGCGCATCGGAACACCGATCCACCCGGAGGAGGCGCGGCTGGCGCACCGGCAGCTGCTCGAGTTCACGGGGCGGCTGCGCGAGCGGGTCGCCCGGCACGTCGTCATGCACCCGCTCCACGAAGACACCGCGGAGCTGCTCCTCCAGGTTCTGAGGAAGTCGCCCGTGGACGTCTCCGCCGTCATTCCCGTGGCTGCCCTCGACCCCTACCTCACGCTCGATCTGCTGATCCTGGCCAACGCGCTTTCCGTCGATCGCGACAATTCCGTCGGAACGGCGCCCGACGCCATCCACCGGGTCGGCGCGCGAGCCGTCACTGTGCTGATCGACAGGCTCTCGGGGCCCGACTTCGCCCGAGTCTCGGAAGGGGACAAGCCGTCGAGCGTTCTTCGCCGGGCGGCGGTGGCCGCCGCCGTGGCCGCCGGACGCTACGCCGAGCGCTACTCCATCACGCGCGAGCGCGGCTACACCCTTGGGTTGCTGCATACGATCGCGTACTCGGAGATGCTCGAGATCCTGCGGGAGATCGAGTTTCCGTCGGGCCCGTTTCGGGCGGCGGCACTGGAGGCCTTCCGCCCCGCCATGGGCGCCGCCCTGGCGGAGAACTGGGGGCTACCGCTCGACTTTGAGTCCGTCATCCTGGACGACGGCGCCGAGCCCTCCGCCGCGGCGGCGCTGGTGCGCACGGCGCGGGCCGCCGTGCCGTCCTGCGCGATCGGCTCGGTCGCGGCGGAGTCCTTCGAGCCGATGTGGACCGACGAGATCATCCAGGAAGTCAATGTCGTCTTCGACTTCCTCGGCCTCGAGGCCGTCGAGGTCAAGTCGGGCTAGCAGGCTGCTGAAGAATGGTGTGGTGCGGCGTTGCGAGCGCCGCGGGGCCAGATGCGAGGCGACGCGACGCAGGCGATGCCGTCCGCATCGTCGAGGAGCGGCAACAAAGCAGATGGCCCTGCGCCGCCGCAACCCCTTGGGGCGGCTGGCCTCTTGCTCGTGGCGACCTCAAGTCTCATGAGAACCTCCCGACGCGATTGCGCGCTCGCCGCGAGTTGCAAAAGACCAGCCGCGACGCCCGCATCCATTTTTCAGCACCCTGCGAGGCGTCCCCTCGCGCTGTCCGACCGCTGCCGGCGCGCGAGTGAGGCGATGGCATGCCCCGCACGCCTGCCCTCTCCCGCCGGGAGAGGGGAAAGGAAGAGAAGACCCCCTCACCCTAACCCTCTCCCCCGCGGACGGGGGCGAGGGGAATGAGCCGAAAGAGGGCGAGGAGACGCAGCCTACTCCTCTCCACCCTCTACAGACTTGGGACATGGTGGACGGGTGTTCGGGGACATGGTGGACACATATTGGGCGGAGGATTTGGTCTGGGAGGCCAGAACCGATGCCTTGGAACGAGGAGTCCATCGTGGAACAGCGTGAGGAGTTCGTGAT
>JBGPCK010000132.1:0-7865 GCA_041481715.1 Thermoanaerobaculia bacterium | reverse complement strand
GCCCCACTGGTCTTCCGTCAGCGCCAACTTCCATTTCGGGTAGAGCTGCCGGACCTTCCGCACGACTTGTTCGGCGGCCGCTCGATCTGCGGAGTAGCGTGGCACGACGCTGCCGGAGGTCTTCCCGAAGACCTCGACGTCGATCAAGAAATCGAGCCGGCGAAAGCCCGCGCTTTGCATGGGAACCGTTTCCGGATGTTAGCAGGTCGGCGGGGCCCAGCGGCAGACCACCTTTCGGCCCGGCGCAAGTCTCTGGACGGACGGCGTTTCTAGAGGTTTCGGCCGACCGGCGCGTCTCTCGCCTTTCTCAATATGTTGTTTACGGCGCATTGCCGAAAAGAAACCCCTCACCCTAGCCGGCCGCTCGCTTCGCGAGACGCGGCCTTCGGCCGCGGCCGGCGCTGAAGTGCCGCGAGGGGAGACCCCTCGCGCTCCCCCTCTCCCGCCGGGAGAGGGGAGTAGGCTCTGCGCCCGATCGCCTCATTCCGTAAACAACCTATCGAGAAATGACACCTAACCGGGCCGGGCGAGGCCCTCGACGGGCGCCGGCCGCTCCTCCCAGGAGAGCGCTTCCGGGCTCGGGTAGGCCCGGCGCAGGATGGGCGTCGTGATGACGGTCGTGAAAAGCGCCATCGTCACGAGCCAGAAGAAGGCGGCCGGCGACACGACGCCCATGTCCGCCCCGATGTTGATGACGACCAGCGCCATCAGCGCCCGCGTGTTCATCAAGAGCCCGATCGAGAGCGACTCCTTCCAGGCGAGTCCCGTGGCCCGCGCGGCCAGCGCCGTCGCGCCGAACTTGGAGGCGCAAGACACCGCGATCACGGCGGCGAGGGCCACCCACAGCCTCGAGTCCGAGCCGAGGCTTCCGACGTCGGTCCTCAGCCCCGAGAAGACGAAGAAAACCGGCAGGAACAGCACTGCGACCAGGTCTCCGATCGAATTCTTGATCGCTTCGCGCAGCTCCGGATGGAAAGAACCCGCGATCCCGCACAGGAAGCCGCCGAAGATCGAAAAGACTCCGAGCGCGTTGGTCACGGTTGCGCAGACGAAGACGGCCGTCAGGATCACGGCCAGCCAGCTCGCCGGCAGCCCCCCGGCCGCCGTGCGCGGGACCCTCAAGCGCGAGACTCCGAAGCGCCCGAGAGCCCAAAACGCGGCTGCCAGCACGACGACGCCCAGAAAAGACACGGCGAGCCGCCGGAAGCTCACGCCTCCGTGCGTGACCGCCGCAACCACCGCGCCAAGCAGCAACCACCCGATCACGTCGTCCATCGCCGCCGCCGTGATGGAGGTCAATCCCATTCTCGTGCGGGTCAGGCGCGTGTGCATGAGGATGCGCCCCATGATGGGAATCGCCGTGATGGACACGGCCGTCGCGAAAAAGAGGCGGAAGGCCGAGAGGGACGAGCTTCCGGGGGCGAGCGCGTAGAGCCAGCCGGCGAGCGCATAGCTCGATGCGAAGGGCACCGCGATGCCGGCCACGGCCACCGCGAGCGAGGCCCTCGCCGCCTGACGGAGGCGATCGAAGGGAAATTCGAGGCCGATCAGGAGCATCAAGAGAATCAGCCCCACTTGCGCGAGGGCCGAGAGGATCGCGGTTGTCTTCGGTGTGAGCAACGCCTGGATCGCGCCGGGGTAGAGGCGGCCGAGCAGGGATGGTCCCAGGATGACGCCCGCGAGAATCTCTCCCACCACGGGGGGCTGCCCGACCTTCCCGAAGAGCCAGCCGAAGAGTCGCGCGGCCGCGACGATGAGCGCCAGATCGGCGCACAGAAGAAGCAGCGTCTTCTCGAGCGCGAGGTAGGAATCCACGGCGGTCCTCCTTCAGCGGGGGGTGGCCGCGGCCGCCGCGGAAAGCCGCTCCAGGATCACCTTGGAGAGGGGCGGCAGGTCTCGCTGGCGGCGCGCCGCGCGGTCGTATTCCTGGAAGAACGCCAGCGGCCCGGCGGCCAGAGCGCTCCGCAGCGCGTCGAGGCCGAGGACCTGGATGATCCCGTCCTCCATGTAGGCGCCGGCCGGCGCCGCCACGCGTCGGGTGAAATCGGAGCGCCTGACCTCGGCCGTGAGCGAGACCCGCGCGTCCAGGTCGGTCTCCGACTCGATCAAGCGCTCGCCCATGCGATTCAGATCGTTCATCGAGCGCTGCATCGGCTCCTTCAGCCACGTCGAGAGGGGAAAGAAGCTGTCCTCGACGCCAAAGATCGCGACGGGCCCGGTTTCCGCGACGACGCGAATCAGGGGCTCGAGCGAACCGAGCGCGGCGAGCGGACGCTTCCAGGCGGGGCTCCCGTCCCGGTACGTGGACCAGGCCTGGTGGTAGGCCTCCCCGCTAATCAGGCGCTCGAGGCGCGAGACCTGGTTCGCGGCCGGGTCCGACTCCGCTTCGCCGAGCACACGGGCCAGGTCCAGGATGATCGCGGGCGTTGCGTCGGGCGCCGTCACGACCATGTGATCGGCCAGCCCCGCGAGGCCGAAGATGATGAAGGCCTCGAGCTTCGCCGAGACCGCCCGGTCGCCCGGAAGCAGCGCCGCCGCCCTCTCGGCCGAGACACGCTCGATCTCGCCCCGGCGGGACGACACCACGTCGAGAAGCACGCCCCAGCGGTCCTTCTCGCGCCGGATGGTCGCGAAGTCGAACACGGCGGTGCGCGTGTCCGGGTTCCACGCCGCCGCGAAGTCGCGCTCGAAGACTTCTTCGGAACGTCCGGAGTCCTGGATCGCGAGCTTGATCGGAAGCATGTCTTCCAGCACCTTGACGTCCGCGACCTCGAAGCGGGGTCGCGCGAGTGAGCCCAGGATCTCCTTCGCCGCGCCCGTGTCCACGGAGACGCGGATCTGGTGGCTCGCGGCGGGGGCGGCCGAGAACGGCGCCTTGCCCGGGGCGGATGCGGCCGGAGACGTGTCGGCCGGAGGCGCGCTCGCGCAACCGGCCGCGGCGAGCAACAGGAGTGCCCGAAGTTGGCCTCTCATCCGAGGATGGCCTCCATCGCGGCCGCGACGTCCGAGAAGTCGGGAAACAGCGCGTCGGGGCCCTCTGCCGCGAGGCGTTGCGCCGAGGTCGGCCCCGTGGCCACCGCGACCGACCGCACGCCCAGCGGCCGCCCGCACGCCACGTCATGGACGGAGTCGCCGATGATCACGATCGACTTGCCGGAGAAGTCGCGGCCGCTGTGGCGCCGCGCCCGATCGATGGCGACCGGGGGCAACTGATAGCGGTCGGCCGAGTCGCTGCCGAAGGCGCCGAAGGAAAAGTACCCGTTGAAGCCGGGTGGCTCGAGCTTCAGGCGCGCTCCCGCCTCGAGGTTCCCTGTCAAGAGCGCCAGCGTCACACGCGGCTCGGCCGCCAGAAGCCGCAGCATCTCCGGGATCCCGGGCTTCGGGACGACGGCCTCGGGCGTCAGCCGGCGCCGCAGCTCCTGGAGATAGCGGGCGAGCGCTCGTCCGAGGCTCGCTTCGCAGAGCTCGGCGCCCACGGCGTCGATGACGAGCTCTCGCATGATCTGGGGGTCGGTCTTGCCGGAAAAATCGTATTTGCCGTGCTTGGGCGCGTTCGGGTCGGCCCTCCAGCCGTAGACGTTCTCGAGCGCCGCCAGAACCGACTCTCGAGCGGCTCGCCCCGCCGAGAGCAGCGTCCCGTCGATGTCGAAGAGAACGAGTCGATGACCGTTGGAGTTGTCAGGCACCCGGTAAATCCTCGGGCGCCGTTGGCATTTCTCTCATCACTTCTCATCATACGAGAAGCGGCTCGCGTGCCATTCGCAGATCGAGATCATCGCGTGCCGCCAGTAGTCCCAGTCGTGCCCGCCCGGCTCGAGCACGGCGCTTCCCGCGATGCCGTGCTCCCGCGAAAAGGCCGCAAACTGCGCCCCGACGCGCCCGAGCCCATACACGTCCTCGGTGCCGCCGCGCAGATACAGCGGGAACGGCGACTTCTCGAACTGCACCGACCGGAGAATCTCCCAGACGTCGTTCTCGGCGAGCGCGTTGTCTTGCGGCGAGCGGCCGAAGACGCTTTTCAGCGTCCAGCGCGCCATGAAGCTGTAACGTTTCAGGTCTTCCCAGCCGAACGGGATGAGCGCCCCGGAAAGCGCGGACACCGAGCCGTAGAGATCGGGGTGCCTCAGGGCGAGCTTTACCGATCCGTAGCCGCCCATCGAGATTCCCGTGATGCCGCGCGCGGCCGCAGACGGGATCGCCCGGTAGCGCGACTCGACCTGCCGCAGGAGGTCGGCCGTGAGGAACCGCTCCCAGAGCCGCCTCCCGTCGTGAGAGTCGGAGAACCAGGAGCCCCGGGCTCCGGGCGCCACGAGGATGAACTCGGAGAGCCTTCGCTCTGCCATGCGCCGACGAATCTCGGCCGCCACGCCGTGGCTCTCGAGCGAGCGTTCGTCACCCCAGGCGTCGTGGAGGAAGTAGAGCACCGGATAGCGCCGCGCGGGCTCGAGGCCGTAGGAAGGAGGCAGCAGCACCAGGACGCGCGCCGGTTCGGGCAGGCTCGCCGCCGGAAATCGCTCGATCGATGCGCCGGGGACGCGAGCCGAGACACAGGATGCGGCCCCGGCCACAGCAGCGAACAGGGCGAGCGCGAAGCGGCGGCCGGCGTTCAGGGCGCTGCGGCGGGCTGGAAGAGCGTGTCGTCGCGCCCGGCGGCGACCGTCACGTTCTCGAACCGAATCGCGACGGGCTTGCCGGAAATCGGCTTCTCGACCGAGAGCAGGATCCCGTCGAACTTCCGCCAGTCCTTCCAGGCCGCGGTGGTCGGCTCCTCCGACGCGCCGTTCAACACGTACTGCCACTGGACCACTCGGCGCCCGTCGCGGGTAATCCAGAGCCAATAGACGTCCTTGGGCGTGAGCCCCACGTTCTCGAACGACAGCTTGAGAACGTCGCACGTGCCTCCTTCGGGGCACGGCTTTTCGCCATCGTAGGCCCGATTCACACCCGGGTCGAAGACCTTCCAGGGCGCCAGGAGCCAGTACGTATCGTTGATGAAGCGCTCGTAAGCGTTCTCGAGGTGCCCCGCGCGCGGTTCGCCCTCGACCGACCTGCCGTTGACGAGGACCTGACCCTGCCGCGTGTTGACGTTGAAGTAGACGGCGAAGGGCGCACCGGTCTTGTCCATGCCGGTCAAACGATAGTCGCCGGTGTAGCGGTCCCAGGCGTGGGAGAAGCGGGCCAGGACCTTTCCTTCCCGCTCGACGACGAAGTCGAATTGAAACTGCCGCGCCTTTTCCCAGGCGCCCTGTCCGCCGAGGGCCGCGATCAGCTCGCGGCCGAGCGCGTCCGCCTTCTCGTCGGCCCGGGCGAGAGGAGCGTCGGCCGCGAGGACGACCAGGAGCAGAAGAAGACCTCGTGCTGCGACTCTCATGGCGGGAATCATATGCCCGGCTCAACCGGCAACGAAGGGCCGGGCGGGTACACTACGCGAGGATGAGGGAATTTGACCGCCTGCCCTGGGAGCTCGTAAAGGCGCTCTCGGGCGAGGCCTTCCGCCGCCGGCGCCGTCTCGTTCTTCCGCTCCTGACGACCGACCCGGAGGGGTTTCCGCGGGCGGCGATGCTGACGCCGGGCGAGGTCCGGGCCAATTCCGCGACACAGCTCACGGTGGCGGTGCTCGCCACGAGCCGGACCGCCGTGAATCTCATCCGGCGGCGGCGCGCGACCCTCCTCTACATGAACCGCTCCGTCACGGCATCGGTGCAGGCGCGCGCGGGACACGGGCGCGTCTGTGCGCGCGATCCGGACAGGCATCTGTTTCCACTCACGGTGCATCGCGTGCGCATCGATCGCCCGACCGCCGCCGAGGGCAACGTCTCGCTGCTCTCCGGCCCGACGTTCACCGGCTCGGACGCCGCGCGGCTCTTCTCCCCGGAGCTTTTCGAGGAGCTCGGGCGCGTGCGCGAATGAAGTTACAGGGCCGGACGGCGCTCGTGACCGGAGCGGGGCGCGGGATCGGGCGCTCCATCGCGCTGCGCTTCGCCGAGGAGGGCGCTCGGGTTGCGCTCGTGGCCCGGACCGCGACGGAGCTCGCCGAGACCGAGCGGCTCGTCCGGGAGGCGGGGTGTGAGGCGCTGGCGATCCCGGCGGACGTCACCGCGCGCGGCGCCGCGCAGGAGTGCGTGCGGCGCGCGGAGGAGGCGCTCGGCCCGGTCGACGTTCTCGTCAACAACGCCGGCGTCTTCGTCTGGCGGCCGTTCCTCCAGCTCACGCCGCAGGACTGGGATCTCGTGATCTCGACCAACCTGACGGGCGCGGCGAGCTTCTGCCGCGCGGTCCTGCCCGGGATGGTCGCGCGGCAGAGGGGTCGGATCGTCAATGTTGCCTCGGTGCACGGAATCCGGGGAGACGCCAACGCCTCGGCGCAGAGCGCGGCCAAGTTCGGCCTGATCGGCTTGACACAGAGCCTGGCGCGCGAATTCCGCAGCCACAACATCGCCGTCAACGCGGTCTGCCCGGGCGCCGTCGAGAACCGGGTAGACGAGGCCGGCGAAGCCGACCGGGCGGCGCCGCTCACCGAAAAGCTCTGGCCTCGGGACGTGGCCCGCACCGTGCTCTTTCTCGCCTCCGACGACGCCGCCGCCATAACGGGCGCCGCGCTGGAGGTCCTGGGCGGGACGCACCTGGTGATCCAGCCCTGAGCCAAGCTCTAAACCTCCAGTGGCCAAGCTCTTCGACCGCACCTTCCATCGCGTCCTTCCCTCGCGCTGGATGCGGCGCGATTGGGACAAACGGGCTCGGGAGAACGCCCCGCACTACATCGACTGCGGACACTCGGAGAGCGACGAGGCCTTTTGGAGGGCCGGCGCCGCGGACCTCGGGAACCTGATCCTGCAGGACGTGACGCTCGATCCGTCGGCCCGTGCTCTGGAGATCGGCTGCGGCATGGGACGCCTGCTCCGTCCGCTCTCGCAACGCGTCGCGAGGGCGATCGGCATCGACATCTCCCCCGAGATGATCGCCCGGGCGCGCGAGGCGCTCTCGGACCGGCCGAACGTGGAGCTCCAAGTCACGCGCGGGCGGCTGGACGGGACGCCCGACGCGTCGCTCGACTTCATCTACTCCTTCATCGTCTTTCAGCACGTCCCTTCCCGGGCGGCCGTCCATCGCTACCTGCGCGAAGCGGCTCGGGCGCTCGCGGGCGGCGGCCTGTTCCGCTTCCAGGTGGATGGGCGCCGCCGGAGTCGACTGAAGGGAGCGGACACTTGGCAGGGCGTCGGGTTCGAAGGGGCGGCGCTGTGCCGGAGGCTCGAGCGTCTGGGTTTGGAGGTCGTGGACCGGTGGGGCGAAGGGACGCAGTATTTCTGGATCACGGCGCGCCGGCGGGCAGAGGCCGGCCGTCCCTCGAGCGGCGCGGTTTCCTTCCGCGCGCGCGCCTGGAACGAAACGGCCCTCGAGCGCGCGTTCGCCGACCTCGGGCTCGAAGCCAAGGCGGCAACGGCGGCCGTGGTCTCGGGCGAATCCTCCCTGCGCGGGCTCGCGGAGTCCTTCGTCGTAGAGAATCGCGGGGCCGACGCCGCCGGCTTCGTGCGCCGCGCCTACGAGGTCTTCTTGGGGAGGCCCGCCGACGCGCAGGGCCTCTCGTTCTATTCGGGAGAGATCGCGGGCGGAAAGCCGCGCGGGTACGTTCTGGACTGCCTGCTCGCGGGACCGGAAGCGAAGGATCGGTTTCGAGTCCGCCTGGACCAGTCTCAAACTGCTAGTACGGTGTAGCGGCCTTGGTCGTAGGGGCGGGGCTTGTCCCCGCCCGCGGGCGGCCGCAAGGCCCGCCCCTCCAAAGCCGACGCGCGTTAAGACTTCGGCTACACGAAACTAAACTAGTTCACCGGCTCCGAAGTAATCTCCGGGCGCAGGGCCAATTGCTT
>JBGPCK010000131.1:0-7959 GCA_041481715.1 Thermoanaerobaculia bacterium | reverse complement strand
CGCTCCTCCGCAAAGAGGCGCATCGCGATGATCGGAACGACGAAGAGGTTGAAGATCCAGAAGTAGGTGTTGGTAAAGAGGTACGGCAGCGCCTGCCCCTTCGGGGCGCCGGGCGTGTTCATGAAGGACACGATCGCGTAGAAGATCAAGCCGTTCATCAGCAGGAAGGCGGCGAGGATCACATAGGCGAGCGGCGAGAGGAAATACGCCCGCCACTCCCGGCCGACGATGGCGAGGAACCGCTTCACGCGGGAGTCCCCTTCTCTCCGGCGGGCGCTTCGACCGGCGCGGCGAGGGCCGGGGCGGGCGCCGCCTCGTCGTGCTGCGTCAGCCGGACGAACACATCTTCGAGCGATAGGGCTTCGCGGGCGAGCTGCCTCAGGACCCAGCCGCGCTCGACCGCGAGGTGGAAGATCTCCTCCGACGGGTCGACGTCGGGCGCGCACTCCAGGCGCACCCGTGTCTCCTGTGGGCCCTGCTCCTCCTCGATCTTGACGATGCCGGGCAGCTTCTCGAGCGCCTCGCGCGCAGGGACCGCGCCCCTGAAGGCGGCGCGAACCACCGGCGTACCGGCCAGCCGGGTCCGCAGCTCCTGCGGCGTTCCCTCGGCGACGATGCGGGCGCGGTCGATGATCAGGACCCGGTCGCAGACCGCGTCCACCTCGGGCAGGATGTGCGTCGAGAGAAGCACCGCCCGCTCGCGCCCGAGGGCGCGGATCATCTCGCGAATCTTGATGATCTGCGTTGGGTCGAGACCAACCGTCGGCTCGTCGAGGATCAGAACCGGGGGCTGGTGAACCAGGGCCCCGGCCAGCGCCGTGCGCTGCCGGTACCCCTTGGAGAGATTGTCGATCTTGCGGTCGGCGACCTCCTCGAGCAGGCAATACCCGAGCGCCTCTCCAACGCGCCGGCGGACCTCACCCCCGAAGACCCCCTCCAGCCGCGCCCGATAAGCCAGGAACTCCCGCACCCTCATCTCGGGATAGAGCGCCGCCGATTCCGGCAGATACCCCAAGGACGCCCGCGCCTCTCTCGAGTGTGTCAGGACGTCGTGGCCGGCGATCCGGGCCGTGCCCGAGGTCGGGGGTAAAAACCCCGTCAGGACGCGCATGGTCGTCGTTTTCCCCGCCCCGTTGGGGCCGAGGAACCCCACGATCTCCCCCTCCTTCACCGAGAAAGAGACGTCGGCGACGGCCGTTTGGGTGGGGTAGCTTTTTGTGAGGTTCTGAACTTCGATCATCGAGCCGACGTTGAAAAAGCGCCCGACGATAGCATGTATTCCAGGAAAAGCTGTCTGCCCTCAGCTTTCCGCTCTCGGCCCGAAAGCGCCCTTTCCCGTCCCAGGCTGAGAGCTGACAGCTGATGGCTGATAGCTGACGGCTGATCGCTGATAGCTTTCCCCCGTGATCTCCGTCCGCAGCGTCTCGAAGACCTACGGCTGCCTGGGGCGGCGCACCCGGGCGCTCGACGGCGTATCGCTCGAGGTCCGGCGGGGGGAGACGCTGGGGTTGATCGGTCCCAACGGCGCCGGAAAAACGACCCTGCTCTCCTGCCTGCTCGGCTTCCTGCGGCCCGAACGCGGGGCGATCTCGATCGCGGGCCTGCCGCCGGACGACCTCGCCATCCGGGTGAAGACCGGCTACATGCCCGAGCGGCTGGGCTTTGACCGCGACCTGACCGGAAGCGCCTTTCTCGCGCAGCACTGGCGGCTCGCGGGAGGCGATTCGCGGGAGACCGTCAGGCAGGTGGCGGCCGCGGCGGCGCGCGTGGGCCTCGAGGGCGACGTGCTCCTTCGGCGGCTATCGGGGTACTCGCGCGGGATGCTTCAGCGCATCGGCGTCGCCCAGGCAACGCTGCGGGACCCGGAGCTGCTCTTCCTGGATGAGCCCGCCTCCGGGACCGACCCGATCGGGGTCGCCGTCGTGCGGGACCGGATCCTGGAAGCGAAGGCGCGCGGCGCCACGATCGTTCTCAACTCCCACCAGCTTCCCGAGGTCGAGAAGGTCTGCGACCGCGTCGTCTTCATCGACGGCGGCCGGCTGACGCAGACCCAGACCCTGCGCGGAGAGTCGCCGGCTCCGCACCGGGCGACCGTGCGCGTCCCGCCGGACCGGCGGGAGCAGGCGCTCACCGCACTCGCTGCGGCCGGGTTCACTCCCGAGGCGGGATCGGACGGCTCGGTTCGCCTCTCCGTCGCCTCAGAGCAGGATCTCGCCCGGGCCGTCAAGGTGTTGGCTCTGGCGGACGTGCCGGTGCTGGAGGCTCGCTCCTCGGCCGATCTCGAGGAGATGTTCCGGAGGGGGGGCCCCGCATGATCGAGATGGTGCGCCGTTTCTTGCGCCAGCGCTTCGGATCGCTCGCCATGGCGATCGCGCTCGGCGTGCTCGCCCTTCTGACGGCGGTCCAGGCGGCGTTTTCCGATCCGGAGCGTGCCT
This sequence comes from Thermoanaerobaculia bacterium, assembly GCA_041481715.1. Taxonomy (GTDB): domain Bacteria; phylum Acidobacteriota; class Thermoanaerobaculia; order UBA5066; family Gp7-AA6; genus DATBFU01. Next base: position 5,524 of record JBGPCK010000131.1, on the reverse strand, counting down.
ACGGAACGGGCTTTCTCGCAATCATCCTGATCGCCGCCGGATCCGTCTCGAAGGACGCCTCCGACGGCGCCCTGCAGATGATCCTCGCCCGGCCAATCCGGCGCACCTCGTACCTCTTCGGACGCTACCTCGGAATCCTCGTCGTGTTCGCGATCTATCTCGGAGCGATCGGCGGCCTGACCCTCCTCTGTGCCAAGGGGGTGCCCGTGCTGTTCGGGCCTGGAACCGCGGCAGAGCTCTCGGCCGCGGCCCTCGGGCGCGGCGCGGCCACGGCGTTTCTGAATGCCATGCTCTTCGCGGCGACCCTGCTCTTCTTTTCCACTTTTCTGCGCGGATACGCGGATGTGCTCGCCTACATCGTCCTCCAGATCGTGCTGGGTCTCTTCCCGATGCTCGGGGAGGCGCTGCAGAAGCCGTGGTTGCGCAAGGCGGCAGAAGCGCTTCGGTCAAACGTCCTGCCCAACGTCGACTGGAGCGAGGTCCTGCGGGGGCACAATGTCCTCGGCGAGCCGACCGGACGCTGGGTCCTCGCCGTGACGCTCTTCTTGAGTCTCGCCGCGGTAATCTTCAGCCGGCGGGAGTTCTCCTATGGACACGACTGACGCGCCCGCCTCCGGGCCGATTGAAGCGACCCTGGCGCCGCGGGGATCGCAGTCGAAGCTTTCGGCGGCGATCTTCTTCGTTCTGCTCGCCGCCCTTCTCCTTCGCGTCGTGACGGCGGTCACGGACCGAAATGCCCATCCCGAGGCGGCGGCGCACGACCACGGACCCCCGCCGCTCGTAGCCTGGCTCCCCCTCGAGAAGGCCGCCCCGGCCTCGAAGGCCTCGGGAAAGCCGGCCCTCTACGACTTCACCGCCGAGTGGTGCCCTCCCTGCCACCGCCTGGACGAGGAGGGGTGGAGCGACGAGGCGCTCGCCGGCATGGCCAATCGGGGATACGTGCCCGCCCGCGTGATGGACCGGTCACGCGAGGAAGGCAAGAATTCGCCGCTCGTGGAGGAGCTTCAGCGCCGCTACGCGGTCGAGGCCTTTCCGACGCTCATCGTCGCCGGCGCGGACGGGAAGGAGATTGCGCGGCTGGAAGGTTGGGCCGGGCGCGACGCGCTGCGCAAGTTCCTAGAGGAATCGAAAGGGAAGGCCGGAGGCGGGCCGGCCGCGGCCATAGCGCCGTAGCTCCGTAGCGCCGTAGAGCCGCAGCGGTTCCCCGCGGGAACCGACTAAGAGGTCCGCTCCCTGGCCTTCCGCTCCGAGGGCGGTGGGCCGGGAGCCATCTCCGAAAGGAACTTCCCCGTCAGGCTCGCGGGGTTGCGTCGGATCTCCTCGGGCGGTCCTTCGGCCACGATTCGCCCGCCTTCCTCTCCCCCGCCCGGGCCGAGATCGATGATCCAGTCGGCGGAGGCCAGGAACTCCAGGTGGTGCTCGATCGCGAGGATCGAGTGCCCGCGTGTGAGCAGGCGCCGGAAGGTTGCGAGAAGGCGCTCCACGTCGCGCGCATGCAGGCCGGTCGTCGGCTCGTCGAAGAGAAAGAGCGTTCCCCGCGCGGCCGCCGGCCGGATCTCCAGAAACGAGGCGAGCTTCAATCTCTGCGCCTCGCCCCCCGAGAGGGTCGCCGTCGGCTGGCCGAGCGGCAGGTACCCGAGCCCGACGTCGATCAAGGGCTGCAGCCGGCGTCGAATCTTCTCCTCCTCCGCGAAGAAGCGGATCGCGTCCTCGACGGTCGTTTCGAGCAGGTCGGAGATGTTCTTGCCGCGATAGCGCGCCGCGAGCACACGGTTCTGGAAGCGCCGTCCGTCGCACACGTCGCAGCGAACGGTCACGTCGGCCAGAAACTGCATGTCGATCGTCTGCCAGCCCGTCCCCTTACAGGCCTCGCAGCGCCCTCCCGCGGCGTTGAAGGAGAAGTCGCGGGCCGTCAATCCCCGGCGAGCAGCGTAGCGCGCGAAGACCTGGCGGATCTCGTCCCAGGCTTTCATGTAGGTCACGGGGTTCGAGCGGGCGGAGCGCCCGAGCGGGCTCTGGTCGACCAGCAACAGGTCCGCGACGGCGTCGAGGCCGTCGATCCCCACGTGCTCGCCGACGTCGAGCTGCACGACTCCCTTGACGCGACGCGCGTAGGAGTTGTACAGGACGTCGCGCACGAGTGTGGACTTGCCGGAGCCCGAGACTCCGGAAACGGCGACGAGGCGCCCGAGCGGAATCCGCACCGTCAGATCCTTCAGATTGTGCGCCCGCGCGCCCCGAATGGTGATGGCTCCCTCCGTCCGGCGGAACGCGACGATCCGCCCCGCGGGCTTGCCGGCCGGCGCTTCGGATCGCGGCTGTCCGCTGCGCCGGCGCAGCAGCTCCCCCGTCGCCGACCCCCGCACCCGCGCGAGCGCCCGCGGGGTCCCCTCGAAGAGCAGATGCCCGCCGGCGCTGCCGGCGCCGGGGCCGAGGTCGATCAGATGGTCGGCCGACTGGATCGCCTCCGGGTCGTGCTCGACGACGACCACGGTATTGCCGCGGTCGGCCAGCCGCCGCAGGATCCCGAGCAGACGCCGCGTGTCGGCCGCATGGAGCCCGATCGTCGGCTCGTCGAGCACGTACAGCGTTCCCGTGAGCGCCCCTCCGAGCGCCGAGGCGAGGCCGATGCGCTGTGCCTCGCCGCCGGAGAGCGTGCGTGCGGCCCGCGACAGCGTCAGGTACCCGAGCCCCACGTCGTTCATGTACCGCACGCGGGAACGGATCTCCGCGACGATCGAGGAGAGCCTCTCTTCCTCGGCGGGAGAGAGCGCGAGCTCCCCGAACCAGCGCTCGAGGTCTGAAAGCGGCAACTCCGACAGCGCGGCAATCGTGCGGTCCCGCAGGCGCACGGCGAGCGCGGCCGGCGCGAGTCGGGCCGCGCGGCAGTCCGGGCAGAGCGTGTAGGCCCGGTACCGCGCGAGGAGCACTCGGACGTGGATCTTGTAGCGTTTGGTCTCGAGCCAGTCGAAGAAACCCCGAACGCCGTAGAAGTCGCCGCGGCCCTCGATGAGCACCTCCCGTTCGTGCGCCGACATGCGGCGCACCGGGATGTCGGTGCGTACGGAGTAGCGCCGGCACGCGCGGAACAGATCGTCGTAGGCGGACTCGTAGGCCGGCGTGTTCCAGGGAGCCACCGGGTGGTCCTCGAGCGTCAGTTCCGGATCCGGAATGACCTTCTCCAGGTCCACGCCGATGACGCGCCCGAAACCCTGGCAGGTCGGGCACGCGCCCAGCGGCGAATTGAAGGCGAAGAGCGCCGGCGTCGGATCGCGGAACTCGCGCGCGCAGCGAGGGCAGTGGAGCCCGCGCTGAAACGTGCGGCTCCCGTCCTCCCGAACGGCGACGACGGAACCGGCGAGCGTGAATGCCGTCTCGACCGCCGCGGCGATCTCGGGGCGCGACGCCTCCCGCACCGCGAATCGCCCCACCACGAGCGGCAGGCGACCCTGCGCGTCGAGCAGTCCCTCGACCCCGTCGCCGATCTCGACCGCCTGGCCCGCCGGATCGAGGGCGCGGAAGAACCCGGCGCGCTTCAGCTCCGAGAGGCGCAGGCGCTCTTCCTCGGCGCGTCGCCGAACGCCGCGCGGCTTGCCCCCGGGCGCCGGGCCCCACGAGACCGGCGCCACCAGTGTGGCCCGCGCGCCTTCGGGAGCCTTCGCGATCTCTTCGACCGCGCGGTCGATCCCGCCCGGCACGGCCGCGTCTCCGCACTCGGGGCAGAAGGTCGTTCCCCCGTGCGCGAAGAGCAGCCGCAGGGAGTCGTAGATCTCCGTCTGCGTGCCGACGGTCGAGCGGGCGTTGCGCACGCCGTTCTTCTGCTCCAGCGCGATCGCCGGGGGCACCGGCTCGATCGACTCCACGTCCGGCCGGTCGAGCCGCTCCAGGAATTGCCGGGCGTAGGTCGAGAGGGACTCGGCATAGCGTCGCTGCCCCTCCGCGTAGAGCGTGTCGAAGGCGAGCGAGGACTTGCCCGAGCCGGAGACGCCGGTGATGACGGTCAGGCGCCCGACCGGGATCGTGACGGAGACGTCCTTCAGGTTGTGCGTGCGGGCGCCACGGATCCGAATGGAGGAGGACGGCGGGCGAATGGGACGACGCGGCATGAAACCGAAAACCTTACCAGAATCTACTGGAACAACGACTGTAAGAAACTGCGGTGCAACGCGCAGTCCACTGTCGGCGCGGAGCCCGAGATGAAGACCTCGGTCATCCGCTTCGGACAGGAGGAGGTCGCGAGCAGGCCGGTCTCCGGATCGATGTCCGCCGTGACAACGTCGGAGGGAACCGGGAAGCTCGCCGAAAAGTACTGCGGAGGCACCGCCTTCGAAAAGTCGGCGAAGATCGGAACGGCTGCCTGCGATCCGGAGAGGTGGACGGCCCGGTTGTCGTCGTAGCCGACCCAGATCGCCGCGAGAAATCGCGGCGAGAAGCCGACGAACCAGGCGTCACGCCCGTCATTGGTGGTCCCGGTCTTGCCCGCGAGCACGCCGCGAATCCCGCCGGCGCGCGCACCCCCAGCGGTTCCGCGATCGACCGCTCCACGCAGCAGCGAATCGACGAGGAAGACCGCGTCGGCCGGCAGCGCCGGCTCCATCCGCGTTTCTTTCCGGTCGAGCACCGCGCCGTCGGATGTCTGCACACCCACGATCGCGGCGGGGCGAACACGCACGCCGCTGTTGGCGAGCACCCCGTAGGCCGCCGCGATTTCCATCGGCGAGATCTCGAATGCCCCGAGAGCGATCGAGGGGTACGCCTTCAGGCGCGAGCCGATGCCGGCCGCCCGCGCCGCTGCGACCACCATCGGCAGCCCCGTCGCGAGCGCCGCCCGCACCGTCGGGATGTTGATCGACAGCTCCACGGCCCGCCGCGCGGACAGGGGGCCTCGAAACTCGCCATCGTAGTTTCGCGGCGTCCAGACCTGGTCCTCCTCCCGCTGGTCCCACTGGACGGTGATCGGCGAGTCGTTGAAGATCGTCGCGGGCGTGATCGGCGCCGGAAGATCGCGGCGCGCGAAGGCGGCCAGGAAGACGAACGGCTTGAACAGCGAGCCCGGCTGGCGGTGCGCCTGGGTTACGCGATTGAACTGCGAAAGCCGGTAGTCGCGCCCACCGACGAAGGCCCGGACCGCTCCGGTTTCAGGCTCGAGCCCGATCAGGGCTCCCTGCAACGGCCCCTCTTTCGACGCCGCCGCGAGGCGCCGGTAGTTCTTCTCGAGCGTCGCGAGGCCCTCGGTCACGGCGCGCTGGCCCGCCTGCTGCAGATCCACGTCAAGCGTCGTGTAGATCTGCAAACCCTCGGTCTTCAGCTTCTGGCCGTAGCGCTCCTCAAGCTCCGCCTTCACAAAGTCGACGAAGTGCGGGGCGATCGTGCGCTCGGGCCGCCGGGAGCGGGCCGAGACGGTCTCCGCGAGCGCCTGCTGCAAGGCCGCCTCGCCGATCCTTCCTTCCTCGCGCATCAGGCGCAGGACCAGGTCGCGGCGCTGCTTCGCCTTCTCGGGATTGTGCGCCGGCGAGTAGACGTT
>JBGPCK010000130.1:0-8081 GCA_041481715.1 Thermoanaerobaculia bacterium | reverse complement strand
CGTTGCTCGATGAACGCCGATTCATTGGGATAGAGCAGCACACCCGGTGAAATCGTCGAGGGCGGGATGAAGGTGCCATCGGGCAGCGGAAAGCCGCAACGTGGCAACGCCGCGAACGGCCCGACGCAGGGAATGCCGAACCCGAGCTGGAGAAGGGACTTTCCACCGAGGATCGCCTGAGGCGACTGGGCCCCTAGCGTCACGAGAGTTCCGGCCGGCAGAGGGCAGGCGGCCGCGCCGCCCGGGCAGGGATAGGCGGCGTTGCCCGGCCCCAGCAGGGGAATGGGATTTCCGTCGGGGTCGAGGGCAGGCTGGTTCGTCGACGGGTCGAGAACGACCGTCGGAAGCGTCGTCGCGAACGGCAGAACGTTCAGGCTCGGGATGTTGAGAATCACGAGCGTTCGCCCGGTCGCCACGAGGCCGCTGACGACCTGCGCGTACTTCACCTGGAAGAAGGCCACCGGCGTGGTGTTCACTCCGTCCACGAGGATCGCATCGAGCAGGGCCCCCAGGACGTCGTTCGCGCCGATGAAGAGGGTCACGAGATCCGGCTGCAGCACGTTGGCCTGGTCCACGGCGCTGGTGCCGTTCAACGGGCTGCCCGGAAAGTTGTTGCGCAGAACGGCGAACGCGAACTTGTTTGCCGTGTTGCCGGCCGGGTCGGCGCTCTTCAAGTCCACCAGGTCGAAGGAGGCGGCGCCCACGATGGCGAGATTGTCGTAGGGGCGGGGCAACGCGAGGGTCGTCGGCGTCGGTCCGATCTGGTCGGAAACGGCCCCGACGCCGATCGAGGAACCCACCACGACGAAGCCAAGGCATTTGTTCTTGGTCGGATCGGTGGAGAGGGCTTTCTCCACGAAAATCGGCTGCTGGAAATCGGTGATCCCGAGCTGGGCCGCGATCACGTTCGGGTAGCTGCGAACCTGGTGGCGTTGAACGAGGCAGAGGCCCTGGAAGCTCGCCGTGATGCTGTCGCCCAGAGCAACGTACTTGTGGAAAGGCATGTCCTGGGCCACAAGCGCAGGAGCGGTGACGAGGGTCAGGCCGATGAGGGCGGCGAAGACGCGAGAGGTGGCGTTTTTGTTCATGGCTGTCTCCTCGTCAGAACGAAAGCCGGAGGCCGAAGATCGCGATGTTCACGGCTTCCTTGTACTTGCCGAAGAAGTTGTCCGTGGACTCCGTGAGGACGTTGAGGTCCTTCACCTTCAGGTACAGGTCGGCGAGGTTGAAGCCCCACCGCTCCGTGTTGTACCCGAAGCCGATCGTATAGCCCTGGCGGTCGTTGTCGGCGAGGATCGGCCCGGCGTCCTTGACAGGCTGCGGCGTCTTGTCGATGTAGTAGCCGGAGCGAATCGACCAGTTGCCGAACTTCTGCTCGACGCCCAGCCGATAGGCCCAGGAGTCCTGCCAATCGGTCGCCCGGCAGACCTGGATTCCTCCCGGCGCACAAACGTTCCCGCCCGGCAGGTCGGAGAAGGTGATGTTGAGCGACTGAAACTTGGACCACTGCGTCCAGTCGGCCTCCAGCGCGATCGTCGTGTTCTTTGCAATCGTCGAGGCGATGCCGATGTTGATCGTCGCAGGGAACGAGATCGAAGTCATGACGCCGCGCTGGCCCACGGGAAGCCGCGAGGCCACGATCGCGTCGAGCACCGGGTCGCCCGTCAGCTTCTGCGTGAACGTGGCGGTCCCCTTGTAGTCGATCGTCATGGAGCTGCGATAGGAAGCCCCGACCGCGAGCTCGGGAGCCGCCTTGATCAGGATGCCGGCGTTCCATCCCCAGGCATGGTTGTCCCAGATCGAGCTGTCGAGCTTCACGTGCGCGGTGTCCGCGAAGGCGCTGGTCAAGGGATCGAACGCCGCGGTGTCCCGCTCGAGCTGCACACGGGAGAGGCGGTAGTCCGCGCCCCCGGCGATGGCGATCTGCGGGGTCAGCCGCCAGGAGAGCACCGGGTTCAGGTCGATCGACTGAATCACCGCGTTCTGCGAAACGAAGCGGCCGGACCACTGGTCCCCTCCATCCCAGCGGTATCCGAGTCCGTACTGCGCGAAGGATCCGATCCCGAGGTTGATGTCCTTGGTCAGGGGCATAACCGCGTAGAAAGTCGGCACGAGGAAGGTGGTCTTGTGCTGCTGGCCGGTCGCGCCGTCGCCCGGAAAGGGATTGGCGCCCTGAAAGTCCCCTTTGGTCTTGGTGATGAAGGAGCTCCCGAGCTCCGCCGAGAAGTGCTCCTGCCAGCCGAGACCCGCGGGGTTGTAGAAGATGGCGGTCGGGTCGTCGGCGAGCGCCGTGAACGCCAGGCCCATTCCGGTCGCGCGGGCCCCCTGCGTCATGATCTGAAAGCCCGCCGGAAAGGCGGGTGCGGCCACGAGAACGCCCATTGCGGCAAGGCACACCAAGACATGTCGGACCCGTCGCGGTCTGGTCACGGTTCCTCCTGCGCCATCCATCGAGTTCGAGGTCTAAACGTCTTAAAGTCGTCCTTGGGCTAGCTTATCTCCACCCGAGGGGCTTTCGGGTCAACTTTAGACATTAGACTCAGCCATGTCCCGCGAAAGCGAGAGGCCCACCCAGGACGGAGAGAAGGCCCCGGCAGACCGGCCGCTGAAGGCGGGCACGCTGCTGGGCGATCGATACCGGATCGACCGCGTGCTCGGCTTCGGCGGCATGGGGGTGGTCTACCGGGCCCGAGACCTGCGGCTGGACATCGACATTGCCGTCAAGCGCATCCGGCCGGATCGGATGTCCCCCGAGCGCCGGGAGACGCTGCGCCGCGAGATCATCCTGTCCCGGCGCGTCACCCATCCCAATGTCTGCCGGGTCTATGACCTGGTGGAGCTCGACGGCGAGGACTTCGTGTCGATGGAGTTCCTGTCGGGCCGGACGCTGAAAGAGATCGAAGACGAGGAAAAGGTGCTGCCGCTCGGCCGCGGACTCGCGCTCGCCAAGGGAATCTGCGGGGGGCTCGCGGCCGCCCACCGCATCGGGGTGCTTCACCGGGACCTGAAGCCCGAGAACGTCATCGTGACCGAAGACGGCGTCCCGCACTTGATGGACTTCGGCATCGCCGTCGAGCAGGCCCTCTACCGCGGTGAGAAGGAGGATTCCGTGCCGGGGACGCCGCAATTCCTGGCGCCCGAGCTGCTGCGGGGAGACAACCCGAGCGTGCCGACCGACGTGTACGCGATGGGGGTCCTCCTGTACGAGATGTTCACGGGCCGGGTCCCCTTCGATGACAACGACACCGCTCGCCTGGTGCGCCGGGTGCTGGCGGAGGCGCCGCCCAAGGCGGAGACACTGCGGCCGGACCTGCCTCCGGAGCTGCTCTCGATCCTCGACCGCGCCATCGCCAAGGACCCGGCCGCCCGCTTCGCCGACGCCGAGGCGCTCGCCGACGCGATCGCGCGCTTCGAGGGGCAGGTCCTCGACCGCGTGCTCGCGGAGGTCTCCGTCACCCGCGCAAAGATGGTCAAGCTGATGGTCATCCTCGAGGCCAACAAGTCGCTCGCGGCGACTTTCGACTCGACCGAAACGCTGCGGATCATCCTCAAGACCGCGACCTCCGAGACCGACGCCGAGCGCGGGACGATTTTTCTCCGAGAGCCCGGCACCGACGAGCTCGTCAGCCAGATTCTCGAGGGGGGCAGCGTCCAGCCGATCCGCCTGAAGGTCGGGCGCGGCATCGCCGGCACGGTGGCCGACAACGGCACCGTGATCAACACCACGGACGCTTACCGCGATCCGCGCTTCAACGCGGGGGTCGACGTCTCCTCGGGCTTCCACACGCAATCGATCCTGGCGGCCCCGATGCGCACGCCGATCGGCGAGATCGTGGGCGTGGTCGAGATCTTGAACAAGCGGCACGGCGCCTTCACGAAGGAGGACGAGGAGTTCTTGCAGGAGGTCGGCACGCACGCGGCCCTCGCGGTCGAAGGAGTGCGCCAACACGAGGCCGCGGTGTCGCGGGCCCGCCGCGAAGGGGCCGCCGCGGTGATCCGGGGCGCCGCTCTCCAGCTCGCTCCCGGCGCATGGCCGGAAACGGCAGGCTTCGAGTCGGCGCCGCTGCGCTGGCGCTCCGAGGACTGGAACATCCTCTCCTACGCCGTGGAGGCGCGCGCCGGACGGGTCGCGTTCCTGCTTCTCGAACATCCGGGAGAGCCCGAAGAGGCCTTCGGCGCGCTGCTCAAGGCAATCGGCACAGGACGGCCGCTGCTCGGGTCGCACGCGCCGGTCGAGATCGTGCGCCGGGTCGTCGAGACCGAGCCCTCCTGCCAGGTCGCGGCGGCGGCCTGGTCGCCGGAAGGCCTGCGCGTGGCCGCGGCGGGGACGGAGCTGCCGCTCCTGCTGCGGCAAGCCCGCCCCGTGCCTTGCCCCGTCTCCTCGGAGGCCGGCGTCTTCTCGGCCGAGATCGAGACCGTCGCGCAGGACCTGCTCGTGCTCGCCTCGCGCGGCCTCTCCCAGGTTCGCTTTTCGGCGCGGCCGATCCCGACCGGAGAGCTGCTGGTTTGGCTGGCACGCGAGGCGCTGGAGCATCCGATCCCGGCGGCCTTCGCGAAGATCGTGGCTGACGGAAAGAAGACCGGCGTCTCCGCCGGGCCTCGCGACGTCCTCCTGCTGGCCGCGCGGCGCGAGGTGTGAGCTCCAAGCGCCGCTTCGTGCTGGTCGACGTCTTCGCCGACCGGCCGCTGGCGGGCAATCCTCTGGCCGTCTTTCCCGAGGCGGAGGGTCTCTCCGCGGAGACGATGCAGGCGCTCGCCCGCGAGATGGACCACGCGGCGACGGCGTTTCTCTTCCCGTCGCGGATGCCCGGGGCGGCCTTCCGGCTGTCGATTTTCTCGCGTGACCGCGAGATCCCCTTCGCGGGGCACCCGGCGCTCGGCGCCCACTTCGTCCATGCGATCGAGGCCCGACTCCCGCTCGAGGAACCGGTGACACGCGTGGCACATGAGGGCAAGGGGGGGCTCATCCGTGTGGAGCTCTGCGTCGAGGCGGGAAGGATCACGCTCCTGCGCCTCACGCAGCCGCCCCCGGTCTACGGCGCGCCGCTCGACAACACGGCCGTGGCGCGCGTGGCCGAGGGACTCGGCCTCGAGGAAGAGAAGATCCAGGCTACCAACCAGCCCGTGCAGGAGGTGTCGACGGGGCTGCCGGTTCTGATCGTGCCGGTCGCCACGCTGCGCGACCTCCAGAGCGCGCGGCCGCGGTTCGACCTGCTCCGAGGGGTCCTCGAGGGGCGGGAGGCATCGATCCTCTGCGCCTTCACCAAGGAGACGATTGCCGCCCACTCGGCCGCGCACGCGCGCGTCTTCGACAGCACGAGCTCCGTCGAGATCCCCGGAGCCGGCGCCGCCTCCGGCGCGCTCGCGGCTTACCTGGTCGCCAACGCCGCCGTGACCGTCACACCGGTGACCTGTCTCGTCATCGAGCAGGGCCATGCCTTGGACCGACCCTCGACGCTGTTTGCCGAGGTCCACGTGCGGCGGGCGGCCGTCGCGCAGGTCGTCGTGGGTGGAAGGGTGATCCGGGTGGGAGAGGGAACGGTGGAAGTGCCCCTGCCCGTTCTCCACGACCGTCCGGACGGAGGACGCCCGAGCGGGTGATCGGGGTGGCCGACCGGAAAGGCCAAGGCGACTACGCCAGCACCGCCACCGCCACCGCGCCCGGCCCGCCGTGCGCACCGAGCGCCGGGCCGCACTCGACGATCATGACGTCGGACTCGGGGTAGCGCTCGCGGATCTGGCGCGCGAGGCTCTCGGCGAGCTCCGCAGCGTCGCAGTGAGCGACACCGAAGCGGTGCGAGGAGCCATCCCGTCCCGCATCCGCGGCCCGGAAGAGCAACGCCATCATCTTCCGGCGAGCCTTCTCGAATCCCCGTGCCTTGGCGCTCGCGTAGACCTTCCCCTCCGGCGAAATCGTGAGAACGGGGAGCAGCCCCAGGAGACGCGCGAAGAGACCCCTCAACGGCGAAACACGCCCTCCACGCACCAGGTGCTCCAGTGTCGGCACGGCCACGAAGGACCGCGTCCGATCGGCCGCATCCCGAGCGACCCGGACGACCTCGTCCGCGCTCTTGCCCGCCGCGGCGGCTTCCGCGGCGGCGCGCACGATCAGGCCGAGTCCGACCGACACGTTGCGGCTGTCCACGTGCGTGATGCGCGTCTTCTCGATCCCGCGCGCGCCCACGACGGCCGCCTGGTATGTCCCGGAGAACGCGGCGGACAGATGAATCGAAACGATGGCGCCGGCATGCGCCGAAACATAGCGATAGACCTGCCCGAAATCGGCGGGTGGCGGCTGCGAGGTCTTCGGATTCTCGTCGGTCACCGCGAACCGCGCGTAGAACTCGGCGGGGGTGAGCGTGACCTTGTCGAGGTAGTTCTCCGAGCCGAAAAAGACGCGCACCGGCACCATGCCGATCGAGAGCTCCTCGAAGAGGCCCTGCGGCAGGTCGCAGGTCGAGTCGGTGACGATGCCCACCCGCTGCGCCCGGTTCTTGTCGAAGCGCGTCTCGTGCTGCGCTCGCATGTCCTCGACCTTCGTCTGCGCGACCTCGGCAAGGCGCCCCGCGGCCTCGAAGACCCTCTCCGGCTCGTTGGTGTGAACGTGCAGGCGCACGCGCGCGGCGCTCCCGGCGATGACGATCGAGTCGCCGAGCAACGCCACCTCGCGGCGCACCGCGTCTCGGTCGATACCGTCGCCTTCCAGCAGGGCCTCCGTGCAATAGCGGAAGAGAATTTCTTCTGGCGTCTTGTCGAAGACCGCCGCCTTGACCTCGGCCGGTGGCGCTTCCGGAATCGCCCCGCGCGCCGCTTCGCGCAGATACTTGACGATCCCCTCGATGAGATAGACGAATCCTTGCGCGCCGGCGTCGACTACTCCCGCCTTTCGGAGGGCCAGCATCTGCTTGGGCGTGTTCTGAAGCGACGTCTTCGCTCTTTCGAGCGACTCGGGCAGCAGTTTCTCGAAGTCCGGGACCTCCGAGGAACGGGCCAACACGTGCCGCGCCCAATCGCGGATGACGGTCAGAATCGTTCCTTCGACCGGCCGCGCGATCGCCTGGTACGCGGATTCCGCGGCAAGCACGACGGCCTGCCCGAAGTCCCGCGTCGAGACGCGGGGACGGTCCGGCAGCCCTTCGGCGAAGCCGCAGAAGAACTGCGCGAGGATTGCGCCCGAATTGCCCCGCGCCCCACCCACGGCCTCGTCCGCGAGCAAGCGCGACATCTCGCGCACGTTCCTCTGACGCACGCGCGCGATTCCGGCGGCCATCTTCTGCAGCGTCGAGGCAAGATTCGTCCCCGTGTCGCCGTCGGGGACCGGGAACACGTTGATCTTGTTCAGGGGCTCGGCTCGGTCGGCCACGAAGCGCGCGCCCGCGATCACGGCTCGCGAGAGCCGCCGGCCGTCGAGGTATCCGATGGCGATCACGGCTTGATCGGGGCGGGCTCGATCGACCGCGAGGTCTCCTTCTGGCCCTGCTGCACCCTCCGATAATCCTCGGCGACCGCCGGGAGCCGGTCGAGATACAGAAGAACCACGCCGCACCCCATGCAGGCCCAGGGATAGATCTTCTCGACGCCCCACTGGAAAATCGCCGTCTTCCACGGCTTCTTCCAGAAGTAGGACGTGTAGCCGGAGTTGGCGCTCCGCGAACGAATCATGTCCCCGGAGCAGAGGGGACACCGGCGCGCAAATTCGTTCATGGCACTCTAGGGGTAAGGATATCGTGAACCGTAAACCGGGAACCGATCAGAGTCCCGGGCTCCGGTTCACAGCCTACGGTTCACGGTTTCGGCGTCTCCGGCCGCCAGCGAAGCACCAGATTTCGCGCCGCGGCGACTTCGTCCACACGCCGGACGGGAGTCGTGTGCGGCGCCTTCCGGACAATCTCCGGGTCCTCCTCGCACTCCTTCGCGATCGCGCGCATCGCTTCGACGAAGGCATCGAGGCCGGGCCGGCCCTCCGTCTCTGTGGGCTCGATCATCAGCGCACCGGGCACGATCAAGGGGAAATAAACGGTCGGCGGGTGGAAGCCGTAGTCCATCAGCCGCTTCCCGATATCCATGGCGTGGACGCCATG
>JBGPCK010000129.1:0-8215 GCA_041481715.1 Thermoanaerobaculia bacterium | reverse complement strand
GCGAAACTCGCCCGAGGGCTCCGTCAAGTGCGGGATTTCCGAGGGCGGGAGGGCCGCACGGCCGTCCACGACCGCCAGGTGAAGCCCGACCGCCAGGCCCGGAAGGGAGCGGGCCAGCGCGATCGCCTCCGCGGCGGCGTCACCAGTGACCATCAGGCTCGCGCTCGTCAGGACACCGCGTTCGTGCGCCAGGACGATCGCCCGGTTGACCTCTCGGGAAAAACCGAAATCGTCGCCCGTGATCGTGAGTGTCCTCACGCCCGGGCCTCGCGTCGGGAGAATAAAGGAAGGAACTCGGATCTCTCGCGCAGGCGCCGGGCTATCATTTGGCGGCTACGGAGCTTCGTCCCGTCGACGTACCCTTGTAGAGCTATCGCCCCGGGAAGAACCGGATCGGGTTCCACGTTGCCTCAAGCCGGCCGAGTGTCTCCGCATCCAGGTCTGGCCCTTTGTGCTCATCGGACCCGAGGGATCGCGTTTCATCGCCGCGCCGAAGCCTCGATCAACCGCCGCCTCCGCGCCGTTGTCGTCACGCCGACGGCATAATATTTTGCGAAAATGAATGGACGGTAAACGCCGCCGGAACCTAGAGATGAGGCGGGCGCTCGGGAATCGGTGCGCTGGCCGATATACTTCCGTGCTCATGCGGATCCTGGTTGTCGAGGACGATCCTCGGATGGCCAGCCTGTTGTCGCGCGCTCTGCGCGAGTCCGGCTATGCGGTCGATGTGGTCGGCGATGGGTCCGACGCGGTCGAGCGCGAATCGTTCGGCGGCTACGACCTGATGGTCCTCGACCTTCTTCTGCCCGGAATCGATGGGTTTGCGGTCTGCCGGAAGCTTCGTGCCGCGAAAAGCGCGACTCCCATCTTGATGCTGTCGGCGCGATCCGAGATCGCCGACCGCGTGCACGGCCTCGACATCGGCGCCGACGACTACATGGCGAAGCCGTTCGCGATCGAGGAATTGCGCGCGCGCGTCGCGGCGCTGATGCGGCGGAGATCTCTCCCGCCCCAGATCAGCCTGACGGTCGGAAGTATCCGGCTCGATCGCTCGAAACGGTCGGTCGACGTCCGAGGGAGACTCGTGGAGCTGACCGCCAAGGAGTATTCACTGCTCGAATATCTGCTGCTCAATCGCGGTCGGCTCGTCACCCGCCAGGAGATCGCGGAGCACGTCTGGGATGAGCATTTTGACCCGTTCTCGAATTTGATCGAGGTCTACGTGGGTCGTCTCCGCCAGAAAATCGACGGCGCGTCGCCGCATCGGCAAGGTTCGTTTCTCAGGACCCGAAGGGGCGAAGGCTATTTCGTGGACGACCTTCGCCACCCGCCGGATTGATCCACGTTTCGATTCGTTGGAAGCTGACTCTCTGGTACGGCGCGGCGCTGTGCGTGACCCTGAGCTTCTTTTCGGCCGCGACCTACTGGCGGTATCGGGCCGCCGCGTGGCGGGCGTTCGACGCCGACCTTTCCGTCAACCTCCACACACTCCAGTCGGCGCTGGCCGAGGAGATGCGCGAGGCGCAAGCGGAATCGGGTGCCAAGGCGGAGTCAGCCCTCGAGACACGAAGGCGAGCTGCCCGAGACACGCTCGAGGAGTTTCGACTCAACGGGCTATACGCGGAGATCCGCCAAGGGAGCCGCGGCGAGACTCTGCTCGCGCGTCTGCAGGGCCCGACGATTGGCCGGAGTAGCGGACTCCTCCCCGAATCGCTGTGGCGCGATGCGGCAGTCTCCTCGGTCACGCGTGTCGTTCCGCTCGGCTCGACCGCTCGGGCCGCGATCCAAGGCTTCCAACCCGAGACCGGCGAGGGCCCGATCGAGCTCGGCGTGGCCGATCGTACGACGGCCGTCGAGGGGACTCTCTCAGCGATCCGGCGCGCGCTCATCGAGTTCGGAACGGCCGGTCTCGTTCTGGCTCTCGCCGGCGGCTACTGGCTGGCGACCCGCGCGCTGAGCCCGATCGACGCCATGACGACACAGGCCGCCTCGATGGCCTCCGCGCCGTCCTCGGCGGGCCCTCAGCGCCTGGAGGTGAACAACTCGGACGACGAGCTCGGGCGTCTGGCGCACACGTTCAATCGACTGCTCGACCGGATCGCGTCGTCGATTGGCCAGTTGAGGGACTTCATCGCCGACGCCGCGCACGAGCTGAAGACTCCCGTTTCCATCATTCGCGCCGAAGCGGAGCTCTCCTTGTCGGCCGAGCGAAGCCCCGGAGACTATCGAGACGCGCTCGGCACGATCGCCGCCGAGAGCCAATGGTTGTCGCAGATCGTCAGCGACCTCACTCTGCTCGCCGAGGGAGAGACCCTCGACCACCCCCTCGAACGTCGTCTTGTCGATCTTAAGGAGCTGAGCCAGGAAGTCGCGCGCTCCCTTCGCGCCGTCGCCACCACCCGGCACGTCGCCGTGGACATCGAATCGTCGGGCTGCGTCGAGTATCGCGGCGATGAGCGGTTGCTCCGGCAGATCGTGACCAACCTGTTGGAGAACGCCATCAAGTTCTCTCCTTCTCCCGGTCAAGTCGACGTCGCCGTCGCCGAGGAAGCCGGGACCATCGAGCTCCGCGTCGCCGATCAGGCGCCGACCCTGTCGCCGCCGGACCGAGAGAGAGTGTTCGAACGCTTCTATCGCGCGCGGCCGTCGCAGAGCGGCGAAACGGCAGGTAGCGGATTGGGGCTCGCGATCGTTCGGTGGGCAGTCACGCTGCATGGCGGGCACATTCGCATCGAGCCCGCCTTTCCGGACTCCGGAAACGTGTTCGTCGTGACCCTGCCGGCGCTGTCGGAATCGCGCGAGGCCGCGCGTGACCTCGGCGTCCGACCACGAGAATCCTGAAGCTGCCGGGGAGGATCGCCGGCGTCGGGAATCCGGTCGATCGAGCTCCTCGTCTCTCGCTTCGATCGTCGATAGGCCTCACCGCGGCGCGAAGATAAACGCTGGATAAACCTCGCCTTTTGCCCATCTCCGTCGGTCGCGATTCCGGAATCATCCGGGCTAGACTCCGGGCCATCTTCGATGGCCGCTCACCGTCCGTCCGGAAGGCGCCTCGGGCCTCGTCTCGTTGTGGCCGTTGCCGCCGCTGTCGCCCTTCTCTCGGCAGTTTCCGCCGCCCAGAGCACGCTGTCCGTCGAGGACGCCATTCTGGAAGCGCGGTCCGCGAACGCGCGGCTGCCTTTGCGGGCCCTCGAGCTGTCCCTGGCGCGCGAAAGACGCAGCGAAGCACTCGCCGAGCGGTGGCTCAAAGTAGCCCTCGAGAGCGATTTCCTCTACGCGCCGGCGAGCGGCTACGATCCGGCCCTGACGAACCTCGGGGACGCGCGACTCCAGGTGGTCGCGCGGCAGCCTCTGTATCAAGGGGGCGCCCTCAAGGCGAGGGCCACTCGCGCAGACGCCGACGTCGCGGCGGCCAGTGCGCGGTACCGGATGGCCGACAAGGACCTCGACCTGGAAGTGCGCAGTCGGTTCGCGGAGCTCCTGGCCGAGCGCGCGGATTTGGGCGTCCGTCGTGAAGGGATCGAGCGGCTCCGGAGCTATCAGACCTGGCTCAAGAGTCGTCAGGCCTCCGGACAGGGCGTCGCGGCAGACGTTCTCAAGACCGAGGTGCGCATCGCATTCGAGGAAGCCGCCATCGCCGAGACCGAAGAGCGCCAGGACGAGATTCGATTCGAGCTGAATGATCTCCTGGGCAGGGACCCGGCCGCTCCGCTCGAGCTCGAGCCCCTCGGTTCCCCCGCGGCGCCGTCGCCGGCCGCAGCCGCCTCCTGGCAGAGCGCGCCCGAGATCGCCGCGGCGCAGGCGGAAGCACGATCGGCGGAGGCCGAGGTCACGATTGCGCGCGCCGACAGGCAGCCCCGGCTCTTCGTAGGCGCCGATCTGGGGTTCTGGGTGGCAGACACGACTCACCTCGGATCCGAGTTCTGGGACCGGTTTTGGAACGCCAAGGGCTACTCCTTCTCGCTCGTCCTCGCATGGCCGCTCTGGGATGCCGGGTCGGCCCGTGCCCGGGTGGCTCAGGCCGATCTGGGTCTGCAGCGCGCGCGCGCGCAGGTCGAAGTCGAGCGTCGCGATGCGTATCTCGCCTGGACCCAGGCACAGACGGCCATGCGAGGACTCTTCCGGCAGATCGAGATCCTCTCTCGGGCGGCGCCCGCGGCCCGAGACTCCTACCTCGAGATGGAAAGCCGCTACCGCGGGGGCACGGCATCGGCCCTGGAGGTCTTGGAGGCCCATTCGGCCGCCGTGGAGGCCTCCTCACGTCTGATTGAAGCGACCGCTCGATACCGCGTCGCCCAGGCTGTGGCCATCCGGTGGAGCTCTCCATGAGGCGGATCTTTCCACTCCTTCTTGCCGCCGTGCTCTCGAGCTGCCGGGCGAAGCCGGACCCGGCGGCCGAGCCCCCGACGTCCGCGAAGTCCCCCGAAGCCATTCCTGTACGCGTCGCCACGGCCCTCCGAACGACCCTCTACGAGGTCGTGACCGGACCGGGGCGCACGGCCGCGCTGGCTCAACAGAAGGTCCGCGCACCCTTTTCCGGAACCCTGACGGAGCTCGCCGTGGCGGACGGCGACCGTGTGGTCCGCGGCGCCGCGCTCGGAACGATCGTGTCGCGCGACAGCGAAGCCGCTCTCTCGGGCGCCCACGACATGATTCGCGAAGCGAAGACAGCCTCCGAGAAGCTCGATGGCGAACGCGCCCTTGCGCTCGCGGAGCGGGCGCTCGTGCGGGCCCCGATCACAGCGCCCGTGGACGGCACGATTCTTTCGCACGCCGCGGCGAGGGGAGATCGCGTGTCCGAAGACCAGGAGATCCTGACGGTGGCGGACGCCTCGTCGATCGTCTTCCTGGCCGATGTCGCGCAAAGCGATCTGACTCGCATCCGCCCGGGCCAAAGCGTCGAGGTGTCGCTCGCCGGGCACTCGGGACCGGTTAGGGGAACCGTGCACGACGTGTTACCCGGCGCCAACAGCGCGGACTTCACGGTGCCCGTCCGCGTCGACCTCCGCGGCCTGCAGGGCGTCCCCCCGCTGGGCCTCTTCGGCACGGCACGAATCACCGTGCGGGAGCGCCCGAACGCGGTCGTGGTTCCCGAGGCCGCCCTCATTCGCGACGACCTCACCGGGTCGACACGAATCGCGATCGTCCAGGACGGCCGTGCCCATTGGATCGACGTCACCGTCGGCCTGCGTGCAACCCCGGGAACGGAGATCACGGCGCCGCCGCTTCCGCCGGGCCAGGCCGTCGTGATCTCCGGTCAGGTCGGGCTGCCCGAAGGTGCCGCCGTCGCCGCTCAGCCGTGAGCGCCCTTACCTTCGTTCGCGAGCGAGCCCTGGCGATCCTGCTGCTGCTCCTGGTGCTCGCGGCGAGCGGAGTCTTTGTCGGCTCTCGTCTACCGCTCTCGATCTTCCCTTCGGTCACCTTCCCCGTGATCAAGGTGATCGCCGACGTTGGGGAAGAGCCGGCCGCGCGGATGATGCCCTCCGTCACGCGACCCCTCGAACAGGCTCTCCTGCGCGTCACCGGGATCCGCCTCGTCCGCTCGACGACGTCGCGGGGCTCGACGGAGATCTCCGCGAATTTCGCGTGGGGGACGCCGATGCAGACGGCGTTGCAGCGCGTCCAGGCGGAGGTCGCGCGAATCCGGCCGGACTTGCCGCCCGAAGCCCGGCTGGAAGTCGAGTGGATGAATACGGCCGTGTTCCCAATCCTCGGCTACGCGCTGACCTCCGAGACGGCGAGCCAGGCCGATCTCTGGGAGCTCGCCGAATACACCTTGAAACCTGAGCTCGTGCGAATCCCCGGGATCTCGCAAGTTCAGATCCAGGGCGGGCGGCGCCGAGAGTTCCAGGTCCACCTCGCGCCGGAGGCCTTGGCGGCTCGCCGCCTTGCGGTCGGCGACGTGCTGGCGGCCATTCGGAGGAACAATCTGGTCCTTTCCGCGGGGCTCCTCGAGTCGAACCACGAGCTTTACCTCTCGCTGGTGGACGGGCTCGTTCACGACCGAGAATCGCTCTCCCGCGTACCCATTCCGGTGGCCGGCGGGGTGCCGGCTCTCCTGGGCGAGCTCGGCACCGTCTCCGTTGACGAGGCGGTCTCCTACATCCGGACGACCGCGGATGGGCGACCCGCCGTCCTGGTCAATGTCATCCGACAGCCCTCGGCAAACACGGTTTCGATCGCGAAGGACGTGACGGCGCTTCTCGAACGCCGGCCGGACTTGCTGCCGAAGGGCGTTGCCTGGACGACTTTCTACGACCAGGCCGACTTCGTATCGCATTCGGTGAACGGAGTTCGGGACGCGATGCTCATCGGCGTCGGCCTCGCGGCCGTGGTCCTTCTCGTGTTTCTTCGGGACTGGCGCCTGGCGCTCATCGCTGTCGCCGCCGTGCCCTTGACCGTTGCGATCGTCCTGCTCGCCCTCGGCGTCGCCGGCCAAACCCTCAATCTGATGACCCTGGGAGGGATCGCCACCGCGCTCGGTCTCATCGCCGATGACGCCATCGTCGTCGCGGAGAGCATTCGCCGACAGGCCGAGGAAGGAACGCCCCAACCGGCGCTTGCCGGGCTCCGATCGATCTTGCCCGCCCTCGTCGGATCGAGCCTCTCGACGATCGTGATCTTCCTGCCCTTCACGCTCCTGACCGGCGTCACCGGCGCCTTCTTCCAGCCGCTCGCGCTGACGGTCGCGGTGGCGCTCGTCCTTTCCTTTTTCATTTCATCCGTCGCCGTCCCGGTTGGGGTCGGGAGGGCGTACCGTGGCTCGGCCCTCGCGATCGTGCGCCGGTCCGATACGTCCGGACGGGTTCCGCTCGTCTACCGGCACGGCTGGGTCCCGGCTCTGGTCTGCGCGGCCTTGCTCGCCGGCGGCATCGTGCTCTACGGCAGACTGGGAACAGACTTCCTGCCGGCGATGGACGAAGGCTCCATCATCCTGGATTACTGGACTCCGCCCGGGACATCGCTGACCGACACGGATAGCCTGCTAAACGGATTCGAGAAGGTCCTCGGGCGCATCGCGGACGTCCGTGGCTACTCCCGGCGCACCGGAACTCAGCTCGGGTTCTTCATCACCGAGCCGAACAGGGGCGACTACGTCATTCGACTCAAGCCGAGGCGCGAGCGCCGGGACGTGGAGGACGTCATCGCCGACATCCGAGCGCGGGCCGCCGTTACGGTGCCGGCACTGCACACGGACTTCGGGCAGCTGCTCGAGGACAACATCAGTGACCTGGCCGGCGGGGCTCCGCAGCCGATCGACCTCAAGATCTTCGGTGAAAATCAGGCGGTGCTGCAGGAGAAGGCGCGCGAGGCGGCCAGGTTGCTACGGGCAGTGAAAGGCGCCGAGGACGTCTTCGACGGCATCGTGATCGCCGGTCCAGCCCTGACCATTCACGTCCCGCCCGCCGGCGAGACGCGGACTCTCGCCGGATCTCCCGGCCCGGCCCGGTTCGGGCTGACGACGGAAGACGTCCACTCGGCCGTCGAGCCCGCGGTTGCTGGCACGGTCGCCGGAGACATACGGATCGGAGAGCGCCTGTACGACCTTCGCGTGTTCGCTCGAGATTCCCACGGCCTTGCGGCCCTTCGCCTTCGGACGCCGTCCGGGGCGCTCGTGCCCTTGTCCGATGTCGCCTCGATCTCGACCGGGGCTCCCGAGGCGGAGATCCAACGGGAGAATCTGAAGACGTTCCTCGGGGTCACGGCTCGGCTGGAGGGGCGAGACCTGGGCGGAGCGATCGCCGAGATCCGCCGGAAGCTCGCGAGCGGGCTCCGGCTGCCGCCGGGGACACGGATCGAATTCGGCGGGCTCTACGAGCAGCAGCAGAGCTCCTTTCGGGAGCTCCTTCTCGTGTTGCTCGGCGGCCTTGCGCTCGTGGCCATCGTTCTGCTGTTCGAGTTTGGCGACTGGCGCGCGCCTCTGCTTGCGGCGCTCATCTCCGTCACGGCGCTCGCGGGTGTGTTCGGCGCTCTACTCGCGACGGGAATGACGCTCAATATTTCGAGCTTCGTCGGGGCGATCATGGTGGTCGGCATCGTCGGCGAGAACGTGATCTTCGTCGTCCACGAGGCACGCGCCCTGTTGCGAAGGGGCGAACCGGTCCAGGCCGCCTGGCGTCTCGCGGCGCAGCGCCGGCGGCGCCCCGTCGCCATGACGATCCTCGCCGGCGCCTGCGCTTTGGCGCCCCTCGCGGTGGCGCTCGGCGAAGGCTCT
>JBGPCK010000128.1:0-8430 GCA_041481715.1 Thermoanaerobaculia bacterium | reverse complement strand
GGCACTCGGGCTCCTGATCCTGGGCGCGGCCGCGTGGGGCTCGCCCGTCCTCCCCGGCCCCGGCTGGAAGCCGGAAGGCGGCGCGAGCCCGATTCCGGGAATCCTGGCGCTGCTCACGGTTTCGGTGGGTCTGCCCTACTTTCTGCTCTCAACGACCGGACCGCTGCTGCAGGCGTGGGCCGCGCGGACGCATCCGGGGGCGCCGGTCTACCGGCTCTATGCGCTTTCGAACGCCGGTTCCCTGCTCGCGCCGCTTTCGTATCCCTTCCTGGTGGAGCCGGGCCTGACGCTGCGTGCGCAGGCGGCCACTTGGTCCGGCCTCTTCGCCGTGTTCGCGGCGGGCGCCGGCTTCTGCGCGTGGCGTGCGGGGCGCTTTCCGGCGCTCGCGCCGCAGGCGGCGGAAGCGGACGGCGAGGCCGCCGGCCGTCTGCCGTACGGTTTCTGGTTCGCCCTCTCTGCCTGCGGCTCGCTGATGCTGCTCGCGACGACCAACCAGATCTGCCAGGAGGTGGCGGCGATCCCGTTTCTCTGGCTCTTGCCGCTCTGCCTGTATCTGTTGTCTTTCATTCTCTGCTTCGAAAGCGATCGCCTCTATTCACGGGCGCTCTTCGGGCCGTTTCTTGCGGCGGCGCTCGGCTGGGGGGCGCTGATCCTCTTCCGCGGATACGTCGTCCCGGCCCGGACGCAGATCGTCGCGTACTCCGTGGCGCTCTTTGCCGCGTGCATGGTCTGCCACGGAGAGCTCGCGCGCTCGCGGCCCCGCGCCAGCCGCCTCACGTCCTTCTATCTGACGATCTCCGGCGGCGGCGCGGCCGGCGGGATCTTCGTCGCGCTTCTCGCCCCGGCGCTCTTCCATGGCTTCTGGGAGTTTCACATCGGCCTCGGGCTCTCGGGCCTGCTGGCGTTCGTGGCGCTCGCGCGCGATCCCGACTCGTGGCTGCGGTGCGGTCGCCCCTGGCCGGCCCTCGTGGTCCTGCTCGCCGCGGCGGTCCTCGCATGGAGGGTCCGCGATGGGGGGTTCGTCTCCGGGGCCTGGACGGCCTTTCGCGAAGGGCGCGGGGCGTCGCGGCTGCTCGCGATCGGGGCGGCGCTCGTTGTCGCGCTCTTCCTGCTCCGCCGGGTGCCGCGGATCCTCTCCCTGCGCGGCCGGCCGTACTTCGCCGGAGCCTGCCTGGCCGGAGCACTGGGGCTCCTCGGGTTCGTGCTGCTGGCCGACGTTCGCGCATTCGCGGAGAGCGCGGTCGCGATGTCGCGCAACTTCTACGGCGTGCTAACGGTCGAGGAAAAACACGACATGGACCCGACGCTGCGGCGCCTGGATCTACGGCACGGCCGGATCATCCACGGATTCCAGTACCAGGCGCCCGAGGAGCGGCGGAGGCCGACCACCTACTACGCCGAGGCGACGGGAATCGGCCTGCTTCTCCGGCACCATCCGCGGCTTGCGGCCGGCCCGCTGCGGGTGGGCGTCGTCGGCCTCGGCGTTGGCACGATCGCCGCCTACGGCCGCGCCGGCGATTTCTACCGCTTCTACGACATCAATCCGGCCGTCGTTGAGTTGTCGGCTCGGCCCGGCTCCACCTTCACGTACCTGCGGGATTCGCCCGCGAAAGTGGAGCTCGTGCTGGGAGACGCGCGCCTCTCGCTCGAGCGCGAGCTCATCCGAGGGCAGGCGCAAAATTTCGACGTTCTCGCGGTGGACGCGTTCAGCAGCGATTCGATCCCGGTTCACCTGCTCACGCGCGAGGCCATCGCGATCTACCTCGGTCACTTGCGCCGCCCGGATGGCGTTCTGGCGATTCACATCTCCAACCGGAGCCTGGATCTGGCGCCCGTGGTTCGCGCCCTGGCCGACGCGTTCCGGCTGGAGGCGGCGGTCGTCGACACCGACTCGGTGGACGACGCGACCTGGGGTGCGACGTGGGTGCTTCTGTCCCGGGACCGAACCGTCCTCGAGACGGCGGAGATCGACGAGGAATCCGAAGAGCTCGTCGGGAGCGGGACGCGCCTCTGGACCGACGACTACAGCAACCTGTTTCGCCTGCTCAAGTGATCTCCGCCCGCGCGCTGCTCGACGAGCTCGAGAATCATGTTCCTGCCGACGAAGGGGAGCGCGCCAGCTTCGAGAGGATCCGCACTCTCCTTTCGACCGCCGCGGACCCGTTTACGCGGGCCGAGACCGATCACATCACCGCCAGCGCCGTCGTGGCGCGGCCCTCCGGCGAGGCGTTTCTGCTGATTCATCACCGACGCCTCGACCGCTGGCTTCAGCCGGGCGGCCACGTCGAGCCCGACGACGCCTCGGTTTTCGAGACGGCGCGGCGCGAAGCGCGGGAGGAGACCGGGGTTGCGGCCCTCGATGCTCCCTTCGGGCCGCGGGTTCTCGACGTCGACGTCCACCCGATTCCGTCGAGCGCCGACCGGCCCGCCCACGTCCATTTCGATTTGCGCTACCTGCTCACGACCCCCGAAGAGTCGCTGGCCTTCCAGGCCGAGGAGGTTCTCGGCGCCGCGTGGTTCTCCCTGGAGCAGGCCCTCGCCGCGGGCGTCGATGACTCACTCGCCCGCGCCCTCCGCAAAGCCACCGCCGCCCTGCGGGGTCAACGCTGACTTCCTGCATAAGGGGGTCAACCCTGCATAACGGGGTCAACGCTGACTTCCTGCATAACTGTGTTATCGGAGTGGCTGCGGTTCGTGGATCGGAGCTGGACGAACCGAAGGCCGCGGACGCCGAACCTGGTCTCAACTCAAGAGACGGGTCACCGCGGTCACCGTTTCGCGCAACGCGGGGTCCTTCTTGAGACGCTGCTCCAGTCGACCAACGCGTCGAACGAGTACCGACTCATGGCGTCGAAAGTGGCGTGCGGTTTTCGCGAGCGGGATGCCCGCGACCTCACGACCGACATAGGCAGCGATGGCGCGCTCACCCGAGAGATCCGGCACACGCCCCCTTGCGGTCAAGGCCTCCGGCTCGACTCCGATGACTCTCGAAATCGCTCTTGCGACCTGCTCCGCGGTCACTCCTCTCAGGTTCCGGATCGGCTCACTCGTTCTCCGAAGGACGCGGATCGCAAAGTCCGTCTCTCCTTTGATCACCTGTCCGAGGCCTGGGAGGCTTTCGTAGCGGACCCCGCCGCCATCTTTCATGAAGGCGTGGTATTGCCGGATCGCCCGCTGCCGCTGCGGCGCGAACAGGGCGAGGACCGGTTCGACGTCGAGCCAGTCGGGCCCATCGAGGCGGCGATACCAGCGATCGCTGGACCAGCGGTACCGCCATGCCCGTGGCTCGATCCCGGCGGCGACGGGATTCTGATGGATGTAGCGCACGAGTGCGAGGAGATAGCGGTCCCTCTGCACGAGAAATGCTTTGTATCGTCCCTGAAAGAGATGGCCCACGCGGTGATGTCGCCGGTTGAATGTCTGCGTGTAGGAGCCATGGAGCGCGAGCATGATGCGCGACAGGGGAATCTCTCCGGTCTCGATGGCCAGATGGACGTGATTGCGCATTAGACAGTACGCGTAGACACGAAAATCGAAGCGGCTGCGATAGTGAGCTAGTCGACTGAGATACCGCTCCCGGTCGTGGTCATCCCAAAAGACGTCCCGCTTCTCATTTCCACGCGCGAGGACGTGGTACACCGCCCCCGGATACTCGACGCGTAGTGGTCTCGACATACAAGAGTCCATCTGGCTTGAGCGTCGGGCGGTCCGGCATCCCTGGCCACGACGAAATGTCCGCTAACCGGGACTCGGGTCATCCGAGGCCGCAGCTGGTCCCCTTCATAGAGATTGTCGCGAGCGGGTCTCGCTCTCACCGTACTCGAGAAATCGCCCCGCGATCCCTCCTCTTGGTTCGCCGGCGGTTATGCAAGAAGTCAGCGTTGACCCCGTTATGCAGGGTTGACCCCCTTATGCAAGAAGTCAGCGCTGACCCCCGGCGGGGACTAGGGTCCGGCGGGGAGGGGAGTCGGCGTCGGCGAGGGCCGGGGGCCGCGGCTCTCGATCGCCGCGAGCTCCTTGCGGAGCATCGCGGGAGCGACTTCCGGATCCTTGCGCAGGATGAAGAGGTAAAGGACGCCGACGCCGATGACGAAGATGCCCGTGGCGCGGTTGATCGCCACGAGCGTCCGGTAGTGGAAGCGTTCTCGGAAGAGGTTCACCAGGGCGATGAGGAAGGTGAACCACGCGGCGGAACCGAGGAAGACTCCGCCGACGAGCTCGGCCGTCAGCATCGAGTGGCCCCGCACGGCCCCGACACCGAGAGTGGCGAAGATCGCCGCGAAGGCGATGAACGTCATGGGATTGGTGAGGGTCAAGACGAGGGTCGAGAAGAAGTGGCCGGGAAGGCCCCCGTCGTCGTTGGCGGACTCCTGCGGCGGCCGGATCAGGAAAAGGCGAGCGCCGAGCACGCAGAGGATCGCGCCGCCGACGCGCTGAAAGATCATCCGATGGTCCAGGAGGAACTCCGAGACGAAGGTGACGCCGAAAGCGGCGAGCGTGCCGTAAAGCGCGTCGGCCGCCGCGGCGCCGAGGCCCGAGATGAAGCCCGCGAGCTTGCCGTGCGACATCGTGCGCTGCGCGCACAGGACGGCGATCGGGCCGACCGGCGCGGCCAGGCAGAAGCCGACGATCAGGCCCTTGACGAAGAGATTCTCCATCCCCGGCGAGCCTATAACGGTGAAGCGCCCGTTGGGCGTCATGCCTCTTGGGGATGGATCCACTTCCTCTCCCCCCGGGACAGGGTTGGGGCGAGGGCCGTTTTCCGGGCCGCTCGGCGGGATCTTCAGACCCGGGCCGTCTTCCACTTCCCTCTTCGAAACAGCAGGGTGCTCACGACCGCGAGCGTCGAGAACGCGATCGCGATGGCCGTGAAGACGCCGCGCGGCCCGAGTCCCGCGCGGTGCGAGAGGACCCATGCCAGCGGAATCTCCCAGAGCCAGAAGCAAAAGAGATTGATCAGCGTCGGCGTCCAGGTGTCTCCGGCGCCGTTGAAGGCCTGCGTCATGACGATTCCGAAGGCGTAGAAGAGGAATCCGCAGGAGACCGAGCGCAGGCAGGAGACGCCGTATCGCACGACATCGGGCTCGCTCGAGAAGAGGCGAATCAGGGGGCCCGCGAAGACGAGAAAGAGCGCGCCGACCAACCCGAGGAAGGCCATGTTGTACAGGGCCGCGATCCACACGGAGCGCTCGGCCCGTTCCGGCTTCTTGGCGCCGAGGCTCTGCCCGACCATCGTCGCGGCCGCGTTGGACATCCCCCAGGAAGGGAAGATCGCGAAGACGATGATGCGGATGCCGATCGTGTAGCCGGCGAGCGCGGCCGAGCCGAAGGCCGACAGGATGCGCACGAGGCCGATCCAACTCGCCGTGCCGATCACGACCTGCAGGATGCCGCTGCCCGACACGCGCAGGAGGCGCAGCATCACCGCCGGCTCGAGCTTTAGATGCCGCCGCCCGATGACGACGCGCCCCCGCCCGCGGGAGAGGGTCCAGAGCTGGAAAAGCACGCCGATTCCGCGCCCGCAGGTGGTCGCGACCGCCGCCCCCGTGACGCCCAGGCGCGGGAAGGGCCCGAGCCCGAAGATGAAGCACGGGTCCAGCATGAGATTGAAGATGTTCGCGAGCCACAGGGAGCGCATCGCCATCGTCGCGTCTCCCGCGCCGCGGAAGATCGCGTTGATGAGAAAGAGCAGCAGGATGACGACGTTGCCGCCGAGCATGATCCGCGTGAAGCGGCTGCCGGTCGCGATGACGCCGGCCGGGGCTCCGAGCAGGGCCAGGAGCCTGGGCGCGAGCGTCGCGCCCACGATCCCGATCGGCACCGCCACCGCGACTCCGAGGGCGATCGACTGAACGGCGGAGGTGGCGGCGCGCTCGGGATCCTTCTCGCCGATTCGCCGGGCCACGGTCGCGGCCGCGCCCATGGACAGGCCCATCGCCACGGCGTAGATCAGCGCCAGCATCGACTCGGTCATCCCGACCGTGGCGACCGCGTCGGCGCCGAGCTTGGAGACCCAGAAAACGTCCACGACCGCGAAGACCGACTCGAGCACGACCTCGAGAACCATCGGCACTGCCAGAAGCACGATGGCGCTGCCGATCGGGCCCTCGGTGTAGTCGCGGCGGGAGCCGCGGACGGCTTCCTTGAGCCTCGCCCAGGTAATCGCCCGGGCGGCGGTGGAGACCGTGCGCGCGTCGAGAGACTCGGCCATGCGTGTACCCGGAAGGCTCCTACGGAACAGAGCCGCGTCGACTTGCCGACCGACTCGGGCGCTGCCTCGCGGCTACTCCGCCGCCATCACTTGATATTGCTCGATCTTGCCGTCGGGCGGGCCGCGCTTCCAGAGCTTCTCCTCGTGCGCGATTCCCGCCGTTGCCCAACACTACTTCTTCTCCGCTCGGCGCAGGTCCTCCGGCTCGAAGATCTCCTCGATCAGTTTTCCGAACGCGCGCGCGATCCCGAAGGCGAGGGGAAGGCTTGGGTCGTAGCGGCCGGTCTCGATCGCGTTGACCGTCTGGCGCGAGACGCCGAGCCGCTTGGCCAGCTCCTTCTGGGACCAGTCGCGTTC
Organism: Thermoanaerobaculia bacterium; assembly: GCA_041481715.1. Taxonomy (GTDB): domain Bacteria; phylum Acidobacteriota; class Thermoanaerobaculia; order UBA5066; family Gp7-AA6; genus DATBFU01. The sequence goes on along the minus strand of JBGPCK010000128.1, from coordinate 1,862 downwards.
GGCGCGCAGGACGTGCAGGTGGTTTTTCACGGGCCCTTCAGCGAAAAGTGGTGTCGGATGTCGTTCTCCACGCATCAATAAGTAAGCTTAACTTTACATAAAGTCATATTTACTTGTCATACTTGACTTACGCTCTTTTTACGCCTAATTTGCGTCCCCCCGGCTCATTCGGGAGGTCGCATGAGCGCTTTACCGGCTCTCGTTCTCGAGCGGATTCTGGAGACCGAAGGAGTCGCGAAGAATCGGGGCTGCCTGCTCTCGGGACTGGGGGCGCGGCTCTTCCGCGCCAGCGAGCTGCCTTCTTGCGCGGCGGAAAAGGCCGCGCTGCCGACCGCGGTGCCGGCGCTCGACCGGCTCTTGCCGGGCGGCCTGCTGAAGGGAAGCGTGGTGGAGCTCTCCGGCCGTCGCTCGAGCGGGCGCTTCTCGCTCGGGCTGGCGGCGCTCGCGGCGGCGACCTCCGCCGGGCAGGCCGCGGCGCTCGTGGATCTGGGCAATCACCTGGATCCGCAGGCGGCCGAGCAGGCGGGCGTCGATCTGCGATGCCTCCTCTGGGCGCGGCCGCATCGCGTGAAGCAGGCGCTCGCTGCGGCGGAGATGCTGATCGCGGCGGGCTTTCCGCTGGTCGTCGCGGACCTTGGGCTCTGTCCCGGCACGCGATTTCTGCCCGACGCCGTCTGGGTGCGCCTGGCGCGTGCGGCCCAGGCGCAAGGCGCGGCATTTCTCCTCTCGACTCCCTGGCGCACGAGCGGGATCGCGGCCGACGCCGTCGTGTCCGCCGCCCAAGCGCGGCCGATCTGGAAAGGCAGCGGCAGGGCGCCGCGGCTTCTCGCCGGACTCGATACGCGGCTGACGCTGGAGAAATACGGCCGAGTGACGCCGCGATCAGCTATCAGCTATCAGCTCTCAGCTCTCAGCAAAGACGATTCGCTTGGTCGGCTGACGGCTGATAGCTGACAGCTAATGCCCCGCCTCGCCTGCATCTTCGTGCCTCTCTTTCCGCTCGCGGCGCGGCTGCGCAGCGAACCGGACCTGAAGGGCGAAGCCGTCGTCGTGGTCGAAGGAAACGGCAACGCCGCCCGCGTGCTCGCCGGGTCGCGCAAGGCTCGCCTCTGCGGGATCGAAGCCGGGATGACGCTGCCGCAGGCGCGCGCGCGGTTGCCGAAACTGACGGCTCGCGCGCGCGACCGCGAGAGCGAGCGGGCCGGTCATGAGGCGCTGCTCGAAGTCGCCGACGGCTTCTCACCGCGCGTCGAGGACGGCGGGGATGGGGTGGTTTATCTGGACATCGAAGGGATCCCGGGACTTTCAGCCGCGGCAGTCGCTTCGCGACCGGCGGCTGAGAGTTTTCAGCCAGACGAGAGCGAGCTCCAGGCTCGGCCGAGTTCACCATTTTCCGATTTGTCACGTTCCGCCGAACGCGTCCTCGGCCAGGACCTGATCGCCGCCGTCGAGAGGTCCGGCCTTCCGGCCCGCGCGGGCATCGCCTCCTCCAAGCTCGCCGCCCGCGTCGCGGCGGGCCTGTCCGACTCCCCGCGCGTCGTATCGCCGGGAGAAGAGGCGGAGTTCCTCGCGCCGCTGCCGCTCTCGCGCCTCGCCCCGGAGATCGAGATCGCGGCGACGCTCGAGCGGTGGGGCGTCCGCTCGGTCGGGGACTTCGCGAAGCTCCCGCCGGGAGAGGTGGAGAGCCGCCTGGGGGAGCTCGGCCGGCGGTTTCACGCCGCCGCGCGCGGCCTCGACCTGCGCCCCCTCGAGCCGCGCCTGCCGGCGCTTTCCCTCTCCGAGGGGATGGAGCTCGAGTGGCCGCTCGTGGCGCTCGAGCCTTTCCTCTTCGTCGGCAACGCAGCGCTCGAGAGGCTGTCTCG
>JBGPCK010000127.1:0-8667 GCA_041481715.1 Thermoanaerobaculia bacterium | reverse complement strand
CACCGACACCGACACCGACCGCGACTCCCACACGAACATCGACTTCAGTGCCGCCGACCCCGACCCCGACTCCGACCCTGACGCCGACGCCGACCTCGACGCCGACGCGTACGGCGACGCCCGTGCCTCCGACCCTGACTCCGACTTCGACACCGACACCGACCGCGACTCCCACACGAACATCGACTTCAGTGCCGCCGACGCCGACGCCGAGCTCGACTCCGACGCGTACTTCCACTCCGACACCGACGCCCACACCGACGGTGACACCGGATGTGGTCGCTCAGAGCTTCTACACTCTGCCGCCCTGCCGCATGGTCGATACGCGCAACGCCGACGCGCCGGCGCTGCAGCCCGGGGCCACCCGCGATTTCGTCCTGGTCGGACCGTGCGGGATGCCGTCGACAGCGAAAGCGATCTCCATCAACGTGACGATCGTTCAGGCCATGGCGGGAGGGGACTTGCAGCTCTTCCCGGCCGGGATGTCGTCGTCACCCACTTCGACGATCAACTACGAGCCGGGCCAGACCAGAGCAAACAACGCGGTGGTCCTGCTCGGGGCATCCGGCGTCATTTCGGTCAAGTGTGAGGCCTCGGGAACGGTGCACCTGATCATCGACGTAAACGGCTATTTCCAGTGATCCGAACGGAGACCTCTCCTTCGCCTCATTGCCCTCTCCCGACCCCACGGACCGCATTGGGTGCCCTGGGGGGCCACCCTCCGGGCTCGTCAGGCCAGTCTCTGCGGACCGCTTGGGAGTCACGGATCGCTCGCTTGCGCAGGCAGATACCCTGGCGCGCTGCTCAAGCCGACACAGCCGCCCCGGATCCATCCTTGCTCTCACCGGCGAAATTGGCTAACCTGCTAAGCGTTGGCTAAAGAAACCCGGGGCCAGAGGGTCGCTCTCTATTCATTCCATCCCTTGGTCTTGGCGGAGCTCTGCCGCCAGCTTCAGGAGACCGGCTGTCAGACCCGTCCGCACCGCCTGGAGCCGAGCCGCCTGTCGGAGCTCGATCAGCTCCCGGTTCTTCCGGCCGCCGCGCATGTGGTCGAGGCAAACGCGCGCAACCGCGCGACCAAGGTGATCGTCGAGGAGATCCTCACCAGGCGGCCCGAAGCGCGCCTGCTCATCGTGGCCGAACGGTTCGACGACGCCGACGCCTTTCCCCTCCTCCGGATCGGGGCCAAGGGCCTGGTGAGGTACGTCGAGTTGCCGCGCCACTTCGTGTCTGCCGTGCGCGTGGTCGCCGCCGGCGGCTTCTGGGTGCCGCGACCGCTGCTTTCCCGCTTCGTGGACTCGACGCTCTCGGCGCTGCGCCGGCCCAAACTCGTGAGCGCCAGCGCCCACTTGAGTCGCAGGGAACTGGAAGTGCACCAATTCCTGATGGAGAACCTCTCGAACAAGGAGATCGCCGGGCGGCTCAACATGTCCGAGCGGACCGTGAAGTTCCACGTCTCGAACCTGCTCGGAAAGCACGGGGTCAAGCGGCGGTCCGACCTGATTCTGCTTTCCTTCGCCGAGCGCAAGCACGCCTGAGAGGGCGAGGTGAGCTGCCCCCGGCCTGGCCCCGCCGCCCGGCTCTTCCAGGTCCCCGGAAGGGCGCCCGGCTCGCCTTGACAGCCCCGCCGGGCTTGCGTATTCTTACGCGCCCTCCCGCGACGGTTCACCGTCCCGGATGTGTTTCGCTCGCCCCGGAGCGGCGTTTTTTGTCAACGTCTGAGGTCTTGAAATGAGTGCTGGCACCCCGATGGTTCGAGCGGCCGACATCCGCCACGACTGGTTCGTCGTGGATGCGGCCGACCAGGTTCTCGGACGCCTTGCGAGCGACGTCGCCCGCGTGCTCTCCGGCAAGCACCGCCCCAGCTGGGTCGGGCACCTCGACACGGGCGATTTCGTCGTCGTGACCAACGCCGAGCGCGTGCGCCTGACGGGACGCAAGAGCGAGGAAAAGGTCTACCATCGCCACAGCGGTTACCCGGGCGGCTTGAAGTCCGTCGGGGCGCCGGACCTGCGGGCGAAGTATCCGGAGCGTCTCGTCGAGGAAGCCGTGCGGGGCATGCTTCCCAAGACGAAGCTCGGCCGCAAGCAGCTCAAGAAGCTGAAGGTCTATCGAGGGGCCGCGCACCCGCATCAGGCGCAGCAGCCGAAGCCGTTGAAGCGGGCGCGCGCCGCGAAGGCCGAGTAAGGACAGGGAGGAGGAGTCTTGGCGGTCGAAATCCAGCACAAGGCCACCGGGCGGCGCAAGACGTCCGTGGCGCGCGTCCGAATGGTGCCCGGGACCGGGGCTATCACGGTCAACCGGCGCACTCTCGACGAATACTTTCCGAACAACGTCCTCAAGATGATCATCAAGCAGCCGCTCCTTTTGACGGAGACGGCGGAGCGCTTCGACATCCACGTGGCTGTCCAGGGGGGCGGCCCTTCGGGGCAGGCCGGCGCGATCCGGCACGGAATCTCGCGCGCGCTCACGGAGTACAACGCCGAGCTGCGCAAGCGGTTGAAGAAGGACGGCTTCCTCTCCCGGGATCCCCGAATGAAGGAGCGCAAGAAGTACGGGCAGCGCGGCGCGCGGGCCCGATTCCAGTTCAGCAAACGATGAGTCGCCGGTTCACAGCCGATCGCTGAAAGCCGATAGCTGATAGTTTAGAAAAAGGGAGGTGACATCTGGCATCTATTTCGATGAAGGAACTGCTCGAGGCTGGCGTCCACTTCGGTCACCAGACCAAGCGCTGGAACCCGAAGATGAAGAAGTTCATCTTCGGAAAGCGCAATGGGATCTACATCATCGACCTGCAGAAGACGCTCAAGCAGTTCAAGGAAGCCTCGAAATTCGTGTCCGACCTCGCGGCGTCGGGGAAGAATCTTCTCTTCGTCGGCACGAAGCGCCAGGCGCAGGACGCCATCTACGAGGAGGCCAATCGCTGCGGAATGTTCTACGTGAACACCCGCTGGCTCGGCGGCACCCTTACGAATTTCACGACGATCCGGAAGTCCATCCATCGCCTGAAGGAGATCGAAGGGATCCTCGCCCAGGAGGACAACGAGAACCTGACCAAGAAGGAGCGCCTGCGCCTCGAGCGCGAAAAGGAGAAGCTCCAGAAGAACCTGGCGGGTATCAAGGAGATGGACGAGTTGCCGGACGCGCTCTTCGTCGTCGACCCGAAACAGGAGTACATCGCGGTCAAGGAGGCCAACATCCTGGGCATCCCGGTTGTGGCCGTGGTGGACACCAACTGTGACCCGGACGTCATCGACTACGTCATCCCGGGTAACGACGACGCCATCCGGGCCATCCGGCTCTTCACGGGTCGCGTCGCCGACGCGGTCCTGGAAGGGTTGCACACCCAGGAGGGACGCGGCGCGGAGGCGGAGGCGGGCTCGGCCGAATCGCGCCCGCGCACGCCGGAGCTATCGACGACGGCCGTCGTCTCGGACGTCGCCTCGTAGGGTCGTCCATCGACAGCCCAAGCCGGCAGGTGGTCGGAGTTACCGAGCGGCCCGCCGACTCGCCTGTTGACCGCCGGCTGTTGACTTAAACTCGGAGATCCAGGACCCATGGAGATTTCGTCCAAAGCGGTGGCCGACCTGCGCGCGGAGACCGGAGTCGGCATGATGGAGTGCAAGAAGGCGCTGGTGGAAGCCGGCGGGGACTTCGAAGAGGCCCGGAAGATCCTGCGCAAGAAGGGCCTCGCCGTTGCGGCCAGCAAGGCCGGCCGGGCGACGAGCGAGGGTCTGGTTGTGGCACACGTCTGGTCTTCGGCGGCCGTGCTGCTCGAGATCAACTGCGAGACGGACTTCGTGGCCCGGACCGAGGCCTTCCGCGGCTTCGCCGACAAGTTGGCCGAGCGCATTGCCACGCACGAGGGGTTCGGCGAAACCCGTTCCGGCGAGGGCGCGGACGTGATGAATCTCTCCTGGCCAAGCGAGCCGACGGTTTCGGTCGCCGTGGCCCAGCTCGTCGCGACGCTGAAAGAGAACATCCAGGTTCGCCGCTTCGTACGCCTCATGCCGCGCCCGGGAGAGAAGTTTGGAAGCTACATTCACGGGAACGGCCGGATCGGCGTCCTGGTCGGTGTCGCCGCCGGCGACGACGAGCTACGGCGGGATGTTGCGATGCACGTGGCGGCATCCGATCCGCGCTTTGCGTCGCGCGCCGAAGTGACGCCCGAGGTCCTCCAGGCCGAACGGGAGATCGCCCGCGCGCAGGCCGTCCAGGCCGGCAAGGCCGCCAACGTCGTGGAGCGGATCGCCGACGGGAAGGTCGAAAAGTTCTACCAGGAGAGCGTCCTGACGGAGCAGGCCTTCGTCAAGGAGCCCGAGAAGACGGTGGGCCAGGTCCTGGCCGAACGCGGCGGGAAGGGGGCGCTCGACCTGCGCTTCGCGCGGTTCAAGCTGGGCGAGAGCCTGGGCCGCACGGCCGCTGCCGGCGAGACGGCCACCCTGACCAGCGCGTAGCGACGAGTTCGAATGGGAAACGCTCCCATCTACCGCCGGATCCTCCTGAAACTTTCGGGAGAGGCGTTGATGGGGGAGCAGCGATTCGGGATCGACCCGGAAGTGGTCGCCCGCCTGGCCGACGAGGTGCGTGACGTGCACCGGCTGGGCATCCAGACCGCGGTCGTTCTCGGGGGCGGCAACATCATTCGGGGCGTGGCGGCGGCGGCCCAGGGCATCGAGCGGGTGGCGGGAGATCACATGGGCCTGCTCGCCACGGTGATCAATGGCCTTGCGCTTCAGGATGCGCTGGAGAAGCGATCGGTCACGACGCGCCTGATGTCGGCGGTTGAGGTCCGGCAGATCGCGGAGCCCTTCATCCGGCGGCGGGCCATCCGGCACCTGGAGAAGGAGCGGGTGGTTCTGTTCGTCGGAGGGACGGGCAATCCGTTCTTCACGACCGACTCGGCCGCCGCCCTGCGAGCCAACGAGATCCGGGCGGAGGTCCTGCTCAAGGCGACGAAGGTCGACGGCGTCTACGACGCCAATCCCGACAAGACGCCGGGCGCGAAGCTCCTGAAGACCGTGACGTACCGCGCGGCCCTCGCGGCGGGGCTCCAGGTCATGGACGCCGCCGCGATCGCGCTCTGCATGGAAAACGGCATCCCGATACGCGTTTTCAACCTGCGGGTGCGCGGCAACATCGAGCGGGTCGTGCGCGGAGAGGATATCGGCTCGCTCGTCACGGCGGAGGGGACGTCATGAGACAGGAGCTCAAAGACATCGACAAGCATATGAGCGACGCCGTCGAGGCCCTCAAGGAGCGATTCAAGACGCTGCGCACGGGCCGTGCGAACCTCGGCATCCTCGACGGGATCCGTGTTACCGCCTACGGGGCCGAGGTTCCAATCAACCAGGTTGCCAACCTCTCGGTTCCCGAGCCGACCATGATCCTGGCCGCCCCGTGGGACCCGAAGATGGCGGCGGAGATCGAGCGCGCGATCCGCAAGTCGGACCTGGGATTGAACCCGCAGTCCGACGGCAAGCTCGTCCGGATCCCGGTTCCGGCGTTGACCGAGGAGCGGCGAAAGGAGCTCGCCAAGAAGGCGCACCACATGGCCGAGGAGGTCCGCATCGAGGTCCGGCGATTCCGGCACGAGGGCAACGATCGCATCAAGAAGATGTTCAAGGACAAGAAAATCTCCGAGGACGACGAGCGTCGCGGCCTCGAAGAGTCTCAGAAGCTGACGGACCGCAGAATCAAGGATGTCGACGATCTCCTGAAGGCCAAGGAGCAGGAAATTCTCGCTGTGTAGCCCGGACGATTCACGGACACCCGCCGAAACACGTGCTGTTGCTTTGTGACACTCGGCTCATCCACGCGACGAAATGGCTGTTGTCCGATGCGCCTTGTCCGCGATCGGGGCGGCGACCGGTGTCGTTCGTGAATGGCGCGGGCTAGGCGCGGGTCGGGATGGCAACCTTTCTGGTCATCCCGGCGGCGGGTACGGGGACGCGTCTCAAGAGCCCGGGGCCGAAGGCCCTCGTCCCGATTCTGGGCCACTCGATCCTGTACTGGACCCTCGAGGCGCTCGCCGCGGTCCCCTTCGATCGCACCGTGATTGCCGCGCCGTCCGAGTGGCTTCCGGAGTTCGAGCGGCTCTTCCGAGGGCGGGCCGCGGTGGTGGCGGGCGGCTCCACCCGCTCCTCTTCGGTGCGGCGGGGGTACCTGGCGCTCGGAGCCGCTCCCGACGACCTGGTCTGCATCCACGACGCGGCACGCCCGCTCATCACCGCCGAGGAGGTCCGGAGCGTGCTCGAGGCCGCCCGGGCCGGCCATGCCGCGACGGCGGCGACTCCGATCGTGGATACGGTCAAACGCGTGGAGGGAGAGCGCATCGTGGCTACGATCGACCGCGAGGGCCTCTACGCTGCCGGCACTCCGCAGGCGTTTCGAGCCGATTTGCTCGGCCGGGCCTTCGAGACCGGGCGGGAAGCGACCGACGAGGCGGGGCTGTTGGAGCTTCTCGGAGTGTCCGTCACCGCCGTGCCGGTATCTCGCTGGAACCTGAAGATTACGACGCCCGAGGATCTGGAACTTGTCGAGGCGCTGTTGAAGCGCCGAGGAAAGGGTTGAGAGGTTGACCAGCCGCGTGGGCCTCGGGTTCGACGCGCACCCCTTCGAACCGGGGCGGGTGCTGCGTCTCGGGGGTGTCGAGATCCCGGGCTCCGCGGGACTCGCGGGCCACTCCGACGGCGATGCGCTGCTACACGCCGTCGCCGACGCGATCCTCGGCGCTGCGGCCCTGCCTTCCCTGGGTGAGCTCTTCTCGGATCGTGACCCTGCCTTGAAGGGAGCCGACAGCGCGGGGTTTCTCGAGCAAGCGCGCGACCTGGCCCTGGGAAAGGGTTGGCGGATTGGAAATGTCGACGCCGTCGTCGTCGCACAGGCGCCGAAGATTGCTCCCCACGCGTCCGTCATTGCCGCTCGGATCGCCGCAATCCTGGCCCTCGAGGATTCCCGCGTCAACGTCCGCGGCACGAGCACGAACGGTCTGGGCTTCCCAGGCCGGGGCGAGGGGATCGCCGCGATGGCGGTGGTGCTTCTAGAGAGTCTGCCGTGAACCGTAACCCGTGAATCGAACGCAACCGCGGCTCCGATTCACGGTTCTCGGTCTACGGTTTACGAGAGTTTGGTGATCCTCTCCCGACTGCACCCTGTCGAAGAGGCCGTGGCCTCGCGGCCGAAAGAGATCGAATGGGTGATGTTCGATCCCCTCCGCCGCGACCGGAGGGTCAGGGAACTCGAGGCACTGTGCCGCCGGGAAGGGGTTCAGGTCCGGCGCGCCGACCGGGCGGCTCTGGACCGGCTGGCCGGGGGGACCGGCCATCAGGGCGTCGTCGCCCGCATCGCGGTGCGTGCCTACCAGGACGAGGACCAGGCTCTGGCGGGGGTCCCGGGGCACCGATTTCTACTCGTCCTGGATGGCGTTCAGGATCCCCAGAACCTGGGTGCCGTTCTACGGGTGGCTGAAGGAGCCGGGGCCGGAGTCGTCCTGCCCGAACGCGGGTCGGCGCCCCTGTCCGAGGCGGTCTCTCGAAGCTCGGCGGGAGCGGTCGAACGCGTTCCGGTCTACCGGGCCGTAAACCTGCGCCGGTTGCTCGATCACCTTCGGAATGAAGGGTTTCGGGTCATCGGGATGGACACCTCCGGAGTGGATCTGTACGGCGTGGACCTGACTGGGGACCTGGCCCTGGTTCTCGGGGGAGAGGCGAAAGGGATCCGTCGGCTGGTCCGGGAAGGCTGCGACGTGCTGGCGCGGCTCCCGATGCGGGGAGAGCTGGCCTCTTTGAACGTCTCTGCCGCGGCGGCCGCGGCTGCCTATGAGGCGGTCAGGCAAAGATCCCCGCCGAAAACCCCTTGATCGGCACAATTTGCGCTGGTAGACTCCCCGATTCGCGCCGTCGGGATGGGTGTGCTCTTTGAAGGCCGGCAGTCGCGCCGGCGTAGCTCAACAGGTAGAGCATCCGATTTGTAATCGGAAGGTTGCGGGTTCGAGTCCCATCGCCGGCTCCAAAGAGACGGCGGCGCGGACCGACGAGGGCGGGCACGGGTTTCGTGCGGGGTGGATTCTATTCTTCGAGAGCTCGGGCAGGTGGCCGAGTGGTTAATGGCAGCAGACTGTAAATCTGCCGCGCTTCGCGCTACGGAGGTTCGAATCCTTCCCTGCCCACCATTAGCACGGAAGACGTAAGGCGTCAGGCGGAAGGCTTACGGGAGTGAGGAACATGTTACGGAAGAAGATACCGGTGCGCCTCACGCCCCACGTCTCGCCCCTCATGGTGCGAACCACGCGCGGGAGTAACTCAGGGGTAGAGTCACAGCCTTCCAAGCTGTTGGTCGCGGGTTCGAATCCCGTCTCCCGCTCCAATGTGCGTTACGGCGTGGGCGCCCACGTAGCTCAGTCGGTAGAGCACGTCCTTGGTAAGGACGAGGTCACCAGTTCAATCCTGGTCGTGGGCTCCAAAAAACGAGGGGTTAGGGACTAGGGGCGAGGGGTTAGGCGGAAGGGCGAGAGCGGGGGCTCAGCACCTGACGGGGGAGAGAGCATGGGGAAAGAGAAGTTTGATCGATCGAAGCCGCACGTGAACATAGGGACGATTGGGCACGTGGATCACGGGAAGACGACGTTGACGGCGGCGATTACGTTAATTTTGTCGAAGAAGGGGT
>JBGPCK010000126.1:0-8678 GCA_041481715.1 Thermoanaerobaculia bacterium | reverse complement strand
CGGAGCCGACAAGAAGTTGACGAGACCCTTCAGAAGACCGATCGGGTTCACCGGCAGGACCTCGGTTCGCGGCGCGAGGAGTCTCCCACCGTCGCCTTCACTTGCTCGCGGACCTGCCTTCGGCACCAGCCCGCGGCTCGTGTGGATGCACACTCGACCGCGGGCCTGGTCCGCTCGCTGCGCTCCGGCTCCCGCAACGCGAGTCGTTTCGCTCGGAACTCGCGAAACTTTGTCGCGTTGCGACCCAAAGCAAGCTCCGGACCGAATTCACAGTCCGGCCCCCGTCGCGGCGCGAGGAGTCTCCCGAGGTAATCGAGGGAGGAGCCTCGCGCCGCGGGAGCGAGCGCGCAGCGAGGGATCAGGCGGGCGGTCGAGGCCCTTTGGCCGAGCCGCCCGCCGGTGCGCCACAGGCGCAGATCCCTCGCGAAGCGCGAGCGACGTTCTCATACCGGCCCCGAGATGCCGCCGTCCTTGCGCACGCGCCAGAAGTGAACGGCCATGAGGAACGCCGCGATGAGCGGGATCCCGACACAGTGCAGCACGTAGAAGCGCAGGAGCGCTCCCGCGCCCACGAACCGTCCGCCGAGCAGGCCGAAGCGCGCGTCGTTGGTCGAGGTGACGAGCGGGATGTCCCCGATCTTGAGCAACCCGGTCCCGGGGCCCTGGATCCCGATGAAGGGCGTCGCCGAGGCCATGTTGGAGCCGACCGTGATGGCCCAGATGGCCAACTGGTCCCAGGGAAGGAGGTACCCCGTGAAGGAGAGCATCAGGGTCATGACGAGCAGCAGGACACCGATGACCCAGTTGAACTCCCGCGGAGGCTTGTAGGAGCCGGTCATGAACACGCGAAACATGTGGATCCAGACCGAGATGACCATCGCGTGGGCGCCCCAGCGGTGCACCTCGCGCATGATGCCGAAGGGCACCTGCTCGCGCAGGTCGAGGATGTCCACGAAGGCGTACTCGACCGTCGGCCGGTAATAGAACATCAGCAGGAGGCCCGTGAAGGTCAGGACCAGGAAGAGGAAGAACGTGATCCCGCCGGCGCACCAGGTATAGCGCATCTTCACGCCGGACTTGCGCGTCTTGACCGGATGCAGGTGCAGGACGACGTTGCCGAGCATCGCGAGCACCCGCTTGCGGTTGGTGTTCGGGACGCCGACGCGGAAAATCGATTTCCAGAACTGACTCTCGACGATCGAGTGCTGTATCTGGCGCCAGCGAGATTCCAATCGAGCCTCCGGTTATGGTTTCGGGACTTGGGGCAGCCGTCTCACGCGAGCTTGACGAAGGCCTTCGGGTCGGACCACTGCCCCCGCTCGTAGAGGTAGCGCGTCGCTTTGTCGACGATGATCTGGCCGTCTTCCGGCGAGAGGGAAATCTCGGCGCGCTCGAGCGGGCGCGGGGCGGGCCCCTCGAAGTTGATGCCCGAGACGTAGTAGCCCGAGCCGTGGCACGGGCACTTGAACTTGTTCTGCGCGGGCAGCCAGTTTGGCGTGCACCCGAGGTGCACGCATACCGCGACGAGCGCATAGATCGAGTCGGTGTTGCGGACGATCCAGACGCCGAACTTTTCCTTCCATCGCTCGTCCACGCCCGGCGCGTAGGTCGAGGGGTCTCCCGCCTTGAAGCGCGTCGGCGGCTCGAAGAGGACGTTGGGAAAGAGGAAACGCACCGTGGCGGTCAGGCCGGCGGCCGTGGCAACCGCGAAACCCACCCAGGCGAGCGCCAGCCATTTCAGGGTGGACCGACGCGTCACGCCGTCCAGGCTGACGTCGGTGTCGGGCGGCGTCTCGATTTGTCGCTCCGGCGTGGACATCGGTCGGGGCTCAGCCTACCAAAAGGATCTGCGGACGCTCAAGGTTCGAGGAATTCGCCCGCGTCGCCGCGATCGCCTCGCGAGCCGCCGCACGCACCCGCAGGTTCGGATCCTCGCGCGCGACCTTCTCGAGCAGGGGCAGGCTTCCGGCGTCGCGCAAGAGCGCCAGGGCCTTCAAGGCCCCGACCATCGCCGTCTCGTCCTGGTCGCCCGAGAGCGTCGCCTGCCGCGCCAGCGCCTCGCGGTCGAGCATCGAGCGCAGCACCGGGAGGCCCGACGCGTCGTGGAGGCCCGCCAGTCCGATCGCGGCGTTCCAGCGCACGTCGGCCACCGAGTCGCCCAGCATCACCTGGAGGCGCGGCACGGCGGCGGGCTCGCCCAATCGGCCCAGGACGTAGGCCGCCATCTTTCGCATCCCGGCGTCCTCCGAAAGCGACGCCTCGGTCACGGCGGAAACCGCCCGTGGATCGCCGAGCTTCCCCAGAGCCCACACGGCGTAGAGCCGCGTGTCGGGATCCGGGTCCTTTGCCGCCAGAAGCAGCGGGAGGACGGCCTCCGGGTCACCGAGCTTGCCGAGGACAAGCACGAGATACCGGCGCACCGGAACGTCTTCCGCCCGGGAGGGTGAAAGCGACTTGAAGATTCGGAGGCTCTCGGCCGCGAGCGCCGCGCGTTCGGGAGGATCGAGGCTCGGCAGCGAGCGCGATAGCTCGAAGGCGGCCTGCCAGCGCCGGCTGGCGGTGCCGCCCCGCACCTCCTGCAGGAAGTCGGCCGGGGTGCGCCGTTCGAAGGTGATCCGGGAAAAGACCCAGAAGACCCCGACGGCCGTCCCGACGACCAGGAGCGGCAGCAAGAAGAAGCGGGTGACCGTGCCGCGGCCGCCCCCGGCGGGCTCCTCCGCGGCGTCGGCCTCCCCCTCGGGAGGAAGCTCTTCTGTCACAGGACGGAGAGGTATCGCTTGGCCTGCGTGATCGGGTTCGGAACGAAGATTGCGTCTTTCTCGCACACGGTCTCGCAGAGACGACAGGAGACGCAGGGACCGGCATCCACTTCCGCGATCTTGTGGAAGGTCTCCTGCAGCGGATCCTCGATCAGGTAGATGCAATCAAACGGGCAGATGTCGATGCAGAACTCACAGCCCGTGCAGAGGTCGCGGTCCACGATCGCCTTGGGAATGTCGCGCGGCTTGACCTTCTCGACCAGCTCCCCCTTCTGGTCCTCGATGCAGGAGACCGGGCAATACCGAGCGCAGACCGAGCAGTCGATGCACCGGTCGGCATGGATGACATATTTCTCGTTCTTGTCGCCCGTGATCGTGTGGGTCGGGCACTTGATCTCGCAGACCCCGCAGCCGATGCACGTGTCGGTGATGAAGTGGGGCATGGTCTCGCTTTAGCCCGCCGGACCGGGCCTTTTCGGTCCTTTCGGACTCGAGAAAAGTATCACAGGCCCCCTCCCGGGAGGAACATTTCGGGTAGCTTTACGTTGGGAGGAAGTGGAGAGGACTCAAATGAAGGAAGTTCGGGCGATCGTCATCGGGCTGGTCGTCGTGGTGCTCGTGGCCACGGCCCGGGCTTACTGGCAGCGCCCCGCCAAGGAGTTTCACAAGATCCGCGGCTACCGCGTCGAGATCCAGAAGAAGGAGGGAGACTCGCGCAAGCATCTCTCGTTCTCGATCCCGATCGTCACACTCGCGCGACTGGGCTCCCTCATTCCGATGAGCAACATCGGAGGCAACTGGAACTCGGACTGGGGGAACGGCGAGGTCACGGGCAAGGACATCCTGGACGCGGCCGCCCAGAGCGCCCCCGGCAAACCCGGCATCATCGAGCGCAACGGCAACCGCATCGAGGTCACGGCGGACGGATTCGCCTTGGAGATCGTCGTGAAGGACAGCTGGGACAAGACGGTCAAGGTGCGCGTGCCGCGCGCGCTGGTCGCAGGCTTCACCGACCGCCACAGCATCTCGATCCAGGATGTGCTCAAGCGCCTCGATGAGCTCGGTCCCGGCGACGTGGTTCGGGTCCAAGACGGGGACAACGAGGTGACGATCACCGCCGAGGCCAAGTAGGCCGTTTCGCCAGGTGTTCCTTCTCCGCTTCGAGAAGCGGACGGGGGACGGGTCGTCCAAGCTCGAGTCCCGAGAATCGCGATCCGCGAATCGGAATCGCTTCCGCGCCCCGCCGGTTATGCTCACCGCCATGACCAACCGCCTGGCCGGCGAGCAGAGCCCCTACCTGCTCCAGCACAAGGACAATCCGGTGGACTGGTACCCCTGGGGGCCCGAAGCCTTCGCCCGCGCCCGCCGAGAGAAAAAGCCCGTCTTCCTTTCGATCGGCTATTCGACGTGCCACTGGTGCCACGTGATGGCGCACGAGTCGTTCGAGAACCAGGGCGTCGCCGAGCTCGTGAACCGCGATTTCGTCGCGATCAAGGTGGACCGTGAGGAGCGGCCCGACGTTGACGACATCTACATGACGGCCGTGCAGACGATGACCGGCACGGGCGGCTGGCCGCTCTCGCTTTTTCTCACGCCCGAAGGCAAGCCCTTCTACGGAGGCACATACTTCCCGCCCGACGACCGCTGGGGCCGGCCCGGCTTTCGAAGTCTTCTCTCGGCCATCGCGCATGCCTGGGAGTCGCGCCCGGAGGAGCTCGAGGCCTCCGCCGGAGAGCTGCTGGCGCACCTGGAGAAGGCCTCGAAGGGCCTCCCCGGCGGAGAGCTCGTCGGGCCGGAGGTCCTCGAGAACGCCGCGCGCGCGCTTGCGGCCGACTTCGACCCTGTGGAAGGAGGCTTCGGCGGAGCGCCGAAGTTCCCGCCGGCGATGCGGCTGGAGCTTTTGATCCGCCTCGCCCGGCGCACGGGCGATCCATCCGCCCGGTCCATGGCGGAGGCGACGCTCGAAAAGATGGCCGCGGGCGGCCTCTACGACCAGGTCGGCGGCGGGTTCCACCGGTACTCCGTGGACGCGAAGTGGCTCGTGCCGCACTTCGAAAAGATGCTCTACGACAACGCGATGCTCGCGCGCGTGTACTTGCTCGCCGCCCGCGCGTTCGGCCGGGAGGACTTCCGCGGGATCGCCCGGGAGACGCTCGACTACCTGTTGCGCGAAATGACGCCCGCGGCCGGCGGCTTCTTCGCGGCCCAGGACGCCGACTCGGGCGGGCACGAGGGAACCTTCTACGTCTGGAATCCCGCATCGGTCCGGGAAGCCGTGGGCGAGGAGGCGGCCCCGATCGTCTGCGCCCGTTTCGGCGTCACGGCGGCGGGCAACTTCGAAGGGGGCGAGACGGTCCTCTCCGCCGCGCGCGGCCTGGCACAGCTCGCCTCGGATTTCGGGCGCAGCCGGGAAGACATCGCGGCGATCCTCGAGACGGCGCGTGCGCGGATGTACGCCGCGCGCTCCCGCCGCGCGCGGCCCGGCACCGACGACAAGCTCTTGACCGATTGGACGGCGCTCGCCGTCTCGGCCTTCGCCCTGGCGGCTCGGCTCTGCCGCGAAGCACGCTACGAACAGGCGGCGCGGGACGCAGCGGAACGAATTCTTCGGAGCTGTCGGCGCGATGGACAGCTCCTGCACCGCGAGAGAAACGGGCAGGCCGACATCGCCGGCTTCTCCTCGGACTACGCGTTATTCGCCGAGGCGCTCCTCGACCTCTACGAGGCGACCTTCGAGCCGCGCTACTTTCGGGAGGCGGTCGCTCTGCAAGACGAGCTCGACCGCCGATTCGCCGACCCGCGGGGCGGCTACTTCCTCTCCTCCGAGGCCCATGACGGCCTGATCCTGCGGCCGCGCGAGCTCTACGACGGGGTCACGCCCTCGACCGGCTCCGTGGCCGCTTCGAATCTCCTGCGCCTGGCCTCCTTCACGGGCGAGAAACGGTGGCGGGAGCGCGCGGAGCGGATCTTCGCCGCCTTCTCGGGCTATCTGACGCGCGCGCCACTCGCGCTCACGCGAATGCTCTCGGCCGTCGATTACGCAACCGACGTCCCGCGCGAGGTCGTTCTCGCCGGCGATCCCGGCCGCGCCGACTTCACGCGGCTGCGGGACGTCGTCTTCGACGCCGCGGCCTTGAACCGCGTGGTCGCGCATGCGGACGCGGACGAGAGCCTGGCGGACCTCCTGCCGCTGATCGCCTCGCGCGGCTCGGCCGACGGAGGCGCCCGCGCCTACGTCTGCCGCGATTTCACCTGCGGGCTTCCCACGGCAGACCCGGCACAGCTGCGCGCGGCGCTCGATGCCTGACCCGAGCCCGAAGCTACGCATTGTCGGCGAGGGAGAACCGCCGCCTCGCCGGAGAAGGGGCCCCGGCCTCGCGGTGATTCTCGTGGCGCTCTACGGCCTCACCTTCGCCGCTGCGCTATGGCTCATGCGAGGTCCAGCCCTGCGTGGCGGCCGTCCGCAGCCGCGCTCCTCCGACCCGCCGATCGCGGCGGCCGGCGCCCCGGCAACGCGCGACCAAAAGGGTCTGCTTTCCGGCGCGGGTCTCGAGCCGGGCGCTCTTCACGAATATGCCCGGCAGCTCGCGGCCGACTGCTGCGACTGCGGCTGCGACCTGACCCTCCACGAATGCCTCATCGGCGACCAGAAGTGCGCACGCAGCGCGCAGATGGCCGAGGACCGATTGGGGTGGCTGAGGTAGGGAGTTCAAGGTCTAAAGCCTCGTGTCGTGTAACCGGAGTCTTGACGCACGTCGGCTGTGTAGCTATCGGGACTCCCGTTTTACGACACTCGAGTTCGAGGTCTGGAAGACTTGCCGCCCCAACTTTGAGCCTTGAACCTTGAACCTGAGACTTTGACCTTGCCTACCGGACTCGTCTACGACGACGCCTTCCTCGAGCACCGCGCTCCCTACGAGCACCCCGAGCACCCCGGGCGGCTGACGGCGATCCGAGCGCGACTGGAGAAAGAAGGTCTCTTCAACCACTGCGAGCGCGTCCCGGCCCGAGAGGCCTCGGACGAAGAGCTCCTGGCCGTTCACGACGCGACCCTTCTCGCGACGATCGGGGCGACCGCGAAGCTCGAGTTCGTCCAGCTCGACCCCGACACGTACGCCTGCCGCGATTCCGCCCGCACGGCCCGCCTGGCCGCCGGCGGGCTCGTCGATTTGACGCTGCGCGTCCAGGCCGGCGATCTCGCCAACGGGCTCGCCCTGCTGCGCCCTCCGGGGCACCACGCCGAGGCCGACCTGGCGATGGGCTTCTGCCTCTTCAACAACGTGGCGGTGGCGGCCGCGGCCGCCCGACGGAAAGGGGCGCGTCGGGTTCTCATCGTGGACTGGGACCTCCACCACGGCAACGGCACCCAGCACTCGTTTTGGAACGACCCGGACGTGCTCTATTTCTCCACGCACCAGTACCCCTTCTATCCGGGCACCGGCGCGGCCGACGAGGTCGGCGGCCCCGACGCGCGGGGCCGCACTGTGAACGTGCCGTGGCCTCCGGGCTGCGGCGACGCGGAGTATCTGGCCGCCTTCGACCGCGTACTGCTCCCGATCGCGCGGCGGTTCGAGCCGGATCTCGTTCTCGTGTCCGCGGGCTTCGACGCCGCCGACGGCGATCCACTGGGCTCACAGCGCGTCTCGCCGGCCGGCTACGCCGGCATGACCGCCCGCCTTCAGGAGCTCGCTGGCGGAAGACTCGTCCTCGCCCTGGAGGGCGGATACAACCTCGAGGCGATCGGGCGCTGTGCGGCGGCGTGCGTGCGCGTGCTTCTCGACGAGAGACCGGAAGCGGGCCCCAGAGGAAACCCTACCCCCTCCGCCCTCCGCGTCCTGGAGGCGGTCATCGAAGCGCAGCGGCCGTTCTGGCCGCGCGTCTTCAGGGATCGGCCGTGAAAAGAACGATGTTGCTCGAGCTCTGACTGTTTCCGATCAAGATCGACTGACCGTCCGCCGTCCAGGCGAGGCCCCGGCCTCGCAATTCCCTCGAAAGCTTGGCCAAGGGCCGCACCGGTTCCAGCGCCTTCGGCTCGATGATCCAGATCACGGTCTCGAGCGAGCCTGGAACGGCCATCGCCGCAAGGCGGCGCGCGTCCGGCGACCAGGCGAGGTAGCCGTTGCCCAGAAGCGGTCCGCCGTCCGGAAGCTCCGTCGGCAGTGAGCGGCCAGAGGGATCCACGAACTCGAGCTGCGTCTTGCCCCCGCCGACCGGATTGAGATAAGCGATTCGATCTCCCCGAGGAGACCAGACGCCGGAATGCGCCGCTCCCGGCGTCGCCAGGCGCGTGAGGCGGCCATCGGCTGTCGAGACCAGGAAGAGACCCGGCAGGTCCCCGGCGGGGGCGGAGAAGAGAATCTCCTTGCCATCGGGAGACCAGGAAAGCGTGTCCAGAACCTGCGCCGTCGCCAATCGCCGCGGCGCCCCCCCGGCCGACGGAACGATCCACACTCCGCGCAGTCCGGCCCGGTCCGAAACAAAGGCAACCTGCTGTCCATCGGGCGAGAAGGCAGGCCTCTCGTCGATCGCGTTTCCGGCAGTCAGCGGCCGGGCTCCGGTTCCGTCTGCGGACACGAGCCAGAGATTTCGATTGCCCGATCTGGAGGAGCTGAACACGATCTCACCGGTCCTCGGCGAGACGGCTGGATCGAGGTCTCCGTTGTAGCCGTCGGTCAGCGGCCGGGGCTGTGCCCCGACGTCGAACCGCACGGGAATCGAGACGAGCGATTGGCGAAGCTCGAGGAGCGTGGCGACGAGCGAGCGCCCGTCGGCCGACAAGCGTGGCTCGACGTAACTGCCCACGCCGAGAGTCAGCCGGCGCGGCTCGCCTCGACGAAAAGGCCGCCACCACAGTCCGACGTCGGCGGTGTCCGGATTCGCCCCGTAGATCAGGCCGCGCCCGTCCGGGAGCGGAGCTGG
>JBGPCK010000125.1:0-8738 GCA_041481715.1 Thermoanaerobaculia bacterium | reverse complement strand
AGGGCCACTCGATCGACTCAAAGAAGGTGGGCTTCGATCGGACCTCGATCGTTTCCTCGCCCGCGGTGATGACAGACCAGGTCTTCGTCGGATCTCGGGATGCCCACCTCTACGCGGTCGACCGGCGGACGGGAAAGCAACTTTGGCGCTTCGGGCACAAGATCGACTCCATGGAGGGGTCACCCGAGGTGAGTTGGGTCATCGGCTCCCCCGCCGTCCGTGAGGGGCTCGTCTTCGTGGGCAGCTCCGACGGCCGGTTCTTCGACGCCGTCCGCGCGGAGACCGGCGAGGAGGTCTGGCGATTCAAGACGCCCTCGAACGTCCTCTCTTCCGGGGCTATGGCGGGAGATCAGGTCTTCTTCGGGTGCGACGATGGCCACCTCTTCGCCCTGGACGCTAGGACGGGCGAGGAAAGATGGCGCCTGCGTACGGGCGCGGGCGTGATGTCCTCGCCGGCGGTTCGAGACGGCGTCGTCTTTTTCGGAAGCGACGACGGCGTCGTTTACGCCGTCTCGACGGGCCCGCATCGGCCGGGCGCCCGCACCCGCCGCGCCGTTTTCTGGAAGGACGCCGGACCGCGGAAGTGGTTCAAGGGGGACGTCGCGGTGCGCGACTACTTCAAGTCGGAAGGCTACGAGGTCGTGGACGATGCGGGGCTCGCCCGGTTGCTCGCCGACGTGGGTCAGGCTCCGCGGTCGATCCTGGTGGTGGCGGGCGACCTCCTTCCCCCCGAGACGGTCGCGGGGCCGCCCGAACAGAGTCCCTTGAGAGAGTATCTTGCTGCGGGTGGCCGGCTCGTGTGGCTCGGGCTGCCGCCGGATTGCTTCGAGCTCGACCCGAAAACGGGCAGTCCGGTCCGGTACGACCCGTCGCGCACGAGCCGTCTTCTCGGTGTCAACCAGGAGGTGGGCAACTTCGACTGGATGGGTGCGACGTCGACCGCCGCGGGACGGCGATGGGGGATGCCCGAGTGGTACCTCGGCGGCTTCGCGGTTACTCCTACGGATGTGACCACGGTCCTCGGCCTTGACGAGCTCGGTCTGGCAAGCGCCTGGGTAAAGAGCTTTGGAGGGCCCGCCGGCAGCGGGTTCGTGAGGCTCTGGGGGCGAGAGGAGCCGATCCCGGACCTCTCCTGGGTCCAGGCGGTCGCCGAACATGTCGAGTAGGCCCGAGCCGCTTCACGCTCGAAGTGGCGATATACAATCCGCCCCCCGATGCGCTTTTTCCTGGACAGCGCCGACACGGAGGAGGCGAAGAAGGCCCGCGATTGGGGACTCCTCGACGGGGTCTGGCTTTCGTTGGAAGCGGCCGAGGCCGCCGGGATCGAGTACCGGCGGGCGGTCCGGGAGCTCTCGGCGCTGACCGACGGGCCCGTCTGTGTCGAGCCGGGATCCGTCGACGCAAAGGGTATGTACAAAGACTCCCGTGAGCTCGCCAAGCTCGGCAAGGACGTGGTGATCCGGCTCCCGACGCATCCGGAAGGGATGCGGGTGGCGCGCCTGCTGGCGCAGGACCAGATCACGGTGTGCGCCTCCGCTTGCTACTCCGCCGCGCAAGCCCTGATCGCGGCCAAGGCGAACGTGGCGTACGTTGCCCCCTCGGTCGGCCCCCTGGACGAGGTGGGCTCGATTGGAATGGACCTGGTCGAGCAGATCATCCGGATCTACGACAACTATGGGTTCCAGACTCAGATCGTCGTGTCGGACCTGCGAAACACGGTTCATGTTCTGGACGCCGCGGTCATGGGCGCCGACGTCGCGACAGTCCCCCCGACTGTGCTCGAACAGCTCTTCCGCCATCCGCTGACGGACCAGGTGCTGACGCGGAGGGAGCGGTGAAGGTCTCCTCCGATCGGCTCCTCTACCTCTCGCGCGTCATCACCCGAAAGCTCAAGGACAATCACAACCTGATCCAACGGGCCGACGACGAAACCGTCCGCCGCGCCGTCATGCGTGTTCTGACCGACAGCTACAAAGAGCTCGACGCGATCGAGGAAAAAGTTCAAACCGCGCTCTCGAAACGAAAGAACGTCGCCCCGAGGGACCAGGACTATCTCTTCAATCAGCGTCTCGAGGAGGAGCTCCGAAAGCACGGCGCGTGATCGAAGGCCGGGCCGCCTGTCGGCACGTAGCATCTTAGTATCGACTACGACTCACATTTACATATGATAAATTATTTATTATCAATAGTATATAATGAATCTACCGTAGTATAGTAGATTAGCCGAGGGCACCTGGGCGCTTGACTCTGTCGATCCTTACGATACAATTGGATCGGTCATGGGCCAATTGGCTTTTGATTCGGTATCGCTCGACCGATCCGGCCGGGAACCTCTCGCCGACCAGCTCGTAGCGGCAATCGAGGCGCGAATCGCAACCGGGCGCCTGCGCTCGGGAGATCGACTTCCGACGACCCGTGAGCTCGCCTCGACGCTCGGCGTCAACCGCGGCACGATCCAGACAGCCTATCGGCGGTTGGGCGAGCGGCGACTGGTTGAGGGGCGTGTCGGAAGCGGAACCGTCGTGCGCGCGGTCCCGTCGGCGCCCGAGTTTGATGTCTCTTCCCTGCTCTCGCGCCGCGTGCGCGGTATCGGCGAGGAGTCGGGACTCACGCCGGCCGAGCCGGTCGTTGCGGACTTCTCGCGCCTGACGCCGGACGAGCGCTACTTTCCTCTGGAGGAGTTTACCCGCACCCTCGCAAGCGTCTGGAGCGGGCGCCGGGATCTGTGGCAATACGCACCCCCGCTCGGCCTGCTGGAGCTCCGCCAGGAGATCGCCAGACGCCTCGACGAGCACGGCGTGAAACGGTCCTCCGAGGAGATCCTCGTCACGAGCGGCGCGCAGCAGGGGCTGGATCTCCTCCTGCGCACCTTCACAGACCCGGGAGACACGGTCGCCGTCGAGTCTCCGACCTACTCGGGAGCCCTGGCTCTCGCCCGCTTCTCGGGTGTCGAGACCCTGGCTCTCCCCATGAGCCCGGCAGGCCCCGACCCGGCCCCGCTGCTCGGCCGCCGAGTCAAGCTCGTCTATCTGATGCCGGAGCGGCAGAACCCAACGGGCGTCACGACCCCCGACGAGCGCCGGGAGCAGATCCTCGAGGCCGCGCTTGCCGCAGGCGCCCTCCTCGTCGAGGACGGCTACGAAGAGCCGGAGTCGGGCCACAGGCCGCTCGCGGCAATGTGCCCCGACCGGACGATCTGGTTGGGAACGCTCTCCAAGGACTTGGTGCCGGGGTTCCGGATCGGGTGGCTCGCGGGTCCCGCTTCGATCATCGAGCGGCTGGCTCGCGTCAAACGAACCGCCGACTTTCAGACCCCGCTGCCTCTGCAGGCGGCGGTCGCCGACTTCTTGCGGGCGGGCGCGGATCGTAAGGCGAGGCAGAAGCGCGCGTTCGAGGTCGAAATGCGGCGACTCTCCGCCGCCCGGGCGCTCAAGGCGCATCTTCCCACCGTGTCCTGGTGGGGAGGGGAGATCGGAAACCCACTCTTCTGGCTTCACCTGCCGGGCGGGGTCTCCGGCCGGCGAGTGGCCGAGGCGGCGGCGGCGCGCGGAGTGGGTGTGGCAGCCGGCGCGGATTTCGACCCCAAAGGGGAAGATCGGCCGAATCTGCGTCTGTCCGTATCGCGAGTGGACAAGCGGGACGTCGACCGTGGAATTGGCGTCCTTGCGGACGCGGTGCGCGGCGTAACTGCCTCGGCGGGAGTGCATGGGATGCCGGTCGTGTGAGGAAGGACTTGGGACGAGGGCGTAGAGGGGGCGACGGCCCTCAAGACCTACGTCCGGACACCTGCGGCCTCTTGAAAGGGAGACAGGGCAATGAATCAGAGTGAGAGTTTTCGGGTCAAGGTCGGGTTAGCGGAGATGCTCAAAGGCGGCGTCATCATGGACGTCGTCAACGCGGAGCAGGCGAAGGTCGCACTGCAGGCGGGGGCGGTGGCCGTCATGGCGCTCGAACGCGTCCCCGCCGACATTCGCCGGGACGGCGGGGTCGCGCGCATGTCGCCGGTCTCCAAGATCCGAGAGATTCAGGAGGCGGTTTCGATCCCGGTCATGGCCAAGTGCCGCATCGGGCACTCCGCCGAGGCGAGGATTCTCGAGGCGCTCAAGGTGGATTTCGTGGACGAGTCGGAGGTCCTGACGCCGGCCGACCAGGAAAACCATGTCTACAAGCACGATTTCAAGGTGCCGTTCGTCTGCGGCTGCAGGAATCTGGGAGAGGCGCTTCGCCGCATCGGCGAGGGCGCGGCCATGATTCGCACGAAGGGGGAGGCGGGCACGGGCGACGTCGTTCACGCGGTCAAGCATCTGCGCGAGATCCAGCGCGAGATCCGCAATCTGACTCTCATGTCCCGGGACGAGCGCATGGCAGAAGCCAAGCGCCTGCAGGCGCCCTACGAACTGGTCGTGCAGGTGGCCGAGTCCGGGAAGCTTCCCGTGCCCAATTTCGCGGCCGGTGGCATCGCGACGCCCGCCGATGCGGCGCTCTGCATGTCGCTCGGCGCCGAGGCGATCTTCGTCGGCTCGGGGATCTTCAAGTCCGACGACCCCGAGCGGCGCGCGCGCGCCATCGTCAAGGCGACGACACACTGGCGCGATGCCCAGGCGCTGGTCGAGGCGGAAGAGTCCCTCGGCGCGGGCATGAAAGGCATCGAGGCAGCGAGTCTGCCCGCCGAGTCTCAGCTTCAAACACGGGGATGGTGATGGGAGAAGGGAGAGGGCAGGGGAGGGGCGTAGAGAATCACTCTGGCATCGACGTCCGCCCACGCAGGTCCTCGGCCGTGGCGGTGCTGGCGCTTCAGGGGGACTTCGAGGCCCACCGAAAGAAGCTCGCGCAGATGGGCATCGAGTCCTTCGAAGCGCGCCGCCCGGCAGAGCTCGACGAGGCTTTGGGTTTGATCCTGCCCGGCGGAGAGTCGACCACGCTCTGGAAGTTCTTCGAGGCCGAGCCGTGGGAGGAGGCGCTGGCAGCCTTCGCCGCGAGCGGCCGGCCGATTCTGGGGACCTGCGCGGGCGCCATCGTGCTCGCGCGCGAGGTGACGAACCCGTCCCAGAAGGGGCTCGGCCTGATCGACATCACGATCGAGCGCAACGCGTATGGCCGCCAGGTGGAATCCTTCGTCGGTCAAGCCGAAGCGCCCGCCCTCGGGGGCCCGCTGCCGGCGGTTTTCATCCGCGCGCCCCGGATCCGGCGCGTGGGAGAAGGCGTCGAGATCCTCGCAACCCTTCGCGGTGAGCCGGTCCTCGTCCGTCAACGCAACGTCGTGGCTGCCACGTTCCACCCCGAGCTGACCGACGACACGCGGGTCCACGAGCAGGCCTTTTCCGCTGTCGCGCAGGGAGCGCGGGCTTGAGCTTCGTTCGGGTCGAGAGGCGGGAGGGGGGGGTCGCCGTCCTCACGCTCGACCGTCCCCGCGCCAACGCCTTTAACCTGGAGCTCGTGGGCGACCTCGGGAAGGCCCTGGCCGCGAGCGCCGACGCGGGCGCCGTCGTTCTCGCCTCTGCGGTTTCCGGCATCTTTTCAGCTGGCTGGGATCTCCCGTATCTGCTCTCGAAGGATCGCGAGGCCTTCGAGGATTTCGTTTCGGCCTACTGCGACCTGGTCCGGCAGATCTTCGCCTTCGAGCGCCCGGTGGTTGCGGCGCTCTCCGGTCACGCGATCGCCGGCGGGCTGATCGTGGCCGCTGCCGCCGACGAGCGCATCGCGGCGGAGGGCAGGGGAGAGCTGGGGCTTTCGGAGGTGCTCCTCGGCGTGTCCGTGCCGGCTTGCCTGCTCGAGATCTTCCGCCACGCGGTCGGCCCGCGCGCGATGGAGCGGCTCGCGGCCACGGGAGAGAACCTCTCGGTCGAGCGCGCGCGGGCGGAGGGCCTCCTCGACCAGGTCGTTCCGGCGGAGAGCCTGGTTGCGGTGGCCGAGGCCCGGGCTCGGTTTCTGGCAGGGCGACCGGGGAAGGCCTACGCGTCGATCAAGCGGCGGTGCCGGGCGGCCGCCCTGGCGCGTTTCGACCAGGCGCGCGGCGGAGACAACTTCACGGACTTCTGGTTCTCCGAGGACGCCCAGTCCCGGATCCGCGCGCTCGTCGAAAAGCTGACGAAGAAGACGGGGTGACGGGGGGAGAGGACGGGGTGATTCCCCTCGACGAGATCCTGGAGGCTCTCGATCTATCGCGAGCGGAACCGGGAATTGGCCTGCTCCAGGCCCTCTTCGCGCGCTTCAACGCGAGCGTCCCCTTCGAGACCGCCTCGAAGATCGAGCGCCATGCGGCGGTGACGCGCCCGGAGGATAAGCCTCGGCTTCCGGAGCTCTTCTGGAAGGACCACCTGGAGTCGGGAGCCGGCGGCACCTGCTTCGCCCGGGTCGCCGCCTTCGAGGCGGTGCTCGGGGCGCTCGGCTTTTCGGCCCGCAGGATCCTCGGACGCGTGTCGAAGGACTTCGACCACGCGGCCCTGATCGTTGAGCTTCCCGAACGTCGGTTGCTGTGCGACGTGGGGTTTCCGTTTCCGGTGTTGCTGCCGGTGGACGCGGAGGAGGTCGATACCCCGCACGGGCTCGTCCAGGTCCGGCCGACGCCGCGGGGACGACTCGTCGATCTCGGCGGCGTGCCGGAGGGGCCGCGGCGGGTCGAGCTCTTTTTCGCGCAGGTCCCCGAGGACGAGTTCGCGCGCCTCTGGCGCCAGACCTACCTCCCGCAATCGAAGTTCTTGAGCTCTGTGGCCCTGCGGCGGCAGCTCGAGAACCGGGTCGTCTCGTTTGCGGGCGGCGACGTGCGCGTGGACGACCGCCATTCGCGGCTCACGGTCCCGCTCTCGGCCGAGCGCGCGGCGCGGCTCTCGGAGATCTTCGGCATCGATGCGCAGCTGCTCGCGCGGGCCTTCGCGCGCGTCGGCGACCCGCCGCCCCGCAAGGGCGTCGCGTCGCTCACCGCGTACCTGGAAATCGACGCCGACCCGGGCGGGGCGTTTTCGACGATCGCGAGCCCGGCCGGCTACCGACGCCTCCTCGAAGGCGTGGCGGAGATCTCCGCTGAGGAAGAAACCTCCGAGGGTTGGCTCATCCGGCTTTCCCCTCCGGAGGGCGCGCCTGCAGGCGCCGCGGGAGCTCTCGAGGACCGAGTGAAGCTCGACACTTCCACCCTCCGGCTGGAGGTCGAGCGTCGGTCCGGGCCCTCGCGCTCCGAGTCGTTCTTCCAGGCCGCGGAGCGCGACTCGAAGTGCTACTTGCTTCGCGGCGTCTGGCTCTCGGGGCCCCGGGAGGATCTTCTGCGAAACGACTCCTTGCGCGGCCGGCTCGCGGGGGCACTCGCCGTCGATCTGCTGGCGTGGGCGCGGCTGCTCCGGCGAGCTTGAAGCTGGCAAGCTGCTGAAAAATGCATGCGGGTGTCGTGTCCGGGGCTGTCGGCCGCGGGCGTTCGCTCCGCGAGCGGCGGCCGAGAACTTCAAAGACCGGAGTGGGCCCCACCCCTAGCTCAGCAGCCACGGACTGCTCTCCGCCCTCGTTCGGGCGCGTCGAGCGCCGTCGCGAAGACCTCGTCGCTCCTCGCCGATGTCCAAGGATCGCCCTCGTCGCGGCTCCTGGCATCTGACCCCGCGGCGCCCGCAACGACGCCCCACACCGTTTTTCAGCAACCTGCTAGAGACACGGGTTTCCAACCTCGAAGCTTCAGAACCGAAAACTCTTCTCCTCATCGAGCAGATGGAGCCTCGGTTCCTCGAGCGCCGCGAGCTCCCGCCGGATGCGCGCGAGCGAGAAGGGCTTGACGTGGTAGAGGAAAACGGGGACGCGTTGAGGGAGCTTCCGGAGCTCCTGAGAGACGAGACGGGGTGTGAGGTGTAGGGAATCGGCCGCCAGACGCTCCTCCCGGTCGGAGAACGAGCACTCGAGAAAGATCGCCCGGATGTTGCGGGCCCGCCGCGCGGCGACCCAGAGCCGCTCGGTCGGACCAGTGTCTCCGGAGAAGACCACGGAGCCGCCGTTGGCCGACACGATGTAACCGTAGGCGGGCACGACGTGGTTGACGGCGTAAGGGGTGACGGACAGCGCGCCGGCGCGAAACGCCCGGCCCTCCGCGAGCGGGCGGTATCGGATCGTCGGCCGCGCGACGGAAGGGAAGCGAGTGAAATCGGGCCACGTCGTGTCGTTGAAGACGTGTCGCCGCACCGCCTCGAGCACGGGCTCGGGGGCGAGAATCTCGAGCGGCTTCGGAAGGCTTCCGTGAAGGTTGGCGGCGAGAAAGGGCAGCGACGTGATGTGGTCGAAATGCGCGTGCGTCAGAAAGACCCGGCGGATGCGGCGCTGCGCGGGCAGCGGCAAGGTGTCGGTCAGTGCACCGGCGTCCAGCGCCGACTCGCCGTTGACGAGGAACGTCGTCAGCCGGTAGCCAGGAGCCGAACCGCCGTACGGGCCGAGGACGCGGACGGCCAGAAATTTCTTGCGAGACACGCGGGAAGATTCTAGCTCCGCGCCCCCCCCCTTTAGCAGGGTGCTGAAAAATGGATGCGGGCGTCGCGGCTGGCTTTCGGCCGCAGGCATTCGCTTCGCGAACGGCGGCCGAGACCTTCAAAGACCGGAGCAGGCCCCGGCCCTAGTTCAGCGGCCACAAACTGCTCTCCGCCCTCGTTTGGGCGCGTCGAGCGCCCGCTCAAAGACCTTGTTGCCGCTCCTCGACGATGCGAACGGCATCGCCTGCGTCGCGTCGCCTCGCATCTGGCCCCGCGGCGCTCGCAACGCCGCTCCACACCATT
>JBGPCK010000124.1:0-8822 GCA_041481715.1 Thermoanaerobaculia bacterium | reverse complement strand
CATAATGCGCACTTCATGAACGGGATCCGTCCTCCCGACGGCGCTTCTCAGCGCGAGCGGGCCGAGGCTCTTCAAGAGGCCCTCGCCGAGCGTGTGCTCGTGCTGGACGGCGCGACGGGCACCTGGATCCAGGGCCAAGACCTGACGGCGGAGGACTTCGGGGGTCCCGACCTGGAGGGATGCAACGAGAACCTGGTGTTTACCCGCCCGGACGTGATCCTTCGGATGCACGAGGAGTACCTGGCAGCGGGCGCGGACCTGATCGAGACGGACACGTTCGGTGGAACGCCGCTCGTGCTCGCGGAATACGGCCTTGCCGACAAGGCGATCGAGCAGAATGCGCGGGCGGCAAGTCTGGCGCGGGAGGCCGCGGCGAAATTTTCGACGCCCGGCCGGCCGCGGTTCGTCGTCGGCTCGATGGGCCCGACGACCAAGGCGATCACGGTCACGGGCGGGGCGACGTTCGACGAGATGATCGGTCACTATCGGGCGGAGGCGATCGGCCTGCTGACCGGAGGCGCCGACCTCCTGATCCTCGAGACCGTTCAGGACACGCGCAATCTGAAGGCGGGCCTGATCGGCGTCGAGCGGGCCTTCGCGGAGGTGGGCTGGCGCGTGCCGGTTTCCGTCTCGGTCACCATCGAGCCGATGGGCACGATGCTCGCCGGCCAGGCCGTCGACGCCGTCTGGTCGGCCGTCGAGCACGCTCCGCTGCTTTCGATTGGTCTGAATTGCGCGACCGGGCCGGAGTTCATGACCGATCATTTGCGCACGCTCTCCGGCCTCGCCAAGACACCGGTCTCCTGCTACCCGAACGCCGGCCTGCCGGACTCCGACGGGAACTATGCCGAGACGCCGGAGAAGCTCGCCGCGTCCCTTTCCCGATTCCTGGACGAGGGTTGGCTGAACATCGTCGGCGGCTGCTGCGGCACGACCCCGGCGCACATCACGCGCGTCGCGGCGGCGGCGGAAGGCAGGCGGCCGCGCCGCCTGCTGATTCACAACCGTGTCTTCCTGTCGGGAATCGAGGCGCTGGAGATCACCGAGGACAACCGTCCGATCCTGGTCGGCGAGCGCACCAACGTCCTCGGCAGCCGGAAGTTCAAACGGCTGATCGCCGACGGACAGTTCGACGCGGCCGCGGAGATCGCGCGCGCGCAGGTTCGCGGGGGCGCCCAGGTGATCGACGTCTGCCTTCAGGACCCGGATCGCGATGAGGCGGCGGACGCCAACGCTTTTCTGGAGCGCGTCACGAAGATGGTCAAGGTGCCCTTGATGCTCGACTCGACCGACGCCAACGTGATGGAGCTCGGTCTGAAGTGGAGCCAGGGCAAGTCGATCTTGAACTCCATCAACCTGGAGGACGGCGAAGCGCGCTTCCAGGCCGTCGTTCCGCTCGCGCAAAAGTACGGGGCGGCGCTCGTCGTCGGAACGATCGACGAGGACCCGGAGCACGGCATGGGTGTGACCCGCGGCCGCAAGCTCGAGATCGCGCGCCGCAGCTACACGCTGCTGACCGAGAAGTACGGCGTCGCGCCCGAGGACATTTTTTTCGACCCGCTCGTCTTCCCCTGCGGGACGGGCGACGAGAAGTACGTCGGGAGCGCGGTCGAAACGCTCGAAGGCATCCGCGCGATCAAGGCGGCCCTGCCGGAGCCGCGGACGATCCTCGGGATCTCGAATGTGAGCTTCGGCCTGCCGGAGGCCGGGCGCGAGGTGCTGAACTCCGTTTTCCTCTACCACGCGACGAAGGCGGGGCTCGACCTCGCCATCGTCAACACCGAGAAGATCGTGAGGTATCCGACAATTCCGGAAGAGGAGCGGCGTCTCTCCGAAGACCTGATCTGGAACCGCGGCGAGGACCCGGTCGGGGCCTTCGCGGCCTATTTCAAGGCGAAGGGGGCCGCGCCCAAGCAGAAAGTCGAGCGCCCGGGAACGCCGATCGAACGGCTGCCGCGCTACATCCTGGACGGCTCCAAGGAGGGGCTGATCGAGGATCTCGAGGCGGTGCGTGCGGGCGGCCTGGTACCGCTCGACATCATCAATGGTCCGCTGATGGACGGCATGCGGGAAGTGGGGCGCCTCTTCAACGCGAACGAGCTGATCGTGGCCGAGGTTCTGCAATCGGCCGAAGCGATGAAGGCGGCCGTTACTCATCTCGAGAAGTTCATGGAGAAGTCGACCGATTCGCGAAAGGGGAAGGTGATCCTCGCGACGGTCAAGGGGGACGTCCACGACATCGGGAAGAACCTCGTCGAGATCATCCTCTCCAACAACGGCTATCAGGTCGTCAACCTCGGAATCAAGGTGCCGCCGGAGCGGCTGATCGAGGCTTACCAGGAACATCGTCCAGACCTGATCGGGCTCTCGGGCCTTCTCGTCAAGAGCGCGCAACAGATGGTCACGACGGCGCAGGATCTGACGGCCCGCGGCGTCACGGCGCCGATGCTCGTCGGCGGGGCGGCGCTCTCGCAGAAGTTCACCGACACCCGAATCGCGCCGGCCTACGGCGGGCTCGTGGTCTATGCGGTGGACGCGATGCGGGGGCTGGCTCTGGCCGACCGGATCCTCTCGGGAGAGGAGGGAAGACGCTCCCTCGAAGCAGAGGCCGTGGCGCGCCGTCAGCGAGCCACCGGTCCAGCCGAAACGGAGGTGGAAAGCCCGCTCGCGGCTCCCGCCGTGCGCAGCGCGGAGATCGAAGCGGCCAAGCCGCTACCGGCTCCCGACACGGCGGAGCACGTACTTCCCGAGCTCGATCTCCAGGAGATCTGGCGTTACCTGAATCCGCACATGCTTTATGCGAAGCACCTCGGGCTGCGCGGCAGCTATTGGAAGCTCAAGGAAGCGGGAGACACGCGTCTCTCGGAGCTCGAGCGGGTCGTCGCGCGCGTCCAGGAGGCGGGTTGGATCCGGGCGCGCGCCATGTACCGCTACTTCGAGGCGTACTCGGACGGCAACTCGGTTCACCTGCTCCAGGAGGGACGCGAGGCCGCCGTGTTCCACTTCCCGCGCCAGGTGGCGGGAGAGCGGCTGTGCCTGGCGGACTTCGTCGCGCCGCGCGGCGACCGCCCGGACACGATCGGCCTCTTCCTGACGACGGCCGGCGAGGGCGTGCGCGCGCGCGCGGAGGAACTGAAGGAAAAGGGCGAGTACCTGCTCTGCCACTGCCTCCAGGCCGTCGCCGTCGAGACGGCCGAGGCCGCGGCCGAATGGTTGCACCAGAAGCTGCGCGCGTGCTGGGGCATCCCGGACCCGCCGCAGCTCCCGATGATCGATTTGTTTCAGTCGCGCTACAGAGGCAAACGCTACAGCTTCGGCTACCCGGCCTGCCCCGAGCTCGCTGATCAGGCGACGCTCTTCCGGTTGATCGACGGCCGCGAAATCGGCGTGGAGCTGACGGAAGGCTTCATGATGGATCCCGAGGCGTCGGTCTCGGCGATCGTCGTGCACCATCCCCAGGCGCGCTACTTCGCGGTGTAGCCCCGGCAGTCGATCCTCGCGGCATCCGGCCGCCGGGCTCGCTGCGCCTTTGCAACTTTTTGATCGGATTCGGGTTACAGGACTGGTATGGGGCCTGAAACTGGAAAGTCGATTCATCGTAGTACTCTATTGAAATGAGAATAATCAACGGAATAGACGCTGATATAACGAAGATCCTTCAGGAAAACGCCAGAACTTCGAATGCCGAGATTGCGCGGCAAGTGGGGCTTGCTCCCTCGGCGGTCTTCGAGCGGATTCGCAAGCTCGAAGAGAAGGGCGTCGTCCGGGGTTTCCGGGCGGACGTGGACCCGCACGCCGCGGGACTCCCGCTTCTCGCGTTCGTTTTCGTTCGCTCGAGCGAGCGGGCGGGAGGTGTCGGCACCTCCGAAAAGATCGCCCGGATTCCCGAGGTGATGGAAGTGCACCACATCGCCGGGGAAGACTGTTTTCTCGTGAAACTACGCGCGGCCGATACCGAATCCCTCTGGAGGCTCCTGCGCGAGGAGTTTGGAACGATCCCGAGTGTGACGTCCACCCGCACGACGATAGTGCTCGAGACCGTCAAGGAGTCGATGGCGCTGCCGCTGCAAAGCGCCGAAGAGCAGGAGCTGGAGGCCAAGGGTGCCTGAGCGGGAAGCGCTCCGCGGCCGCATGATCCTGGCCTTCGGCGCGATCTACGTCCTTTGGGGCTCGACCTATCTCGCTATTCGCTTCGCCGTCGCGTCGCTGCCGCCCTTCGTCATGGCGGGCACTCGGCACCTGACGGCGGGCCTGCTGCTCTACACCTGGATCCGGCTGCGTGGAGAGCCGCGCCCGAAAGCCCGCGACTGGCGCGTCGCGGCACTCATCGGCGCCCTCTTGCTGCTGGGGGGGAACGGCCTCGTCTCCTGGGCCGAGCAGCGCGTTCCCTCCGGCCTTGCGGCGCTGATCGTGGCCTCCGTTCCGATCTGGATGACCGTTCTCGAGGCGGTGCAGAAGCGCCGGGCGCCGCGGGCGGCCGTCGTCACCGGCCTCGTGCTGGGTCTCGCCTCGCTCGGATGGCTGGTCGCCCCCGGCCGCTTCGGCGGAAACGGACACGTGGATCCGCTCGGCGCGGGAGCGCTGCTGCTGGCGTCGCTGTCCTGGGCGACCGGCTCGCTCTACTCGCGCGTGGCGAAGCTGCCGGTCTCGACCTTCCTGGCGGTCGCCATGGAGATGATCTCCGGAGGAGTGATTCTGTGGGGAGCCGGCCTCCTTCTGGGAGAGGGTACGCGGCTTCATCTCTCGGAGGTGTCGATGCGCTCGTTTGCGTCCCTCGCCTACCTGATCGTGTTTGGCTCGCTGGCCGGCTTCTCGGCGTACATGTGGCTGCTCAAGACGACGACACCGGCTCGAGTCTCGACGTACGCCTACGTCAACCCGATCGTGGCGGTGCTGATCGGCTGGGCGCTCGGCGGGGAAGCGGTCACGCTGCGAACCGGGCTCGCGGCCCTGGGGATCGTCGGAGCCGTGGCCATCATCATCCGATTTGGCGGAAGAAAACCGCAGGAAGAAGTGGCTCGGGAAATCGCGCCGGAGACGACTCCGGTGCGTCTCCGGGCAGGGAGGTCATCATGATCGCGCGGATCTGGCGGGGAAACACTCGGGCGGATAAGGCGGAAGAGTACGTCGGGTATGTGGAAGAAACGGGCTTGAAGGAGTATCGGCAGACTCCCGGCAATCGGGGTGCTCTCCTGTTGCGTCGGATCGAGGGAGACACGGCCGAGTTCCTCGTCCTCTCCTTCTGGGAGGACTTCGAAGCGATCCGCCGCTTCGCCGGGCCCGACGCGGAGAAGGCGGTTTACTATCCGGAGGACGAGCATTACCTTCTCGGCAAGGACCCGCATGTGACGCATTACCATGTTGCGCCGGGCTCGCTGCCCGAGATGACGCGGCTGCTTCGATCACGGGAGGTCGCCCGGAGCGCATGAGAGAGATTCGGACGAAGCGGCGTCCCACGCCTCCGGTCGCCCTGTTGCTCTCGATCCTGGACGAAGCCTATGAACGAAAGGCCTGGCACGGCGCGACGCTGCGCGGAGCGCTGCGAGGGGTCACCGCACGCGAAGCGGCCTGGCGGCCCGCGCGGGGGCGCCACAACATTTGGGAGCTCACGGTGCACGCGACCTACTGGAAATACGCGGTCCGGCGCATGCTGACCGGCGAGAAGCGAGGCTCCTTTTCGGAAAAGGGGAGCAACTGGTTTCGTCGTCCCGCTTCGCCGACGGAGCAGGCGTGGCGCGCCGACCTTGCCCGGCTCGACGCCGAGCACCGCCGTCTGCGCGAAACCGTTGCGGTGCTCTCCGCTGCAGCGCTGCCCCGCCGCGTGCGTGGGAGCAAGTTTCCGACGGCGACGCTTCTCTACGGCATCGCGTCGCACGACCTGTACCATACGGGACAGGTCCAACTCTTGAAGGCTCTGCAACGGAAGGGCGATGAGCACTGAAGCGCCGCTCGTCTGCCGCCTCGACGCCCTATCGCCCGCGGACCGGGCGCGCCATGCGGCCCTCACCGGGGAGCTGCGCCCCGCGGCGCGGGGGGTGCAGAAGCTGCCCCGCGGATACGCCTTCCAGTTTCCCGACGACCCGGCGCTTTCCCGGCACGTTCTGGAATGGGTGGCACTGGAGAGGCGCTGCTGCCCGTTTCTGGAGTTCGAAATCCTGCTTGGCGACGAAGGCGAGCCCGTGATTCTCCGTTTGACCGGGCAGGAGGGGGTCAAGGAGTTCCTCGCCGGCGAGCTTGCCCTCGCAACGAGTCGGCCGCAAGACGGCGCGCCGGAGATCGATATCGGCTCGGTCGAGCCGGGTGAGGAGCCGGCGCTGCTTTCGCTGCTCGAGCGCTGCGGGCTAACGGAGACGGGTGTGCGCGATCACTTGAGAGACGCGCTGGTCGCGCGCGACGGAAGCGGCGTGGTCGGCAGCGCCATCCTCGAGATCTACACCGACGGAGCGCTGCTGCGCTCGGTCGCCGTCGATAGCGGCCTTCGGGGCAGGGGCCTCGGCGTTCGTCTGACCGAGGCAGCGCTCGAGCTCGCGCGTCACCGGGGAATGCGGCACGTGTACCTTCTGACCGAAACGGCGAGCGGGTTTTTCCCGCGCTTCGGATTCCACGCGATCCCTCGGTCGGACGTGCCGTCCTCCGTCGCGGCCTCCCTCGAGTTCACGATCGCCTGCCCGAAGAGCGCCCTCGTGATGCAGCGCGCGCTGTGAGACGGCTCTTCGTCGAGCTTTCCCACCCGATCGCGGCAGGCATGGAAACCTATCCGGGGCTGCCGGGCCCGGCCATCTCGGACTTCCTCTCGCGCGAGGCCTCGGGCTCCCGCTACGCCGCCGGCACGACCTTCCAGATCGGGCGCGTCGACATGGTGGTCAACACTGGAACATACGTGGATGCGCCGTTTCACCGCTTCGAGCGGGGCGCCGACATCGCGGGGCTCCCGCTCGAGCGGCTGGCCGACGTCGAGGGCGTCGTGATTGACGCCTCGAATCGTTGCGGCCGGTCAATCGACCGGAGCGCGTTCGACGGGCGCGCGCTCGCGGGCAAGGCCGTTCTCGTACGCACCAACTGGGCCCGCCACTGGGGCGCGCCCGAGTATTTTCAGGGACACCCTTTCCTGACCCGGTCCGCGGCAGAGGCTCTGGTCGCCGCGGGGCCGGCGGTCGTGGGGATCGATTCATTGAACATCGACGACGCGGGCGACGGGCAACGCCCCGCGCACACGCTGCTGCTCGAGGCGGGGATCCCCATCCTCGAGCATCTTTGCAATCTCGCGGCCCTGCCCGCCTCGGGATTCCGCCTTCACGCGGTTCCGGCACCGTTCCGTGGAGTCGGCAGCTTCCCGGTGCGGGCCTACGCGCTGCTTCACCCGGACGGCCGGTGATCCTGATTCCGATCGGCCTCCCGTTTTTCGGAGAGCGGCTTTCGCCTGCCAACGCCGCGGGTGTCGTGCTGTGCGTCGCGGGGCTGGTGCTCCTGTTCTAATAGACTCCACCCGTGATCCGCATCTGCCTGGCGGGCGTTACCGGGTGGGTCGGCCGCGGGCTCGTGCCTGCGATCGCCGCAGCGGCCGACCTCGAGCTCGCTGGCGCCGTCTCTCGCGGGAGCGCCGGACGGAAACTCTCCGACGTCCTCGGAAGCGACGCGCCCGACCTCACGGTGAGCGGTTCCGTCGCGCAAGCCCTCGCCACGTCTTGCGACGTTCTGATCGACTACACGAGCCCGGAGGCGGTGCGGGGCAACGTGCTCGATGCGGTGCGTCGGGGCGTGCACGTGGTGATCGGCACGTCCGGGCTCACGGAAGAGGATTTCGCCGGGATCGACGCCGCCGCGCGGGAGCGGGGCGTCGGAGTCCTGGCCGCGGGCAATTTCGCGCTGACGGCCGTGCTCCTGCAGCGCTTCGCCGAGATCGCCGCGCGACACGTGCCGCAGTGGGAGATCCTGGAGTATGCGAAGGCCGCCAAGCCGGACGCGCCCAGTGGAACGGCGCGCGAGCTCGCGGCCCGCCTCTCGCGCATCGGCCCTCCGCGGGTCGGGCACCCGATCGAGCGGACCCACGGAATGACGGAAGCGCGCGGCGCTACGCTCGCCGGTACGCAGGTTCATTCGGTGAGGCTGCCCGGCTTCGTCTCCTCGATCGAGATCCTCTTCGGCCTGCCGGACGAGCGGTTGTCGATCCGCCACGATTCCGGGTCCGGTGCGGCGCCCTACGTCGCGGGAACCTTGCTTGCGGTGCGCAAGGTGGCCAGTCTGACCGGCTTGCACCGCGGGCTCGACAGGGTCCTCGAGCTCTGACCCGTCTCGGCGTTTCGTGGCCGGCCGCTTGCCCGAGTGTTAGAATTTTGAACTCCAGCCATGCCCCGGACCCCTCTCTCACCGCGCGCGCTCCTTCCCGTCTTTGCAGCGGCGCTCCTGATGCTCGCTTCCGTCGCGGCCTCGCACCTCTCGAGGCCGGGAGGCGCGCAATTCTCGGGACGCCGTTCCGCCTCGGCGCCCGTCGTGACGCTTCGGACGGTCGAGACCGGACTCGGTCAGATCACGGCCATCACCAACGCGGGTGACAGCCGTCTCTTCGTCACGATCCAGAACGGCCGCGTGCGGATCCTCTCGGGCGGGCAAGTCCTGCCTATGCCCTTCCTGGACGTCAGCGGGCTCATCAACACCAATGGCAGCGAACGGGGGCTTCTCTGCGTCGCCTTCCACCCGCGCTACGCAGAGAACGGTTTCCTGTTCATCTACTACAACAATGGCGCAGGGGATATCGAAGTCGCGCGCTACCGCCGTTCCCCGTCGGACCCAAATCAGGCCGACCCCTCGTCGCGAATCGTTCT
>JBGPCK010000123.1:0-8929 GCA_041481715.1 Thermoanaerobaculia bacterium | reverse complement strand
GCGGATGCCGGCCGCCGCATAGAGGCCGACTGCCCGCGCCATGTCCCGCTCCGAGACGAGCTCCATCCGGTCCACGACACGGGAGAGCACCTCGACGGCACGCGCAATGGCCACGCGCGCCGCGAGGCCGTCCGCAAACGTGGCCGCCGAGTCGCAGGGCACGGCGCGGCCGGCCCGGTGGGACCATTCCATGACGGGTGCTTCCTTCGCCACGGCGCCGATGAGCTTCGTGCCCGTGGCGCGCCGCCGCAGAACCTCGCCGATCCCGCCGATCAAAGCGCCGTTGCCGACCGGGACGACGACCGCGGAGGGCTTCTCCGGGCACTGATCGAGCACCTCGCTCGCGATCGCCCCGTACCCCTCGTACTGCGCAGGCTCGTCGCCGTCCTCGAAGAAGGGGAGGCCGCGCTCGCGAGCGAAGGTGCGGGCGTCGTCCTTGGCGCGGTCGAAGTCGGAGCCCGCCTCGAGGATGTCGGCATGGAGAGACGCGATCAGCGCCACCTTTGCCTGCGACGCGCCGCGCGGGACGAAGACCGTGGCTTCCAGACCGAGGCGCTTGGCGGCCCAGGCTGTCGCGGCGCCGTGGTTGCCGGTCGAGGCGGTCACGACACGGCGCGCCCCCGCGGCCCGGTATGCCTCGAGCGTCGGGAGCGCTCCACGCCACTTGAAGGCGCCGAGCTCGTGAAGGTCCTCGCGCTTCAAGTACACCGTGCGGCCGGCAGAGATCGATTCCGGGGCTCTTTCGAGCGGTGTGGCGCGATCCACGGGGTCTACTTTATTCCGGGCGGCATCGTATAGGCTTTCGCGCCAAATGCGCTCCGGCAAGCGGCCCCGTTGGCTCTCGTCGACGGCGCTGATCTTCTACGCACTCGTGCTCGGGATCCTCGCGGGCTTCTTGTTCCCGGCCGCGGAGCACCCGGCTACCTACGAGAGCTTCCGGTTTCTGTCGAAGGCTTTCATCAGCCTCATCAAGATGCTGATCGTGCCGTTGATCTTCTCGACGATCGTGGTCGGGATCGGCAAGACTGGCGACATCAAGGCGGTCGGGCGCATGGGAGTCAAGGCGATCGTCTACTTCGAGATCGCGACGACGGCCGCGCTCGTGATCGGCCTCTCCATCGCGCACCTCGTGCGGCCCGGCGACGGCCTGAAGCTGCCCCCGACGGGCGAACATCTCGCCAAGCCCCAGACCCTCGTCGAGACGCTGCTTCACCTTTTTCCTTCGAACGTCGTCGACGCGATGGCCAGACAGGACATTTTGCAGGTGGTCATCTTCGCGACGCTGATCGGGATCGCGGCGGCGCATGTGAAGGGCAAGGCGGAGCCATTTCTCAAGTTCTTCGACTCGGTCGTCTCGGTGATGTTCCAGTTGACCGACTACGTCATGGCGTTGACGCCGCTGGGCGTCTTCGGCGCGATGGCGGGCTCGGTTTCGCATCATGGGGTCGCGGTCCTGGCGTCCTACGCCAAGCTCGTGGCGTCGCTCTACGGAGCGCTCATCCTTTTCACGCTGCTGGTGCTGATTCCGGCGCTTCTGATCGTGCGCGCGCCTCTACGGGAGTTCTTCCGGCTGATCCGAGAGCCTTTCCTGCTCGCCTTCTCGACGGCCTCTTCGGAGGCGGCGCTGCCCCGAGCACTCGAGAAGATGGTCGAGTACGGCGTTCCCAAGTCGGTCGCCGGCTTCGTGATCCCGGCCGGCTACTCCTTCAACCTGGACGGCTCGACGCTCTACATCTCGCTCGCGTCGCTGACGATCGCGCAGGCGGCCGGCGTAAGGATGCCGCTCGCGACGGAGCTTCTGATGATGCTGACCTTCCTGCTGACGTCCAAGGGAGTGGCCGGCGTGCCGCGCGCGGCGCTGGTCATCATCGCGGCCGGTTGCGCCGCGTTCAATCTGCCGGGAGAGGCCGGGGTCGCGATGATTCTGGCCGTGGACGAGCTGATGGACATGGCGCGGACCTCGGTCAATGTGATGGGTAATTGTGTCGCCTCGGTGGTCGTGGCGCGTTGGGAAGGCTTGCTGGGCAAGCCGATTTCCGTCCGGGATGAGAACGCGCCGGCCGCGGAACTGGCAGAGCGAGGCGCCTGAGCGGCGCTTCATAAGGAGATCTCGATGAGAAATCGGCGCGCCATTCTGTGGGGGCTCCTTCTTCTCCTCGTCCGGCCCGCCGGGGCGCGGGCGGGCATGAAGGTCTACATCTCGGTCGACATGGAGGGAATCGCCGGCGTCGTCACGGGAGATCAGCTCGGCCCGCCGGGGTTCGAGTACGAGCGCTTTCGCGGATTCATGACCAACGAGACCCTGGCCGCGATCGACGGGGCCCGCGCCGCGGGCGCGACGGAGTTCGTGGTCTCCGACTCGCACGGCAACGGCGAGAGTCTGTTGATCGAGAGATTCCCCAAGGACGTCACGATCGTGCGCGCCTGGCCCCGGCCGCTCGCCATGATGCAGGGGATCGACGAGAGCTTCGCCGCGGCGATCTTCATCGGCTACCACGCCAGCACGATCAACCCGCAAGGCGTTCGGGCGCACACGATGTCTTCGGCCACCTTTGCCGACGTGCGCTTGAACGGAGTCTCGGTGCCGGAGTCGGGGCTGAACGCCGCGATCGCGGGTCACTTCAACGTGCCGGTCGTGATGATCTCGGGGGACGACGCGATCGTGAAGGAGGCGCAGGGACTCCTGCCCGGCATCGAGGGCGCAACCGTGAAGTGGGCCTACGGCTTCCACTCGGCGCGCACGCTGACACCGGAGGCCGCCTGCGACCGGATTCGCGAGACGGCGAAGAAGGCGATCGGGAGATGGAAGGACTTCCAGCCCTATCGCGTGAAGGAGCCGGTCGAACTCGACCTGCGCTTCAAGAACTACCGGCCGGCGGAGATGCTGGCGTATCTGCCCGGAATCGAGCGTACCGACGCTCACGCGATCCGCTTCCGCGCCCACGACGTCCTCGAGGCGGTGCGATTCCTCGAATTCGTCACGAACTACGAGCCCGGGCTCTCGCCGTGAACGCCTGGAGAACCCCTCCCGCCGCATAGCCGGCTTTCGGCCGCGGGCGTTCGCTTCGCGAACGGCGGCCGAGAGTTTCTGGCCAGGATCCGAGCCATCGTCTTGAAAACTCTCGGCTGCTGGTCGTCCGCGACCGCCGCAGCCGAAAACCTCGTCGCCGCTCCTCTGCGATGCCGCCGCATCGCCGTCGTCGCGTCTCCTGGCATCTGACCCCGCGGCGCTCGCAACGCCATCCCACACCCTTTTTCAGCAACCTGCTCGCCTTCCCTCCCGGAGGGGGCTGGTACAGAGACCTCCCGGGGCGCCCGAGCAGCAGGGCGGGCTTTCGTCTGCGCACCGGGGTCCAAGGGCGCGGCCGGTGCGAGTGCCCGCCCAGGCCCGAGCCCGTTAACCGGTCCCCACTTGCGAGGCACCCCCCTTCGGCCTCAAAATGTAGCGACTCTCGACAATTCGAGGCGGGGAAAATGAGTAGCCCGATTCGTGTCTCTGTCGTTCGGACCCAAGGCACCGGCGGGGCGAAGCGCACGGCATCGCTCGACACCGAGACGCTCGACGAACGGCGCGCGGCCGAGCTTCGGCGCCTGGTCGAGGATGCCAACATCGCCCATGTCTCCGAGCCGACCATTCGCGCCACGCGCGACAAGGACCGGTTCCATTACACGCTGACGGTGCAGCACGGCGCCTTCCAGCACTGCCTGACTTTCTCCGAGGAGCGGACGCCCGAGGAGCTCCAGCCGCTGCTCGAGATGGTCTGGCGCGAGGGTCAGCCGAGCCTCGACGACACCCAGGCGGTGTAAGTCCCCCCGCCGGGATCCGGTCCCGGAGCGATAATCCCGTCGTGGGCGCGTCACGACGCCGGGTCCCGATGCTCCGGATGGCTCTGGCCGTCGCCCTTTCGGCCGGGATCTCGGTTTGCGAAGAGGCGGCGCTCTGGCGTGATTTCTCTCCACCCGGGGGCGGCTTCTCGATCCGCCTTCCCGGAACTCCGACCGAGCAGCCTCAGACAACGGAAGGAATGCGTCAATTCGAGCTCAAGACCGGGGACCAGGACTACGTCGTGAGTTATGCCGACCTCATCGCGGAAATGAAGGGCCTCGCCCCCGAGCAGGTCCTGGAGAAGCTACGCGACGACTTCGTCAGAAAAGTACCGGGTGGCAAGCTCATCGACTCCGCCCGTTTCAAGATCGGCGGCAACACCGGGCTGTCGTGGGTGCTCGAGTCCGCCGGGCCGGGCCGGCCGACCTTCAAGATGAAGATGTCGGCGGTCGTCGCGGGGGATCGGCTCTTCCACTACGGATTCATCGCGCGTGACGATCTCTTCAACGAGGTCGCCGTGGACCGCTATCTGGAGACCTTTGAGCTTCTGCCGCCCCGCTGAACGGCCCCTGTGCGCTGCTAGCGCGCGGCGCCCAGAAACTCGTTGACCGTCTTCACGAATAGATCCGGCTGGTCCACGAAGGTCATGTGGCCGCTCTCCGGCAGAACGACCATCTTCGAGCCCGTGATCTTCTCCTGCATCGCGCGGGAGAGAGAAGGATCGCACTCGTCGTGGTCGCCGACGAGGATGAGGGTCGGGACCTTGATCTCGACGAGCCGGTCCGTGTATTCGACCGAGGCGAGGTTGCCGTCCACGACGAACTCGCCGTGGGAGCCCCACATCTCTCGGTAGAGGTCCCAGGAGGTGCCGCCGAAGGCGGTCGGATCGTAGTTCGGGTCCGGCCGCCTCTGATAGACGTACGGGAAATACCCTTCTCCCCAGGCGGCGATCATGTAGTCGCTCGTGTAGCGCTGTTTCTCGTAGTCCTTTCCGTGGCCGAAGAGGCCCTCCTTTTCCATCCGATCGATCCTCTCGCGCAGCGCGGGCTCCATCTTTTCCTTCATCCGGACGAAGATCGCGTTGAGAGCCTTCGTGCTCGAAAAGGTGCTGCCGAGAATCAGATGCCGGAGGTTGCCCTGATACTTCAGGGCGTAGGCCTGCGCGAGGGTGCCGCCGTAGGAGTGGCCGAGCAGATCGACGCGGTCG
Organism: Thermoanaerobaculia bacterium; assembly: GCA_041481715.1. GTDB lineage: Bacteria > Acidobacteriota > Thermoanaerobaculia > UBA5066 > Gp7-AA6 > DATBFU01. Next base: position 3,896 of record JBGPCK010000123.1, on the reverse strand, counting down.
AGCCCGAGTGCCCGGCGTACCGCCTCGACATCCTCGGCCATGTTCTCGATCGTGTAACCCTTCGGGTCCTCGAGCTTCTGCGACTTGCCGGAGCCGCGCTCGTCGATGAAGACGAGGCGGTGGGTGCGCGCGAGCGGCACGAGATACGGAAGGAAGTAGTCGTGCGAGGCGCCCGGACCTCCGTGAAGAATGAGCAATGTCGGGCCGCGCCCGAACGCTTCGTAGTACAGCAGGACACCGTTGGCGTCGACGTAGCCCTGGTCCGTGGAATAGACCGAGGAGGCCGGAGCGGCGGGCGCGGGAACTCCGATGGCGGCCGGAGCGATGAAGGCGGTAACCACGGCGAGGACGCGGATTCTTTTCATGCGCGGATGCTACATCGCGGGCGCCTGCCGTGGCCCCACGGGCGACTCGGCCGGCGAGAGGGAGAAGGTATGCTGCGCGGGTTTTTACGGGAGGCCTCATGCGGACTGCAAGATTCGGGCTCCTTTTCGTCGCGCTCGGCCTGTCGTCGGCCCACGTGCCGGCCGCCGAGAGACGCCTCGTCACGGAGACCGACCTTTACAAGTTCCAGTGGGTCGCGGTCCCACAGATTTCGCCCGATGGCCGGCAGGTCGCCTACGTCCTCGTGACGGTCAACGAGAAGAGAGACGGCTATGACACGAGTCTCTGGATCGTTCCGACATCGGAGTCCGCGGCGCCTCGGCGTTTGACGTCCGGCCCGCACGACTCGTTTCCGCGCTGGTCGCCCGATTCGCGCACGCTCGCTTTCCTGCGCGCCCCGGGCGAGAAGGACAAGCCCCAGATCTTCCTTCTTTCCCTGGACGGAGGGGAAGCCCGCCCCCTGACCGACTTGCCCCGCGGCGCCTCGGCGCCCGTCTGGTCCCCTTCGGGTCTGACGATCGCCTTCACGAGCGGCACCACGGAAGATGAGCTCGAGGTAGAGCGCCGCGCGAAGGAGAAGGGGAAGGCTCCCGAGAAGAAGGAGGAGAAGAGCGACGTGCACGTCGTCACCCGCGCCGTCTTCCGCGAGAACGGCAAAGGATGGCTCGATTTCGAGCATCCGGAACACATCTGGACCGTTCCGGTCTCCGGCAACGCCGACGGTCCCGGGCAGGCGCGGCCGATGACGACCGGCGTCTTCGACGAGAAGGATCCCTTCTGGAGCGCCGACGGCTCGAAGATCTATTTCAATTCGGATCGGGTCGTCGAGCCCTACTACGACCCGCCCGACTCGAACATCTACGCCGTGCCCGCCGCTGGCGGCCGGATCGAGACGGCCGTCGACATCTCCGGCCCGATCGATCAGGCCGTGCCGTCGCCCGACGGAAAGATCTTCGCCCTGGCGGGCTCCCTCAATCCGCCGCAGGCGCAGTCCTACACGCGCGGGGATGTCTTCTTGTACGCCGGCGGGAAGGCCACGGCGTTGACGCCCGGCGAGGAATTCGAAATCGGCAGCAACGTCATCGGCGATCAGCACCCGCCCCGGGGCGGAGGGCGGGCGCCGCTCGTGTGGACGCGCGACGGCCGTTCGCTGCTGCTCGTAACGACGCGGCACGGCCGGTCGAACCTGGTGCGTTTGGACGTCGCGACGCGCAAGATGGAGCCGCTGACCGACGGAGATCACGACGTCTTCTCGATCTCCGCGACTCCCGGCGGGTCGAGGCTCGTCCTCGAGATCGCCGACGCGACGCACATCGGCGACCTTTACGTCTTCGACGTCGCGACGAAGAGGCTCACGCAAGTGACGCGCCACAACGACGCGCTCTTCGAGGAGCTTTCCCTCGCGACCCCGGAGGAAATCTCGTACGCGAGCTTCGACGGCCGCAAGATCAACGGCTGGATCCTCAAACCGCCGGGCTTCGACCCTTCGAAGAAGTACCCGCTCATTCTGGAGATCCACGGCGGTCCCCATACGGCCTACGGGCACACGTTCGTCCACGAATTTCAGTGGATGGCGGCGAAGGGTTACGTCGTTTTCTACACCAACCCGCGGGGCAGCACGAGCTACGGCGAGGAGTTCGGCAATGTCATCCAGTACAAGTACCCGGGCGACGATTACAGGGATCTGATGGCGGGCGTCGACGAGCTCCTCAAGCTTGGTTACATCGACGAGAAGCGGCTTGGAGTCACCGGCGGTTCGGGTGGAGGGTTGCTGACCAACTGGGTCGTTACGCAGACCACGCGTTTCGCGGCGGCCGTCTCGCAGCGCTCGGTGGCCGACTGGGCGTCCTTCTGGTACACGGCGGACTTCACGCTCTTCCGGCCCACATGGTTCCGAGCCTATCCGTTCCAGGACCCCCAGGAGTTCCTAGCGCGTTCGCCCGTGCGTTTCGCGGAGAAGATTCAGACGCCTTTGATGCTGACCGTGGGCGAGCGGGACGAGCGCACGCCGCCGGGGCAGGGCGCCGAGGCGATGTTTCGGGCTCTCAAGGCGCTAAAGAGGCCCACGGCGATGATCGTGTTTCCGGGCGAGACGCACGAGCTGTCGCGGTCCGGCCAGCCGCGCCACCGCGTCGAGCGGCTGCAGCACATCGTCAACTGGTTCGAGAAGTACCTGAAGGGGGAAAAGATCGCCGCGTACGATCTGCCCACCTCCGACTGAGCGGAACGGCCCGCACTTACGCCGCCTCCTCCTTGTAGAGCCACGCGCCGACGTTGGTCGCCAGAATCGCCTCGACCAGCGTCCAGATGAGAATCACGGCGCTGATGGGGAAGAGTCCCAGGTTCGAGAAGGCGACGGCCGAGAGAAGATCCGCGAGCACCCAAACGGCCAGCCCGGCGCGCGCCGCCGTGGCGGGTCCGGCGCCGTAACGCGGTCGAATGGCCGCGTAGAGCCAGACCGCGGCGATCCCGAGCACGAAGCCCCAGAGGATCCAGACTGCAATGACGCCGCCGCCCGTGGGCATTCCCTTGCCGAGCGCCTTCATCGCTTCTTCCATCTGGGCCTTGAACACGATCTCGTTCAGCACGTATTCGGAGACATTGACGACAACGCCGGCCGCGATACCGCCCATGATCACTCGACCCCAGTTGATGGGCTTCATGCGAGTCCTCCTTTCCGAGGCCCGACCTGCGAAGAGTTCTTCCTGAAAGTTCCTGAGGAAAGCATAGTCCCGCGGCGCGGCGGTTCTCAAGGATTTCGGCGCGGGGTCAGGGGCTCCTCGTCTCGATCTGGTAGACGTCGATCCCCGTGCCAAGCCTCGCGAACAGGTCGATGGGACTGTGCTGGAAGGGGCGCAGGAACGCCGGACGCCGGCTCTTGCCCAGGATCGCGAGCGTCACACCCTGCTCCCGAGCGAAGCGCAACAGCTCAACCGCCACGTCTTCTCCCTGCAACCAGACGACCTTGGCGCCGAGCTCCATCGCGAGGGTGACGTTCTCCGAGAGGAGGCGATGGTCCCTCGCGCTCATCCGCTGCGGGCTGTCTCTCTTGGTCCGGACGTAGACGGCGAACCAGTTCGTGTTCAATCGCCCCGCAATCGCGGAGGCGCGGCGCAGAAGCTGGCGCGTCGTCTCGGGATTGGAGGAGATCGCGACCATCGCCTTGGCCCCGACGGGCTCGGCCGCGGCCGAACGGTCGGGGCCGCGGCGCTCGGCCTCGAGTCGGTCGGCGATCTGGCGCATCGCCAGCTCCCGTAGCGACGCGAGGTTCTCCTCGGTGAAGAAATTCTGGAGCGCTGCCGAGATGCGCTCCGTCGGATAGATCTTGCCCGCCCGGAGACGCTCGATGAGCTCCTCGGAGGGAAGGTCCACGTTGACCACGGCGTCGGCCTGGCGCAGGAGCCGGTCCGGCACGCGCTCCCGGACCTCCACGCCGGTTACCCGCGAGACGATCTCCTGAACCGATTCGAAGTGCTGGATGTTGACGGTCGTCATGACGGCGATGCCGGCCG
>JBGPCK010000122.1:0-9036 GCA_041481715.1 Thermoanaerobaculia bacterium | reverse complement strand
TCATCGAAGAAGTTGAGCTGAACGGTCGGCTCGACGTCGTCGCAGTCGCCGCCGTCGGTCAGGTCAACGAGCGAACCAGACGGAGAACCCTTACCCGCACGCCAAACGTCGATGGACGAGATGACCGCGGCGGGAACCGTGAAGTAGCGGGCCGCCCACTTCAGACCGAGGGGCTCGCGCTCGTCGCCGAAGCCGACGTCCCAGGGAGCGTTGAAGGACAGGTCGTTGTCCGTGCCGTCCGGACCGGGGGTGCAGTTCTGGCAGGGGGGCTCCGTCGCCGGATCCCAGTAACGCGCGTAGAAGGTGCGCATCCGGGGACCACCCGCTTGCTGCGCGCCGAATTCCGGATCCGACTCGATGGAAACCGCGGCCATGCCGTACGTTCCGATGCCGGCGTGGCTCAGGAAGATGATGTCGCCGAACAGGTTGTTCTCGTTCCCGAGCGCGTCCTGCGCATAGTAGGCCGCTTCGGCCGGGTTCGAGATGCTGCAGTAGTTGGCGTGGTCGACCGTAATGTAGCCGACCGCGTTGCCGGCGGTGATGCCGTCAACGTTGCCGGTGCCGCAGCCCAGAGCGTCGTCGGTGTCGTCGAGCGAGTCGACGACCTGCTTGGCGAAGGAGCTGCCGGGCGGCCAGGCCGGGATCGGGTAGGCAGCCGTCGCGAGATTGTCGTCGTCCGGGTTCGCCGCCAGGCTCGACTGGCAGGGCGGAATCGGATCACTCGCGTCGCACGGAGGCCGCACGCGGAGGTAGCCGACCGGGTAAACGGCCGCAAGAGGATTGCGCTGACACGCGTCGTCGACAGAAGGATCATGCGACGTGTCGGGCCCCTGATGGAGCTTGTCGATCGGCGTCGAGGGCAGGTTGCCCGCGAGAACGTCCGACATTCTCCAGGTCTGAACGTCGAAGCCGGTCAGGGCCACGTTGAAGTCGAGGACGAGGGTTGACCGCGTGTTAAACACCGAAACGTGCGCGATCATCGGCGCCGAGGAGGCGTTGCCGATCGCGACGAGCGTGTCGATGGCCGTCGGTGAAGAATTGTCCACCGTGGAATCGAGGTTGAGGGAAACCGCGAAGCGCGGAATGAGCAGCGTCGCAGCGGGACGCTGGTCGACCGTGCATGTGATGGCGCCCGCGCTGCCCGCAATTGCGAACAAGGCGAGAATCGCCATGCACGTTACAAAGGTTTTCTTCATTGAGATCTCCTCGTTACTGTTGACCGGGGAAAAAACACACGCTTGAGATTTCCTTCCCTCGCGCGATCGCATCACCTCCCGAAGATCAATTTGTCAAATTCGCAAGTTAAGTCAGTTTCACAAGAACCTTCTGGGCCTTGTAGTTGTCGAGATCTTCGGACCTGAATGGGCTCCGAGTCAAGAGAAAAACGCACTAAATATGCTGGCGGGTCATCTTTTCGCGACAAATGCTCGTATTTTCAGTGGGTTACTTCCGATTCAGGTAAACCGTCCACCCGCCGGGGTCTTGCGGGCGCCCGCTCCCATACGTTTTCGATACGACGATGTCGAGGCGGCCGTCTCGGTCGAGGTCGGCCAGACGGACGCACTGGCCGGGCGAGTCGAGCCGAGGCTCCTGGTTGTCGTCGGCCTCCTTGAAACTTCCGTCCGCTTGCTGCAAGAAGATGCGCAGGCGAGACGGGTCGGAGGAATCGGCGAAGACGACGTCGTCCAAGCCGTCGCCGTCCAGGTCTCCCATGGCCAGCGCGTAGAGAGAGCTCTTCCCGTCTTTCTTGCGCAGGATCCGATGGCGCGTCCAGGCCCCGCTCTCGAAGGAATACACCGAGATGCCCTCGGCCTCGAGCCGCTTGGGGGCGTTGGTTGATCTGGTGAACGCGTCGGCGAAGGCGGCCAGCCTCTCTTTGCCGAAGGTGCCCGGGGCCATGGCGAAATGAAAGCCGTGGATCTCGATCTGAGGAAAGTAGCCGGTCGTGAACTTGCCGTTGCCCTCGTTTTTCCAGAGCAGCTGGACCGCTCCGTAAGCCTGACTTCCGGTCAGCACGTCGAGCTTGCCGTCGTGGTTGTAGTCCCAGGCGGCGATGGAGTTGGAGTAGGCCGCGTCGATCAGCGCGTCCGGGGCATACTTCCATCCTCTCGCGCCGTCGGACAGGTACACGCGGACCTGGTGAGGATCCCAGTTCGAGGCCCCGAGCTCATAGGTATCCGCCGAGGCCACGATATCGAGCTTGCCGTCGCCGTTGACGTCAACCAGGGCCACGGCCTGCGTGGAGAACTCGCGGCCGGGAAGCCCCTTGCGCACGACGGTGTACCGCCCCTCTCCTTCGCCGAAGAGCGAGACCAGTCCGCCGGTGTGCGAGGCGATGACGACATCGAGCTTGCCATCGCCGTCGATGTCGCCGACCGCAACGCCGCCGTAAAGAACGCCGAAGTTGGACTTGGGCTTGCCGTCCTCCGTGTACGTGAGCTTCTGTCGTGCGAATTTTCCTTGACCGTCCCCGAGGAAGACTTGAAGCGTCGTGTCCGCGCCCAGGCGCGAGGGAGGCGAGACGACGTCCGGAATCCCGTCTCCGTTGATGTCCGCCAGAACGAAAGAGTGCCGCCACATCCCCTTCGTCGGGAGACCGCTGCCCGCGACCTCCTCCAGGCGGAAGTTCGCATGGACTCGGGCCGGCGTCAGGTCCTCAAAGTCCTCTTCCGGCATCCCGTAGTCGGCGAGCGCCTTGGCCGGGGTCGGGGCCAGGGGGGGCACCGGCGGATTCGCCTTCTCCGTCGTGGCCGGCTCGCCCCGCTCCTCCGCCGAGGGAACCTTCGGGTTGTAGACGTAGTAGTACGTGTCGTCCTCCTTGAAGAATTCGACGTCGCGGGGGATCACCGGATGCCGGATGTGGGTAGCGTCGACCCTGATGTAGTCCGACTTCCTGTAGCGCTCGACCGTATACGTCGCGGTCTCCTCGACGATGTCGGGATTGAGCCTCTTGAGGGCGCTCGGCGTGGGTGTCGGCGTCGGCGCACCCGCCAGCGGCGCCCGAACCGAGGCCGGCTCGCCGGACTTCGAAGAGCTCGAGCACGAGAGGGCGAACGCCGCGAACAGAACGAGGACTGGAAACTTTTTCACGAAACCTCCTAGCAGGCTGCTGAAAAATGGATGCGGGCGTCGCGTCCGGGGCTGTCGGCCGCGGGCGTTCGCTCTGCGAACGGCGGCCGAGAGAGTCTAAACGGGGGCCGGTTTCCTCCGGGGCCTATTAGAAGTTCTCGGCTGCCGGTCGCAAGGCGACCGCCGCAGCCGAAAGCCGCGTCTCCTGGCATCTGACCCCGCGGCGCTCGCAACGCCATCCCACACCCTTTTTCAGCAACCTGCTATTGGAGTCGACGGTGGTCCATCATCAAAGGCGGCGAAATCCGAGGCTTGTCAACAATGGAATCTCCAAAACATTTCGGCGTTCGCCCGTCGAAGGAGGACGCTCAAATGAGATCGGCAAAGTGGGGCCGGGCCCGCCGGAAGAGCGTCGCGCCCGCTGCGACCGCCGCCGCGGCGAAAAGGACCGTGAAGAGCACGGAGCCGGCGTCGGGGAAACGGTGCAGTGTGAAGGCGTCCCGATACCAGGCGGTCAGATGCGCGAGCGGATTGGCCTCGAGGAGAAAGCGCATGCGTGCGGGCACCATGTCGGCGGGATACACGACCGGGGTGGCGTAAAAAACGACGGTCAGTCCGATCCCGATCAGGGGCACGGCGTCCCGGATGAACGTCGCGACCGTCGCGACCAGGCAGCCGAGCCCGAACGTGAGCGCGGTCTGGACGACGAGCGCCGGAAGCGCGAGCAATGCCCAGGGCAAGGACAGATGGCCGATCGCGGCGAGATAGGCGCCGAACACGGCGAAGGCGATGAGCTGATTGACGACCGCGGCGATCACGATGGAAAGCACGAGCGTCTCGATGGGAAAGACGGTCTTCTTGACCATGGCGGCGTTATCGGTCAGAGCCGTTGCGCAGCGGGAGACGCCTTCCTGAACCGCCATCCACGGCAGAAGCCCCGCCAAGAGGAACTCGGGGAAGCCCGCGAAACCCGGAGGGCTTTGCACCCGGAGGATCACCGAAAAAACGAGTGTGTAGAGCACCATCCAGAGGATCGGGTTCGCGAAGGCCCAGACGATGCCGAGCCCTGAGCCCGCATATCGGGACCTCAGGTCCCGAACGACCATCTCCTTGAGCAGGAAAAGCTTGCGGGCGAGCCGCTTTTTCTCGCTTGACATCCGTCCAGGGGGGAGCATTATATTGACTCACGTTTATGGTGCAATAGCATTCCTACTTTGCCTATGTCGTCGCCACATTCCCCCCGCAAGGTTCACCTGGTAGGCTCCCGCATTCGCGAGTTGCGCAAGGGACGCCACCTCACGCAAACGGAGCTCTCCGAGAAGATCGGCGTGGCCCAGTCGGATCTTTCGCGCATGGAGCAGGGGGAGTACAAGGTCGGCCTCGACACGCTCTTCAAGATCCTCCAGGTCTTCGATTTGAAGATGGGCGAGTTCTTCGGGGAGACCGAGCGCCCCGTGGATCCCGAGGCCAATGACTTGGTCACGGATTTTCGAGATCTGTCCGAGGAAGCACGTCGAGAGGTACGCGACTTCGTCCGATTCAAGAGACTGCAGGAGCAGGATCCGGAGAAAGGCCTTGCGGCAGAGCCTCCCTCCGAGGAAAAGTCGTGAGACGCCGCGGCCAGGCATTACAATGGTGGGTTGCGAACCCATAAGCCGTGAACGAGCGCCGCAAACATCTTGAGTTCCTACGCAAGACCGCCCGGGAGGCGATCTGGTCGGGAGACTACGAGCGGGCGCTGACTCTCTACGATGACGGCCTGGGCCTGGCGCGGTCCTGGAAGGATCGCGACCTGGAGGACCTCTTCACCTGCAATCGCGCCACGACCCTGATCGAGATGGATCGCCGCGACTTCGATCTGGCCCGGTTGAAGGAGATCGTTCTTCGCAACCCCTCGAGCTTCAACGGGGTGCTCGCGGCCTACGTTTCTGCCAACGCGCACGAAGCCCGTGGCGAATACACCCGCGCTCGCTTCTACGCCCAGACCGCACTGGCCAAGAGCCGTGAGCTCGGTTTCGAGGAGCTGACCGGCTCCTCGCTCAACCTGCTGGCTGGCCTGGAGCTGCACGAGAGCCACTTCGAGGCGGCGCGCGACCTCTTCGCCGAGGCCCTCACGCGCTTCGATGCGGAAGGGGAAAGCCTCTCGCGCCCGGCCGCCGTGGCGCAAGACAACCTGGGCTATTGCCACATCGCGCTCGACCACCTCGAGGAGGGGATACCCCTCGTGCGGCGTTCCCTGACTCTGCTCGACGAGCTCGGTGCGCGGCAGGCGATGGACTATCCGTCGCTCGATCTCTGCTTTGCCAGCGTGAAGTTGAAACAGCTCGACGACGCGGAGAACTGGGGGCGGCGGGCCCTCGCGCTCGGACAGGAGTTCGGCCGACAGGACGTGATCAAGAACTCCCATTACCTTCTCGCCGAGACCTATTCCGAGATGGGCCACGACGCGGAGGCGGAGGCGCAGTACGACGCGCTTGCGGACTACTACCCCGACTTCCCGGCGCTCAAACACTACCTCCATCAGGTCAGCCTGATGGGGATGATCAACCTGAGGGCCTGACGTGAAGATGCGCCGCCTCGCCCTCGCCTTCGCGCTGCTGCTGCCGGCCGGCGCCCTTTTTGGCGACGTCCAGAAGAAGACGCTGCTCACCTCCGATGGGACGATCTACCAGGCCCAGACGGGCCTCGTCTCGGAGCTCGCGCTTTCCGGCAGCGGGCTCGATTCGAACGACTACGCGGTCATCTGGAGCTCGGTCGCGCAGGACGGCACGCAAGCCGGCGGCGTCATCCCGCGAGTGTCGAACTCGATGCCCAAGACCAGCCTCGACCTGACGGTCGACGAACCGACGGGCACGCTGGTCGTCCTCTGGCGGGAAGAGAACTCCCTGCTGAACAAGATCCGGCTCGCTTTCAGCAGGGCGGGCGTCTGGACGATCGCCGATCTGCTCCCGAGCGTCGGCTTCCCGCAGGCCTACAACCCAGAAATGCTGCTGACGCACCAGACGGTGCACCTGCTGGACGACGCGGGCGCGGACGTCTACACGAGCCGGTCGGTCCTCTCGGTCATCTGGTGGGAAGAGTCGGCCCAGGTGCAGGCGCGCTACGCGTCCTTCTTCCTCGACGAGGGCATCGATCCCTCGCAAGTTGCGATCTACAACCTGCCCGCGCTGGTCAACGAATCGGGTCCGACCTCGCTGCTGGGCATTGCGCGCGGCTCCTTTGCCTTCCCGTCGCTCCAGTCCGAGGGCCCGAGCGGAGCCGTTCTGGCGAGCTTCACCTCCCTTTCCTCCGACAAGCAGTACGTCGTCCGACTGACGTACCCGACCGAGCTGGGCAAGCCCGGGTCCGACAACATGACGTGGCTGCGCCGCCGCATTCCGGTCGTCGGGATCGCCAGCCAGGGCCCGATCGCGATGGTCCCGAACTTCGGCCCCGAATCGGTGTCGGTAGGAACCGTAATCGGATCGAGCTACCTCCCAACGCTCTATTGGCAGTCCGGCGGCGCCTTCCAATACATCCGGTTCGATGGAGCGCAATGGTCCGCGATCCGGACCATCGCCCTGACCGACGACATGACCTACGACAAGGCGGTCGCGCTCGTCGACGCGATGGCGAACCGGAATTAGCTGTCAGCTGTCGGCCATCAGCTATCTGACGGCTACAAGCCCTTCGGCAGATCCTTCCTCACCGACGCCTCGTAGAGTGACTCGAGAAGCGTCGCGGCATCGCTGCCGGCCGGCGTCACGCTGCGGGGCACGAGGACGCGGACCGTGTAGATGTGATCGCCGGTCGTCGTGCTGCGCGGGCTCTTGACCCCTTTTCCGCGAAGGCGAAACTTCTGGCGGCTCTGTGTGCCGGGCGGCAGCTTCGCGCGCACGGTGCCGTGGATCGTGGGCACTTCGATCTCGGCTCCCGCGTAGGCCTCCTTGACCGTGATCGGCACTTCGCCGTGGATGTCGTCGCCCTGCCTCTCGAAGTACCCGTGCGGCTTCACCCGCACCGTGACGTAGAGGTCACCCGCGGGCCCGCCCAGAACGCCGTCGCCGCCCTTTCCGGGCACGCGGATCGAACCGCCGTTCTCGGTGCCTTCGGGAATCTTGATCTTCACGGTCTCCGACTGCGCGACGCGGCCCGTCCCGTGGCACACCGGGCAGGGATTGCGGCCTATGCGTCCGGTGCCTCCGCATTTCTCACAGGCGCGATCCCGGCGAATCGCGAGCGAGGCCATCCCGCCCAGCACGGCATCGCGAAAGGGAATCTCGATCGAGCCGGCGGCGTCCTCTCCCTTCTCGGGCTGCGTACGGACACGGCGGCCGCCCGCTCCGAAGATGTTGCCGAAGAGGTCTGAGAGGTCGCCGGCCTGAAACTCGAATCCCTCGAACGGCGAGCCACCCCTCGGAAAGCCCCCGAAACCTCCCGGCCCCGCTCCGGCCGCCGCTCCGGGGTCAAAGCCTCCAGCCGGTCCGGCGTGCCCGAAACGGTCGTAGGCCCGCCGTTTCTCGGCCTCTCGAAGCACTCCGTAGGCCTCCTGGACCTCCTGGAACTTCTTCTGGGCGCCCTTGTCCCCCGGGTTCACGTCCGGGTGGAGCTTTCGGGCCAGGCGCCGATAGGCCTTCTTGATCTCGGCCTCCGACGCCCCCCGGGAGACCCCGAGAACCTCGTAATAATCGCGTTTTTTCATGTGGCGACGGCATTATAGCGACGCCGAAATTTGCCTATTGACACCCTGGTGCGGTCTAATAATATTAGGGGTAACCGATATACCTTCTAATCTTATAAGGGCTTCTGGATGACGATCGACGAAATCGATCTCCGCATTCTGGACATGCTCCAGCGTAACGGCAAGCTCTCACAGGCCAAGATCGCCGGGGCCGTGGGGCTGACCACCCCCTCGGTCAACGAGCGAATCAAGAAGATGGAGCGCCACGGCATGATCAAGGGATTCGTGGCGTTGCTCGATCACGAAAAGATGGGGTTTCCGTTGACCGCCTACGTGGACGTGTCGCTCGAGCATCCCCGATTCGAGAAGGGCTTCATCGACGACCTGGAGAAGCTGCTAGGCGTTCAGGAGTGCCACTACATCGCGGGCGACTACGCCTATCGCCTCAAGGTGAAGGCCGCCGACCCGGCGACACTCGCCGACTTCCTACAGCGCCGCCTGCTCGCCATCAAGGGCGTCTCCCGCGTGCGCACGCAGGTCTCTCTCTCGTCGAAGAAGGAATCCACGCTGCTGCCGCTGGTCTCGGAGAGCGACGAGAAGAAGTGATTTTCCGCACAGCGGCGCGCGGAAATGCATCCCGAGCGCAGCGAGGGATCCCGCCCCGTCTCCCGAAATAAGTCTCGGCCAAGAGCCGGATCTAGAACCGATAGGCCGCCCCGGTCGAGGCGATCAGCAGCGACCGCCGAGTCTGGGATTGAATCCCGTGAAACGCGACGCGGCCGACCAGGGAAAAGCCGCCGGAAAGATGCAGGCTGCCGTCCACGCCCGCGTGCCAGCCGAAGACTCTCTCTCGGGCGTCGCGAAAGGGATCCGCGGCAGGCGAGATCGATTCCGGCCGAATCCCGTACCCGCCGATTCCGGCAAAGAGCTCGGTCGTCAGTGGGCCATCCCTGAACAGGTAGGAGACACTCAGCGTGATGTACTGGATGCGATCCCGGTATTCCGGCATCACGATCGGCGACTCGGAGGGCCCGACGGTCTGCCCGACGTTGTCGCCCGGCGCGTGCAGGGTTCCGTAGGTGACACGCAGGGAAGCTTCCTCACCGAGACGGCTCTCGATCCAGCCTTCCCACGCCGGCGACCGAAAATTTTCGAGCCGGAACCTGTGCTCGACGTCGTTGAACCAGCCATAGGTCGCGCCGACCCCGAACTGCTGAGCCAGCGCCGGGGACCCGAGAGAAAGGGCCAGCAGACCGAGAGAAAGACCCCTTATGCGAATGGACACCGGCACCTCCGCGGGAAGTTTA
>JBGPCK010000121.1:0-9122 GCA_041481715.1 Thermoanaerobaculia bacterium | reverse complement strand
GTCCCGCCGGAGAAGGTGGTTTACGCCTCGATCCACGGGATGCTCTCGCGGCTCGATCCACACACGACCTTCCTCGAACCGGACGACTACGCGGCAATGCGGGAGAAGCAGCAGGGCTCCTTCTTCGGCCTCGGGATCCAGATTCAGAAGCGCATGGGTCACATCACCGTGATCGCCCCGATGGAGGGCACGCCGGCGTTCAAGCTGGGCGTCCGGGCGGGAGACATCATCACCCATGTCGAGGACGAGGAGCTCAAGGAGGACGTCTCGACCGATGAGGTGGTCCGCAAGCTCCGGGGCCCCAAGGGCACGCCGGTCACGATCACGATTCGGCGGCCCGGCCTGGACGAGCCGATCCGGATGACGATCACCCGGGCCGAGATTCCGACGCTGTCGGTGCCCTACGCCTTCCTGATTGGACCGGAGACCGGCTACGTCTTCCTGCGCGACTTCACCCACACCTCCAGCCATGAGCTCATCGCTGCGATCGAGAAGCTCCAGAAGCAGGGGATGAAAAGGCTGCTGCTCGACCTGCGCGGCAACCCGGGCGGCGTGCTCGACCAGGCCGTGGACGTGGCCGACCTGTTTCTGCCCAAGGGCGCGAAGATCGTCTACACCCGCGGGCGCACCGCCTCCTCGGCGCAGGAGTACTACGCGCCGGGAGACGGCGCGCATTTCGACAGCCCGCTCGTGGTGCTGGTCAACCGCGGCTCGGCGTCCGCCTCCGAGATCGTCGCGGGGGCCATCCAGGACCATGACCGCGGCGTGATCGTCGGGCAGCGGACCTGGGGCAAGGGCCTCGTGCAGAGCGTCTACACGCTCCCTTACGGCGCCGGCCTCGCGCTGACGACGGCGCGGTACTACACCCCCTCCGGGCGCTGGATCCAAAGGGACTACAGCGATTTGCTCGCCTACGTGAATCCGGAGGACGGGGACGCATCCAACGCCCCCGCGGCCGAGGAAGCGCCCCGCAAGTCGGGCGAGGTCTTCTACACCGAGGCAGGCCGCGTGGTCTACGCCGCGGGCGGCATCACGCCAGACGTCATGGCGAAAAACGACAACCGGGACTCGAAGCTGCTCGCTCAGATCCTGGCCCGCGGCCTGACCTTCAGCTTCGCCGTGGACTGGACCTCCAAGCACCCCGACGTCACTCCCGACTTCGCCGTGACGCCGGCTGTGCGCGACGCCTTCTTCCAGTTCTGCGAGGCGTCGAAGTTCTCGACGGCCGGGGAGCTGCAGCGGCAGTGGAACGAGGACCCCAACAAGAGCCTGACCGACCTCGCGATTCGGGTGGACATGGTCAACGTCAAGTACGGCCTCGAGTCCGGCTGGAAGGCGCGGGCCGCGGGAGACAGCCAGATTCAGCAGGCCCTGGGGCTCTTCGACGAGGCGGCCCGAATCGCGGCACTACCGAAGAAGGCGAATCAGGCCCGGGCGGCGAGGAGCTGACCGGGGTCGTGGATCAGGGGCCAGGGGCCTGGGACGAAGGCCTTGCGGCGCGTCCGGACGGATCCGACGCGCGCGCCGGTCCCCGAGCCGAAGCCTTGACCGCTTCAACCACACCGAGCGCGACGGCCGACATCCCGGCGAGCCGCAGCCAGTCTCCGGCGCCGAGAGGGACCGTTGCCAGGACGGAGGCAAGCGGCGCCCAGTGGACGGCGAGAATCTGGATTCCGAGGCCTCCCGCCAGGGCCAGCCAGAACGGCGCCGATAGACTCGGGGTCATCTTCCAGAATGGCCGGCTTTCGGACAGTCCGGCGAAGGTCTGAGCGAGCAGCGTCAGAGCGAGCGTCGACATGACGAGCGTCTGGCTTCGCGGACCGCCGTCTCTGCCTCCCCCGACGGTGAAGATCCAGAGCGCCGCCGCCGCGACCACCAAGCTCCGGATCCCGACCCCGCCCGTTGCCCGCCAGGTCAAGAGCGGCTCACTCGGGTCGCGGGGCGGGCGCGTGAGCACGTCGGGCTCGCCCGGAATGAGAACCAGGGCAATGGCCGGAAAGATGTGAACCACGAGGTTCAACCAGAGCAGTTGCAGGGGGCTCAACGGCAGCGGCAGATTCGTCACGACCGAAGCGAACAGAAGGCCGATCGTCGCGAAGCTGCACAACAGAAGAAAATGCACGGAACGCCGGATGTTGGCGTAGATCTGGCGTCCTTCCGCGACGGCGTCCAGCAGCGTCCGATAGTCGCCGTCGGTGACGATCAGGTCGGAGGCCTCGCGGGCGACGTCGGCGGCGCGGCGGCCGATCGCGATCCCGATGTCGGCGGCCTTGAGCGCCGGCGCGTCGTTGATCCCGTCGCCGGTCATCGCCACAACCTGGCCCGCCTCCTTGAGCGCGCGGACGATCGAGAGTTTGTCCTCGGGCGAGACCCTCGCGAAGACCGCCGTGCCTCGCAAATCGGCCCAGCGGCGCTCGTCGACGTACCGGGAGAGTTCCTCCGAGTCGACGCACAGGTCGCCGGGCCCCGCGATGGCTAGCTCCCGCGCAACCGCCATGGCCGTGCCTTTCTGATCGCCGGTGACCATCACCGTCCGGATTCCGGCTCCGCGCAGCGCTTCGATCGCCTCGCGAACCCCTTCCCGGGGCGGATCGATGAGGCCGACGAGCCCCACCCATGTCAGATTCCGCTCGGCGGCATCCGGCGGATCGGAGGGCTCCAGAAGCCGTAGCGCGAAGGCGAGCACGCGGTGTCCCCCCTCGCCAAGCTCCCGAGCCTGCTTCGAGAGTCGGGCGCGCAGCTCGGGGCCGATCGACTCCTCGCCGTGCGGTTCCATCACCCGCACGGCGAGACCCAGAAGAACTTCCGGCGAGCCCTTCACATACGACCAGAGGCGGCCTCCCGCGTCGCGGGCCACGACCGTCATGCGCTTGCGATCTGAGGAGAAGGCGATCTCACGCAGTCTCTCGAGACCGGAAGAGAGCACGGCCGGATCGACGCAGCCCTTGAGGGCGAGCGCGAGCAAAGCGCCTTCGGTCGAGGAGCCGTGGATATGCCAGCCGTCGTGGGACTCCAGCCGGGCGTCGTTGCAGATCGCGCCGACCTCGAGCAAGCGCCGCAGCCGAGGATCGGCGCCGGGGTCGACGCGCCGCCCGGCTTCCAGGAACTCCCCGGAGGGGGAATAACCCGAGCCGGTCACGTCGAGCGCCCTCCCCGGCAGCAGAACCCGCGTCACGCGCATCGCGTTCTCGGTGAGCGTGCCGGTCTTGTCTGTGCAGATTACGGAAGTGCAGCCGAGTGTCTCGACGGAGGCGAGGCGCCGGACGAGGCAGCGCGCGCGCGCCATCCGACGTACGCCCGCCGCGAGGGCGATCGTGGTCACGGCGGGGAGCCCTTCGGGGATCGCCGCAATGGCGAGAATGACGCCGGTCTCGAGCATGAGCCAGAAGGGCCGGTCGCGGAGCAAGCCGAGCAGCGTGACCAGCGCCGACAGGGCGACGACGCAAACGGCGAGCCGGCGGCCCAGCTGCTCGGCTTGGCGCTCGAGCGGCGTGGGCTCCCGTTTCTGCTCGGCGACCAGCCGCCCGATGCGGAAGAGCTCCGTCTCCCCGCGCACTCCCGTGACGATCATGCGAGCCCAGCCACCGACGACCGTCGTGCCGGCATAGGCCATGCTCGTGCGGTCCGGCAGCGGCGCGGAGGCTCGCACGGGTTCCGGAGCCTTGGCGACGGGGACGCTCTCGCCGGTCAAGGCCGATTCGTCGATCTGCAGGTCGTGCGTCGCCGCCAGGCGGCCGTCTGCCGCGACGATCTGCCCAGGGGACAGGACGACGATGTCGCCCCGGCGGATCTCGGTCGCCGAAATTTCGTTCTCGAGCCCGCCCCGGATGACCCGCGCCGTCGGCGCCGAAAGCGTTCGCAGGGCCTCGAGCGCGCGCTCGGCACGCCAGTCCGTGATGGTGCCGAACCCGACGGAGAAAACAATGGAGGCCGCAATCGCGAGGGCATCTCCCGTGTGCCCGAGGACGAGCGAGACGGCCGTCGCGGCGAGGAGGACCAGGATGACGCCGCCGTGGAGCTGCTTCCAAAAGATCCGCCAGGCCCCCTGGGAGGCGACGAATTCAGGCGCCGGAGCTAAGGACTGCGTGGGCAGACTCCGATCGGGAAGACCCGTTTCGGCGTGCGTTCCGAGCTCCCGCGCCACATCCGCGACCGGCCGAGCATGCCAGGCCGGACCGGAATCCGTTGCTCGGACCTTCTTCGGCTCCTGCGCGCTCATCCCTCCCTCCCGTCATGCCCGAAGCGGCGACCCCCGTCAGCGCGGCCGTCCACATTCGACCCGATCCTGCCGGAGCAGGGAGCCCTGGGAATGATGCAAGAGAACCATCGCGGCACCGGTACACGGGGTTGAGGGCTCGAAACAAAAGGCCCCGCGCAAGCGGGGCCTTCTTCCAGGAGGCGGCGAACTCTTACTGCTTGGTGCTCGTGTTGTTGAAAACCACGAACTTGCGGCGCCCGATCAGGGTGCGGTGGCCCGCAGGGTCGAAGGCGTATGCCGTCAGGTCGTGCTCCGTGTCCCCCAGCAGGGTCGTGTCGAGCGCGTAGACAAAACCGACGAACGGCGTCGGCACCCGGTTGTCGGTCGCGACGACGTCGTCCCGGCGGAGCCCGTAGGTCCCTGCAGGCTTGTTCAGGTTGGCTTTGAAGAAGCCATCCACCTCGATGTCCACGCTCGTCACGCCCGAGTCGAAGTCGTAGGCCCACCCGAAGACCGTGAAGAGCCCGTTGATGAACTGCTCGGGGCCCGGTGCGTCGATGTTCCCGAAGGACGCCTTGTCGGGAGTCGTGACGGTCGTGTCGCACGTGATGTCAACGGATATCGCGCCGAACTCGGAGACCGTCTCCTCCTCGTCTCCGGCGCGCACCGAAAGCGTGTGCTTGCCCGGCACCGTGTAGCTCGACAGCGCGGGGCCAAAAGTGGTGGGGATGATGACCTGGAGCAGGCCGATGAACGGGTCGCGCGTCAGCCCGAAGGCGAACCGGAAGCCCGAGTTGGCGGCGTTCACGTAGCCCTGATAGTTGTGCGCGACGTCGGGCCGGTTCACTCCGTAGCAATTGTTGAAGGTGGTGCCGCCGACCACACAGTCCGTCCGGGTGTTGGCAACGATCGACCCGTCGAGCAAGAGCTCGACGTAGGAGACCTGGCCGGCGTCCAGGCGCGCGCCCACGTCCAGTGCCCAGCCTCGCACGATGTTCGGGAAGAAGGCGGCCGGCGTGGGACCGCCGCCGCCGCCGCCCGGGACACAGGGTGATGGACAGCCTCCACCCGTCGAAATCGTGACCCCCGGCCCACAGATCAGCGTTGCCTCGTCCAGCGGGTAATCCAACACGCCGAACGGCCCGAGCAGGCCTCCGACGTTTTCGACCTGGAAGATCCGGGTTCCGATATCGTTCCCGGCGCCCTGGTCGTCGTAGGCGCGGACGAGGAGCTCGTGCATTCCGCCGAGCAGGCGCGTCGAGTCGAGGTTGGCGAGGAATCCCGAGTAGAGCGACTTGGGCAGCGGCCCCGGAAAGTCCGGGAACGCCGCATAGATGTCGGGCCGCGTCCCGCCGAAAACCGCATTGCCCACGCCCCCTCTGCCCACGGCCGTCGCGACGATCGTCCCATCAACGAGAAAGTCGATGTGGTCGATGTCGCTATCGTCCAGGGCCCAGCCGAGCACCGGGAAGGAGCCATTGGCGCCTAGGGTCGAGTCGGCGCCGGGGACGTCGATGTTGCCGAAGGGAGCCTGATTGATCGTGTTGTCGACGTTGACCTGGATGGGGCCGAACAGAATCGGGCCCGCGGCCCCCGACTCGGTGACGGCGAGGATCAGGCTGTGCTGCCCGTCGAGGAAGTTGCGGGCGAGAAACGACGTGATCCACCCGGGGTTCCCGGTCGGGCCGGTGGCGAAGCTCGGGAAGGCCGCGATGACCTCGGGGCGCGGGAAGTTCAGGACGGCCCGGTTGACGGGGATGTCGACCGTGTCGATGAAGAGCTCGATCTTGTCGATCGAGTTCATGTCGAGCACAAAGCCGCTGACCGACACGACTCCCGACACGGTCTGCCCGTCCTGAGGCCCATCGACGACGAGGATCGGTCCGGCGACATACCCACTCCCGCGATCCACGACGAGCGGGCCGCGGTCCTCCCGGTGGACCGTCTGCGCGCTCGCAGGGCCCGCCAGACCCGCCCCTACCAGAAGCGCCGCGAACCAGGGCGCCTTCTTGGACATAAAACATCCCTCCCGAGGATTTAAAGAAAAGAATCCCCAAATTTCGACTGAAAGTCAAGCTCCAGGGTATCTTCGCCTCATTTTTTTCGGCAAAATGGCCTTTTGATAATGCTTCGACCCACAGAGCAAGTGGCCACTCCGTGAACATCCACGGCAAGGCCGTGGTGCCTCCCGGGAGGCCGGAAGGGCCATCCGTCCCCCCCGAAACCCGGGGAATCGGCCGGATGCTCCGGTCTCGGGGCGTCCAGGTGGCCGTTTCGGTGATTCTGGCGGGGGTCCTTCTTGCCCTCTTTCTCCGGCAGGTTCGACTCGAACCCCTCAAGGAAGCGATCGGCTCGGCCTCGGGAGCCTGGCTCGCCGCGAGCCTTGCCATCTCGATTCTGACTTTCGCGCTCCGAGCGGTCCGATGGACGTGGCTGCTTCGCCCGGTCGGCCGCGTCCCCTTGCTGCCGGCGTTCCTCGCCACCGCGGTCGGCTTCGCTGCCAACAACCTTCCCGCCCGAGTGGGAGAAGTCATCCGGCCGGCGCTGCTCTCCCGGATGCGACGCCTGCCTTTCTCGGCCCTGCTCGCCTCGATCCTGTTCGAGCGCGCCTTGGACGGCGGATCCGTCGTGTTCTTTTTCCTGATCGCCGTGGCCCTGGGCCTTCCCGGCTCGACCGCCAGCCACGCCGCCTTCGCGATGCTGCGCACGGGCGCCTTCGTCGGGGCGGGATTGTTCTTCGTGCTGATCGGCCTTGCCCTGCTCCTCCTGCTGCGGCGGGAGGCGACCGAGAAGCTCTTCGACCGCCTGGCGCACCGCCTGCCCGAGAGGTGGAGGGCGCGCACGCGAGCGGCCCTCGTCGCGTTCCCGGAGGGGTTCGCCTCGCTGTCCGACCCGCGGCTGATCTTCTCCGTCGTGGGATCGTCGCTTCTGATGTGGCTCGTCATCAACGTGCAGATCTACGCGGTGATGCGGGCCTTCCACATCGTCCTGCCGTTTTCCTCCGCTGCCGTCGTGACTTGTGCGGCGGTGCTCGGCCTGGCCGTGCCCACGCCAGGCGGGATAGGCTCCTACCAGGCCGCCGTGCAGTACGCTCTGACTCACTTCTACGGCGTGACGCTCGCTCCGGCCTCGGGCGTCGCCGTCCTGGCATGGGCGGTCTCCTTCATACCGATTACCCTGATCGGGCTCGCGGCCCTTTCCACACGCACGGTACGGACGGCCGGCAGGGGATCGGTGCCCGAGCCACGAGGTGGACGTGCGGGGGCAGACGGGAGAAGATAGCGGCCATGCCCTTTGTTTCACGCCGTCCGCCGCATGCCTCAGGAGCCGCATGAAATGTCCCTTCTGCGGCGCCTCGGACGACCGGGTGGTCGATTCGCGGGAGAGTCGGGAAGGAGAAGTCATTCGCCGGCGCCGGGAGTGCGTCTCCTGCGGACGCCGGTTCACCTCTTACGAGACGATCGAAGAGATCCCCTACATGGTCGTCAAGAACGACGGGCGCCGGGAAGCCTTCGACCGCAAGAAGCTGCGGGCCGGCCTGGTCAAAGCCTGCGAGAAGCGGCCGGTGCCGCCGGCGCGGCTCGACGCAATCGTGGACGAGATCGAAACGCTGCTGCACGATGCCGAGGAGCGGGAGATCGCGACCAGTCGCATCGGGAGCCTCGTCATGGAGCGCCTGCGCGAGCTCGACAAGGTCGCCTATGTGCGGTTCGCCTCCGTGTACCGGAAGTTCGAGGACGTGGACGAGTTCCTGCTGGAGTTGAAGAACCTGATCGGCCGCGCCGAAACGAAGGCCACCTCATGACGTCGCCTTCGCTTGCTCGGGGATCTGCGCCCTCCGGGCGCACCGGGCCGCGCCTCGGCCAAAGGGCCTCGAGCGCGGCCCTGATCCCCTCGCTGCGCTCCGGCTCCCGCAACGCGAGTCGTTTCGCTCGGAACTCGCGAAACTTTGTCGCGTTGCGACCCGGGGCAAGCCCCGTAGCCAGTTCACTGCTCGGCTTCGGTCGCGGCGCGAGGAGTCTCCCACCGTCGCCTTCGCTTGCTCGCGGACCTGCCTTCGGCACCAGCCCGCGGCTCGCGTGGATGCACGCTCGGCCGCGGGCCTGGTCCGCTCGCTGCGCTCCGGCTCCCGCAACGCGAGTCGTTTCGCTCGGTCAACTTCGCGAAACTTTGTCGCGTTGCGAGCGGGAGTTGCGACCCATGCTTGCTCGGGGATCTGCGCCCTCCGGGCGCACCGGGCGGCCCCGGTCGCGGCGCGAGGAGTCTCCCGAGGTAATCGAGGGAGGAGCCTCGCGCCGCGGGAGCGAGCGCGCAGCGAGGGATCAGGCGAGCGGTCGAGGCCCTTTGGCCGAGCCGCCCGCCGGTGCGCCCCTCGGGCGCAGGTCCCGAGCGAACGCGAGCGACGGTACCTAATGGCCCGCAACCCCGTCCGCCTCTACGGGCCGCTAGTGGAGCTCTCGCGCCTGCAGAGCGAGCTGAACCGCCTCTTCCAGGCCTTCGTCGAGACGCACAACCGCGCGTCGGGCTCGGCCAGTTCCTGGGATCCGAGCGTGGACGTGCTGGACGACGGCAGAACCATCCGTATCCTGATCGAGCTGCCCGGAGTCGAGCCGGAGGACGTACGCGTGACGATCCGGGGCCGCGTACTCTCGGTCCGCGGCCAGAAGAAGGGTCGGATCCGCGCGCGGGAGGGGATGCGCTTCTTCTGCATGGAGCGTTATTTCGGCAACTTCGTGAAGTCCCTTCCGCTGCCGCGCCCCGTCAATTCCCGAGAGGCGAAAGCCTTCTTCCGGCAAGGGCTGCTCGAGATCGTTCTGCCCCGCGTCCCGGACATGCGCGAGAAGGAGCACGAGATCTCCGTGCGCGCCGAGGAAGAGTAGATGGCCGAAGTCGAAGAGAAAGAGCTCGCGTCCGATCGGGACGT
>JBGPCK010000120.1:0-9254 GCA_041481715.1 Thermoanaerobaculia bacterium | reverse complement strand
GTGAGAAGTCGGGCCAGAGATGGCGCTCCGTCATCGCCCGCCGGGCGATCTCCTTCAGGTCGCTTCGGTGCGTTCCCCGGCGAACGGACACGCGGCGAGTCTAGCAGCGCGCGCGAGTCGTCCGCATCGGTCGCCAGGCACCCGGCGAACTAAGATGCAGCGGTGAGCGCGGGGCCGACAGCCGAGGAATCGTCTCTCGGGCGGTCGATCGGCCGGCAGAAGCAGCGATGACGGACGCTACGCGCTCACCCCGCTTCTACGCGAGGCTGTCGATTGCCGCCGCCGTCTTGACGATCACGCTGAAGGTCGCCGCGTGGCGCTTGACGGGATCGATCGGGCTGCTTTCCGATGCGGCCGAGTCGGTCGTCAACCTGGTCGCGGCCTCGATCGCCCTTTGGGCGCTCACGCTCGCGGCCCGGCCTCCCGACGAGACGCACGCGTTCGGGTACTCGAAGGCCGAGTACTTCGCGAGCGGCGCCGAGGGCTTTCTGATCCTCGCCGCCGCCTTCGGGATCGCCATCGCCGCCTGGGGCCGGTGGCACAACCCGAAGCCGATCGCCGACGTCTGGCTCGGCGTCGGGGTTTCCGCCGCGGCCTCGGTCGTGAACGCGGCCGTGGCGGTTACGCTGCTTCGAGCCGGCAACCGGCTGCGCTCAATCACGCTGTGCGCCGACGCCCACCACCTGCTGACGGATGTCTGGACCTCCGTCGGCGTGATTGTCGGCATTGCGCTCGTCGCCCTGACCGGGTGGTTGCGCCTCGACCCGCTCATCGCCTTCGCCGTCGCCGTCAACATCGTCTGGACGGGCTGGAAGCTGGTGCGCGAGACGGGATTGGGCCTGCTCGACACCGCGCTGCCCGAAGAGGAGCGCAAGCAGATCGCGGACGCACTCGCTCCGTTCCAGCAAGAGGGAACTCTGTTTCACGCGATCCACACGCGCGCCGCCGGGCCGCGGCGCTTCGTGTCGATGCACGTCCTCGTGCCGCGCGACTGGACGGTTCAGCAAGGGCACGACCGGTGCGAGGCGATCGAGGCCGCCGTCCGCACGGCCCTGCCAAAGACGACCGTCTTCACGCACCTCGAGCCGCGGGAGGACCCCGTCTCCTGGGACGACCGGGGCCTGGACCGGTAGACGGTAGACCGGCGACAGCCGACGGCGACCTGCCGCCAACCGCCGAGGCGGGCCGTTGCCGGAACGGTTCGGCCCCGCGTGGCGGACGAACATCTAGAATCGGCGCCTGTGACGCCCAACCTCCGCCGGTCGATCGGCTATCCGGCAGCCGCTCTGCTTGTCGCCTTGACGGTCGGCCTCCTGAAGCTCTTTCCCGGGCTGACCGATTCCACGGTGGCTCTGCTGCTCCTGCTCGCGGTCTTTCTCTCGGCCTGGGCCTTTCAGAGCGGCCCCGGAGTCTTGGCCGCGGTCCTCGCGACGGCGGGGTTCAATTTCTTCTTCCTCCCGCCGCTCTACACCTTCACGATCCAGGATCCACGAAACGTCGCCGCTCTCTTCGTCTTTCTCATTTCCGGCCTTCTCATCGGAAGGCTGTCCGCCCTTTCGCGACAGCGGCTGACGCAGGTCGAGGCCGAGCGCCGCGACCTGGCGACCCTGACGCGCCTGTCACAGGCCTTCCTGGCCGACACCAACCGCGAGTCTCTCCTGGGTGTCGTCGTCGACCGCCTGCGGGATGCCCTTCAGTGCCGGCAGGTGTCGCTCTGGCTCGCACGGGACGGCGGCGAGATCGCCGAGGTGGTCGCGACACCCGGCACGCCCGTGCGCCAGGATCTGGTCGAGCTGGCATTCCGCCAGGGCAATTCGGCGGAATTTCCCTCGGAACTCGGAGGGACCGACATCTACCTGCCCGTTCCCGTAGGCGTCCAGCGGGCGGGCGTTATCGTCGCACGCGGCATCCAGTCGAGCGAGCGAATGGCCGAAGGCTGCGCCGTGCTGCTCGGGCTCGCCCTCGAGCGGGAGCGCTTCCTGCGGCTGGCGCGCGCCGCCGAGGAGACGAAGACGAGCGATCAGATGAAGTCGACTCTGCTCGCGGCGCTCGCACACGACCTGAAGACCCCGGTCTCGACCGCCCGGGGCGCGGTCGAGAATTGGATGGCGGAGGCGGGCGCTTCGGAGAAAGCGCAACTGGCCCTGGAGCAGATGAAGGCGCTGTCGCGAAGGATCGAGGAGCTGATGGAGGTCGTGCGCCTGGACTCCGGGATCGCACGCCCGCGGCGAGAGGTCGTCTCCGCCGGCGAGCTCGTCGAAGCGGCGGTCTTCCGGTTCGGTGAAGCCCTCCAGAACCACTCTCTCTTCATCGACCCTCCCCCGGCGCAGGCCGTCGTCGAGGTCGACCCCGGCCAGCTCACGGAGGCGCTGGGACACGGCCTCGAGAATGCGTCGGCGTATTCTCCGCCGGGCAGCTCCATCCGCGTCGTCGTCGAGGCCGGCGAGAAATCGGTCTGCTTCCGGATCTCCGACCAGGGTGTCGGCGTGCCTGCGGGAGACCGCGAGCGTGTTTTCGAGCGGTTTGTCCGGCTGTCCTCCTCCTCGGTCGTTCCGGGAACGGGACTCGGCCTCTCGATCGCCCGAAGCCTCGTGGAAATGAACGGTGGAAAGCTGCGACTGGAGGAAGCGCCCGGAGGCGGCACGGTCTTCGAGATCGAGCTACCGAGGGCCTCGCGATGAGCCGCGTCCTCGTCGCCGACGACGAGGCAGGCATCCGAAAAGTCGTACGCGACGCTCTGGAGCGCGCGGGCCATGATGTCGAGACCGCCGGTGACGGAGAAGAGGCGCTCGCCCGGTTCGAGCAGGGCGCCTTCGACCTGCTCATCACCGACTGGAACATGCCCCGCATGGACGGATTCGAGCTCGTGCGCCGGGTGCGCAAGAAATCTCCGGTCCCCATCCTCGTCCTGACCGTTCGCCAGGAAGAACGCGACAAGGTGCGGCTGCTCGATGCGGGAGCCGACGACTATGTGACCAAGCCCTTCGGGGTCGCGGAGCTGGTGGCGCGAACGGGAGCGCTCTTGCGCCGCCAGTCTCGAAGCGAGCAGACGTCGCTGGCCCGCTGGGGCGACGTCGAGGTGGACCGCGAGGGCCGCGGGGTGCGCAAGGCAGGACGGGCCGTTCACCTGACCCCCACCGAGTTCTCTCTGCTGACGACGTTGCTCTCCAAGCCCGGCGCGGTCTGGACTCATAAGCAGCTCCTGGCGGCCGTCTGGGGCACGACGGCCGGCGTCACCAGCGACACCTTGCGCGTGCACATGGGGAGTCTGCGCAGGAAGCTCGAGGACGACCCCGACCGCCCCCGCTTCATCCGCACCGAGCCCTGGGTTGGATATCGTTTCTCGCCTGGAGACTGAGCGCCCCCAGAGACTCGATTACCAAAAGGATATCCATCGCACGGCGACAGCTCTTCCCTGGGGCATGCCTCGATCTTTCGGAATTCTTTCGAGTTTCTTGCGGACTTCTTGCGCCCGCCGGCGGAAGGATTCCCTCCATGGAAACGAAAC
Organism: Thermoanaerobaculia bacterium; assembly: GCA_041481715.1. GTDB lineage: Bacteria > Acidobacteriota > Thermoanaerobaculia > UBA5066 > Gp7-AA6 > DATBFU01. Next base: position 5,746 of record JBGPCK010000120.1, on the reverse strand, counting down.
GGCTTCTCTCGGCCGTGCCGGCTGCCCCGGCCGATCGCGGTTGGGCGACCCGATTTCTTCGCTCGCCGTCCTCGGTCGGCGCGCTCGCGATTGCGGCTCTCGCCGTGGCTCTTGCGCGCGGGACGCTTTCCCCACAGGCGGCGGGCGTCGGAATCTACGTCGCCCTCGTGCTCGTGCTGAAGGGAGTGCTTCGACGCTGGACGCGGGATGGGGACGCGCTGTGCCCTCCGTTTCCGCAGCCCCGCTTCCGGACCGGGGCGCGTTCCCGCCGGCTGCGCGTCGCGGCGGCGATCGCCTTTCTCGTCATGGCCGCGGGTTCGGCCGCCCGCGCGCAGCAGACGATCTTCAACGTGCCCTCGGCGGACGTTCTCGACAAGGGAAAGACCTACCTCGAGGCCGATGCACTGTGGCGACCGCAGGAGCCGAACTTCGCGGTCTTCACCGCACGCGGCGTTTATGGCTTCGGCTCACACATCGAAGGCGGCTTCAACTTCGGAGGTTTCACGACGCCCGGCAGATCGACGCCGATTGCCACTGCCGCACTCAAGTGGCAGCCTGTCAGGACAGGACACTTTGCCTTGACGGCCGGGGCGCACGGACTCTTCTTCTTGCGCGGCTCAAAGGACGGCGATCCGGCGGGCCAGTTCTACGCCGACGCGTCGTACACGTTACCGACGAACACCCGGATCACGGCCGGCGGCTGGATCGCGACGGCCGGCTACGCGGCGGCGGATTCCCAGAAAGGGGCGCTCGTGGGCTTCGAGCAGAAGGTCGAGGAGCACCTGAACCTGATCGCAGACTGGTTCAGCGGCAAGAGCAGCCTCAGCTATTTCACTCCCGGCGTTTCCTCGACCTGGGGTGGTTGGACGATCTACGCGGGGTACTCGTTCAAGAACGGCGACTCCAAGGGCAACGCCATGCTCGTCGAGCTGGGCTTCACGTTTTGAGGCGCAAATCATGATGGACATCGTTTTTCTCGCGGCGACGCTTCTCCTGTTCTGGGCTGCCGTCGTCTACGCCCGACGCTGCGACCGGATCTGAGGAGACCACCGATGGGATGGGAAGACATTCTCGGCCTCGCCGTGACCGTCGCGCTTCTCTGGTACCTGCTGTGGGCGATGCTGCGGGCCGAAAAGGTGTGACACCGTGACCGCGATCAACTTCTACGAGATCCTCGTCTATCTGGCGATTCTCGTCGCGATGACGCCGATCCTCGGCCGCTACATGAAGAAGGTGTTCTCAGGCGAGAAGACCTTCCTCGATCCCGTGCTGCGGCCGCTCGAGCGCGGGATCTACCGGGTCTGCGGTGTGGACGCCCAGAAGGATCAGAGCTGGGTCGAGTGGACCGTAACGATGCTCATCGTCAACGCCGCTTCGCTCGTGATCCTCTACGGGATGCAGCGCCTCCAGAAGCTCCTTCCGTTCAACCCGAACGGCTTCGGTGCGGTTTCCCCCGATTCCTCCTGGAACACAGCCGTCTCCTTCACGACGAACACGAACTGGCAGGGCTACTCCGGCGAGACGACGATGTCTCACTTCACGCAGATGGCCGGGCTCGCCCTCCATAACTTCCTCTCGGCCGCGACGGGCATCGCGATCGCCGTGGCCGTCATCCGCGGTATCGCCCGCGAGAAGGCTTCCGGGATCGGCAACTTCTGGTCCGACTGTACCCGGTCGATCCTGTGGGTGCTCCTGCCGATCTCGTTCGTAGGCGCGCTCTTTCTCGTCTCACGCGGCGTCGTTCAGAACTTCCACGCCGACGTCGCTGTCCGGACTGTCGAAGGAAAGGAGCAGAAGATCCCGCAGGGCCCGGTCGCCTCACAGGAGGCGATCAAGGAGCTCGGGACCAACGGCGGGGGCTTCTTCAACGCCAATTCCGCTCACCCGTACGAGAACCCGACGCCGGGCACCAACTTCCTCGAGATCGTCCTGATTTTCGCGATCGGCGCCGGACTGACCAACACGCTCGGGCGCATGACCGGATCGACCCGCCACGGCTGGGCCGTCTTCTCCGCCATGGCCTTCCTGTTTCTTGCCGGGGTCTTCACCGCGGAAATCGCCGAGCAGAAGGGCAACCCGATCCACCAGGCGGCCGGCGTCGCCGCGCGCCCGACGGCCGGCGGCACCGGCGGCAACATGGAGGGCAAGGAGGTCCGGTTCGGAATCGGAGACTCGGCTCTTTTCGCCACGGTCACGACGGACGCATCCTGTGGCGCCATCAACTCCTGGCACGACTCCTTCACGCCGATCGGCGGGCTGGTGCCGCTCGCCAACATCGCCAGCGGCGAGGTGATCTTCGGCGGCGTCGGGGCGGGCCTCTACGGGATGTTTCTGTTCATCGTCCTGTCCGTATTCATCGCGGGACTGATGGTCGGCCGCACGCCCGAGTACCTCGGAAAGAAGATCGAGGCGCACGAAGTGAAGCTCGCGATGCTCTCGGTTCTGATCCTGACTCTCTCGATCCTCGGGTTCTCCGCGGCGGCCTCGGTCCTGCCGGCCGGCCTGGCTTCGCTCAACAACAAGGGCCCGCACGGCTTCTCGGAAATTCTCTACGCGTATACCTCGGGAGCTGGGAACAACGGCTCGGCGTTCGCCGGTCTCAACGCCAACACGCTCTTCTACAACACGACTCTCGGCGTCGACATGTTCTTCGGCCGCTTCTTCATGCTCATTCCGATTCTCGGGATCGCGGGCTCGCTCGCGGCCAAGAAGAAGGTCCCCGAGTCCGCGGGCACCTTCCCGGTGACCGGCCCGCTCTTTTCGGTTCTGCTCGTCAGCGTGATCCTGATCGTCGGAGCGCTGACCTTCTTTCCCGCCTTCTCGCTAGGGCCCGTCATCGAGCACCTGCTGATGAAGTCCGGAACCCTCTTCTGAGGAGGATGATCGTGGCTCACCCTCGGCGCACGGCACTCTTTGATCGCGCGATCGTCCGGGCGGCGATCGGCGACTCGTTCGGCAAGCTCGACCCCCGGCTCCAGGCCGCAAACCCGGTCATGTTCGTCGTGCTCGTCGGCGCGGCCCTCGTCACGATTCTGCTCGTTCGAGACGTCGCTCGAGGTAAGGACGTCCTTTTCAACCTGCAGATTGCGCTCTGGCTCTGGTTCACGCTTCTCTTCGCGAATTTTGCCGAGGCCATGGCCGAGGGACGCGGCAAGGCGCAGGCGGCGGCGCTGCGCCGCGGGCGCACGGAAACAACGGCGCGCCGGGTCTCGCGCAAGGGGGAGGAGCAGGTTCCCGCGACGAGCCTCCGAAAGGGGGATCGGGTGATCGTCGAGGCCGGCCAGGTGATCCCGGGCGACGGGACCGTCGTCGAAGGGATCGCGTCGGTGGACGAGTCGGCCATCACCGGCGAGTCGGCCCCGGTCATTCGGGAGTCCGGGGGCGACCGCTCTGCCGTGACCGGCGGCACGCGCGTCCTCTCGGACCGCATCATCATCGAGATCACCTCCGACCCCGGTGAGACCTTCCTCGACCGCATGATCGCGCTGGTCGAGGGCGCCTCGCGGCAGAAGACGCCCAACGAGATCGCTCTCTCGATCCTGCTCTCGGGCCTGACGATCGTCTTCCTGATCGCCACCGTGACGCTCCGGCCCTTCGCGCTCTACGCGAAGGGCGTCGCGACGACGCCGGTTCTCATCGCCCTTCTCGTGTGCCTGATCCCCACGACGATCGGAGGTCTGCTCTCGGCGATCGGCATCGCCGGGATGGACCGGGTCCTCCAGCACAACGTCCTCGCCATGTCCGGCCGGGCGGTCGAGGCGGCCGGGGACGTCAACGTGCTTCTTCTCGACAAGACCGGGACGATCACGCTGGGCAACCGGCAGGCCACCGAGTTTCTCCCGGCGCCCGACGTGCTTCCCGGCGACCTCGCCGAAGGGGCACAGCTTTCCTCGCTGGCCGACGAGACTCCGGAAGGACGCTCGATCGTGGTTCTCGCCAAGGAACGCTTCGGCCTTCGGGCAAGGCGGGTCGAAGGGATGCGGTTTCTTCCCTTCACCGCGGCCACGCGGATGTCAGGCGTGGACTTCAACGGACGGCAGATCCGAAAGGGGGCGGGCGACTCGGTGGCCGAGTGGGTACGCGGCCAGGGAGGAACGATCGAGCCGGCCGTCTCCGATCTGTTGAACAGGATCTCGGCCGAGGGAGCAACCCCCCTGCTCGTCGCCGAGGGGTCCCGGGTGCTCGGCGTCGTGGCGCTGCGGGACATCGTCAAGGCCGGCATGAAGGACCGCTTCGACCGCCTGCGGGCCATGGGGATCCGAACCATCATGATCACCGGCGACAACCCTCTTACTGCCGCCGCCATCGCGCGCGAGGCGGGCGTGGACGACTTCCTCGCTCAGGCCACACCCGAGCAGAAGCTCGCGCTCATTCGCAAGGAGCAGGATGGCGGCAATCTCGTCGCCATGACGGGCGACGGCACCAACGACGCTCCCGCGTTGGCCCAGGCGGACGTCGGGGTCGCGATGAACACCGGGACCCAGGCGGCGCGCGAGGCGGGCAACATGGTGGATCTCGACTCGAACCCCACGAAGTTGATCGAGATCGTCGAGATCGGAAAACAGCTGCTGATGACTCGGGGGTCCCTGACGACCTTCTCGATCGCCAACGACGTGGCCAAGTACTTCGCGATCCTGCCGGCGATGTTCGCCGCGACCTACCCGGCCCTGAACGCGCTGAACCTCATGCGGCTCGGCAATCCCAAGTCGGCGATCCTCTCCGCGGTCATCTTCAACGCCTTGATCATCATCGCTCTCGTTCCGTTGGCGCTGCGCGGCGTCAAGTACCGTCCCCTCGGGGCCGCACGCATCTTGAGTCGCAACCTATGGATCTACGGCGTGGGCGGGGTCATCGTGCCGTTTGTCGGAATCAAGCTCATCGACTGGATAGTTCTGGCCCTGCATCTGGCCTGAGGCAACCGATCATGAAGCTCGCCATCCGTTCGACCGCCTACGTCATCGTTTTGACCGTGCTGCTCGGAGGGGTCTACCCGGCGGCCGTGACGGCCGTTTCCCACTTCTTCTGGCCGGACCGGGCGGACGGCTCCTTCGTCACCGCGGGCGGGCACGTGGTGGGCTCGGAGCTGATCGGCCAGAACTTCGCGGGCCCTCAATACTTGCATCCCCGCCCCTCCGCCGCCGGAAAGGACGGCTACGACGCGACCTCTTCCACAGGAACGAACAAGGGACCGACCGACGCGGATCTGGCGAAGTCGATCGCGGCGGCCGTGGCCGCAGCCCGGGCGGACCGGCCGGGCGATTCGCGCCCGGTTCCGGCGGATCTCGCCACCTCCTCCGCTTCCGGGCTCGACCCACATCTGTCTCCCGACGCCGCCCTCTGGCAGGCGGCCCGGATCGCGCGGTCGCGGGGCGTGCCCGAGGCACAAGTGAGCGCCCTCATTCGCCGGCACATCGAGCCGCGCACGCTCGCAATCCTGGGAGAGCCGCGCGTCAACGTCCTGCTGACCAACCTCGATCTCGACCGCGCCCTCGGGAGCCGCCCGTAGAATCCCACAATGCCGCATGAGGAGACTGGCCGGACCTCGCCCGACGCCTTCCTCCGGCTCATCGAGAAGTCGCGCCGGGGACGGCTCAAGATCTACATTGGCCACGCCGCGGGCGTCGGCAAGACCTACCAGATGCTGGAGGATGCCCACGCCCTGAAGAGCAAGGGCGTCGATGTCGTCGCGGGATTCATCGAGACCCACGGACGGACCGAAACCCTCGCCAAGCTCGGAGACCTCGAC
>JBGPCK010000119.1:0-9277 GCA_041481715.1 Thermoanaerobaculia bacterium | reverse complement strand
GGAGGCGGTCCCGGTAACGAGGACCGGAAGCCGAACGCCCGTCGCGTTCTAGGTGGTCCCGCAGGCCCCTACGCCTGCGGCGTCCAGAGCCTTAGCTCCTCCGCCAGAAGGGTGTCCAGCGCCTCTACGGGGAGGGGCTTGCTGAACCAGTAGCCCTGCATCTCGTCGCAGCCGTACTGCTGCAGGTAGGAGAACTGGTCCTTGGTCTCGACGCCCTCGGCGATCACGTTCAACTTCATGCCGTGGGCCATTTCGACCACGGCGCGCACGATGCCGGCGTCGGCGGCGTTGGTGGTCACGTCGGAGACGAACGACCGGTCGATCTTCAGCGAGTTGATCGGATAGCGCTTGAGGTACGACAGCGACGAATAGCCGGTCCCGAAGTCATCGATCGAGATGCCGATCGACATGCTGCGCAGAGCTTCGAGGTTGGCGACGACGACTTCGGCGCTCTCCATCGCGATCGACTCGGTGATCTCGATCTCGAGGAAATGCGGGTTCACGTCGGCCGCGCTCAGGGCCTTCTCGATCGTGCCCACGAGGCCCGGCTCGCGGAACTGGCGCGCCGACACGTTGACGGCCATACGCAGACCGGGCTGCCCGTTCTGCTGCCAGTGCTTGAGCTGCTTGGAAGCGGTGTAGAGCACCCACTCGCCGAGAGGCAGGATCAGGCCCGTTTCCTCGGCGACCGAGATGAACGCGCCCGGCATGATCAGGCCCTTCTCGGCGTGCTGCCAGCGAACGAGAGCTTCGAGGCCGACGATCCGGCCGGAGGTGAGGCTCACGACGGGTTGGTAGTGCAGGACGAGCTCGTTCCGGTCGAGTGCCATGCGCAGGCCGTTCTGCACGGACAGGCGCTCGACGGCGCGCGAGGTCAGCTCCGGCGTGCAGAGCTGGAAGTTGTTGCGTCCGACCTCCTTGGCCCGGTACATCGCCGTGTCGGCGTTACGCAGCAGGGTCTCCGCGTCCTCGCCGTCGGCGGGGAAGGTCGCGACACCGATCGACGCCGTGATCTGGAGCGCCCGTTGCTCGACCTGCAGCGGCCGCGCCACCGAGTTCAGGAGCTTCTGCGCGATGACGCTGATGTCCTCCGCCCGTGAAACGTCCGGGATCAGGATCACGAACTCGTCGCCGCCCACGCGGGCCACCGTGTCCATTTCACGGACGAGGCCCTTCAAGCGCGTCGAGACGGTCTGCAGGAACTCGTCGCCGACGCTGTGGCCGAGCGTGTCGTTGACGAACTTGAAGCGGTCGAGGTCGAAGTAGATGATCGAAAGCTTGCGGCGCTGCCGCCGCGCCTGCGCCAGCTGAAGCCGCAGCCGCTCCATGAAGAGGATTCGGTTGGGCAGCTCCGTGAGCGGGTCGTGGTAGGCGTGATAGACGATCTGGGCCTCGGCGCGCTTGCGGTCGGTGATGTCGAGCAGCGTGCCGATGACGGCGGGCCGGCCCTGGAACTCGGTGCCGGCGCCGTGCACCTCGAGCTCGAGCTGGTCGCCGTCCTTTCGGATCGCCCGGAAGGTGTAGCGGATGGTCTGGAGCTCGCCCTCGATACGCCTGCGAATGCTGTCCTGAACCGTCTGGCGGTCCTCCTCCGCGACGAGGTCCATCACAGATTCCATGGCGAGCATCTCTTCGACGCTGTAGCCGAAGATCTCCGCGAGCTTCGGATTGACGTACTGGTACCGGTCGTCCTGAATGACGTAGATGCCCACGAGAGATTGTTCGACGAGCCCGCGGAATTTCGCTTCGGCGGTGCGCAGGGCTTCCTCGGAACGCTTGCTTTCGCTGACATCGCGGACCACCCCGATGACGCCGGTGATCTCGCCGCTCGCGTCGCGGTGCGGGCCATACGTGCCGCTTACCCATCCGGTCTTGCCGGTCTGCGGGATCTGGTACGGATAGTCCTTCGAGACGGCCTTCTCGCCCGCGAGCGCCTTTTCGAGCAGCTCGACGATGCCCTGCTCGCGGAAGTGCGGGAAGAGCTGCATGGCGTTACGGCCGAGGACGTGCTTGGCGGGCATCCCCGTCAACTGCTCCATGAACTGATTCCAGACGACGTAGCGGAAGGAGCGGTCGTAGACGACGATGCCTTCCCCGGCTCCGGAGATGATCTCGGAGGTGAACTGGTTCGCGTCGCGCAGGCGCCGTTCGACCTCCTCACGCTCCTCGATCGTGCGGGCGAGGCGGTCCACATAGGTGCGCACCTCGAGCTGCTTCTCGGCCTGGCGGGCCAGAGCGCGCAGCGCCTCGAGCTGGGACTTGTCGAGCTCGCGGGGGACGCGATCCATGACGGAGATCGTCCCGATGGCATGTCCGTCCGGCGTGATCAAGGGGATGCCCGCATAGAACCGGATCCCGTCTTTGGCCTGAACGAACGGGTTGTCCTTGAAGCGCTTGTCCTGGGCCGCGTTGGGCACGACGAGGGGCTTGCGTAGCTGGACCGTGTGAGCGCAGAACGCCACGGCGCGCGGAGTCTCGGAAACTTCGACACCCACGCGCGATTTGAACCACTGGCGGTCCTCATCCACCATGCTCATGACGGCCATCGGCGTCGAGCAGACCTGGCAGGCGAGGCGGGTCAGGTCGTCGAAGGCTTCTTCGGCGGAAGTGTCCAGTATCTGGTAGCGGCGCAGCGCTTCCAGACGCGCGGTCTCGTCCCTAGGTTTGGGGGCACTCATCGCAGTAATTTGTTGAAACCCCTTGAATTCCAATGGATTATAGCAACCCTCGTTGCCTTTTTGCCCTCCTAAATGTGACGAGCAATCAAACAGAAAGGGTGGCAGGCAGGGGCAGGCCTGAAAGGGCCGAGGCCCAAGGGTTTAGCTCTAGCAGGCTGCTGAAAAATGGATGCGGGCGTCGAGTCCGGGGCTTTGCATCCGGCGCCGTCCTGATGGCGAAAGAATCCGAGGAATCTTGACAATCGGGCCGGCGCCGGCAAAGAGCCGTCCTCCCTTCGGGTTGCGGCGGCGCGGAGCCATCTGCGGCGTCGCCGCTCCTCTGCGATGCCACCGCATCGCCGTCGTCGCGTCTCCTGGCATCTGACCCCGCGGCGCTCGCAACGCCAACCCACACCCTTTTTCAGCAACCTGCTACGGGGCCGGGGCGGCGGGCTGGGCGGGGGGACGGCGGCTATGCCAGTCGGTCCGTTGCTGGAAGAGGCGGCCGAGAGCCAACACCCGACGCTCTTCGAGGGTCCGCCCGACGATCTGGAGGCCAACCGGCAGGTTCGCCCGTGAGAACCCACACGGCACAGTCAGCGCCGGCAGGCCCGCGAGGTTTCCGGCAGCCCCGAGAGGGTCAGGCGCCGAGAAGGCCTGGTCGAGGTTGGCATCGAGCGGCGTCGCGACGAAGGGGATGGCGGGGGAGAGGAGCACGTCGAACTTCGTGAAGACCTTGTCCATCTCACGCTGCATGATCCGGCGGGCCTGCATGGCGCGCACGTAGTCGGCGCCGCTGACGGCCCGCGAGGCCTCGAGCGCGGTGCGCGCGCCCTTCTGCAGAAGCTCGGCGGCCCGCGGTGTGGAGAGCAGAGGCTCGAAGGCCGCGACCGACTCGGCCGCGAGCACGATCCCGGCGACCTCTTCGAAAGGAAGGTCCGGCAGCTTCGCCTCGTCGATCCTGCAGCCGAGCCGCGCGAGCAGCCGGAGGGAGTCCTCGAACGCGAGGTGCGCCTCCTCGTCCTCCCACACGGGCCCCTCCGGCCGCACGATGCCAACCCGGTACTCGCGGGCCACGGGAGAAACCTTGAGGTCCGCCGGGGCGGAGAGCGAAGAAGGGTCGTCCGGATCGTTCCCGGCGATCGCGCCGAGAACGAGCTGGCAATCCTCGGCGGTGCGCGCCATCGGTCCTAGCTTGTCGAGCGTCCAGGAGACGGTCATGGCCCCTGTGCGTGGCACTCGCCCGTACGTCGGGCGCAGCCCCGAGACGCCGCAGAAAGCCGACGGGCAGACGATCGAGCCCCAGGTCTCCGACGCGATCGCGAACCCGACCAGGCCGGCCGCCGTAGCCGCGGCGGATCCCGAGGAGGAGCCGCAGGTCCAGCGCGTGGGATCCCACGGGTTTTTCGCCGGTCCGGTGGCCGAGGCAGAAGCCGCGTCGTAACCGAACGCGCCCGCAAGCTCGATCATCGAGAGCTTGGCCACGAGAACGGCGCCCGCGTCCCGCAGCCGCTTCACGACCGTGGCGTCCTCGTCGAAGGTCTGATTCTCGAAGGGCTTTGCGCCCCAGGTCGTGGGAGCGCCCTTCACCGCGAGCAGATCCTTCAGGCCGTAAGGGATGCCCTGGAGCGGCCCGCGCCGCTTGCCGGAAGCGATGTCCTTCTCGACGGCGCGCGCTTCGGCGAGCGCGCGATCGCGCAGGACCGTGACCACGGCGTTCAAGGCCCGGCCCTGCGTCTCGAGCTTCGCGATGGATGCCTCGGCAAGCGCGACGGGCGAGAGCTTGCGCTTGTCGATCAGCGGCGCGACGTCCGCGACGGGCGCCGAGAGCGCTTCTTCGGGAGTCACTTCTTGCCGACCAGAGGCGTGAAAAAGATCGCCGGCTCACTGCCGATCGGAATCTCCATCTGTCCGAGCCGCGCGACGCTCTTCTTCAATCGGGAAACCGACTGCGCCAGATCTTCCTGGCGTTTCCTTTCGGCGGCCGTGAGGCGAGAGTTCGCCGAACGAGGCCCCTGCGCGCTCTGGCAGGCGAGCGGCCCGGCGGCGAGGGCGGCAGGCGCCGCAAGCAGGATCTTCGCGATCGCGCGTCGCGTGAACGGGCGTTTCGTCATTGGTTTCTCCGGAACCTCGGCCGAGTTTACCAAGCGCGCGCTTCGGGTTTTAATGGGCTCTGGAACGGAGGGTCAACCGACTGAAGAACGTCCTGTACCTCCATGGATTCGCCTCATCGCCTCAGGGACGCAAGGTGACGGCGCTCCGCGAGCGCCTGGAGCCCCGGGGGCTGCGAGTCCTGGCGCCAGACCTGAACATTCCGTCCTTCGAGAAGCTGGACTTCAAGGCGATGGCCCGACTCTCGGTCTGGGAGGTCCGGAGGCATCTTCCGGCCGTCGTCGTGGGAAGCTCGCTCGGCGCCATGGTGGGCCTGTCGGTGGCGCGCATCGCCCTGCACGCGCCCCTGCTCCTCGTCGCCCCGGCTCTGGGTTTCCGGGAGCGCTGGATCGAAAAGCTGCCTCCCGGCGATCCCGTCCGCTTCTTTCATCACGGCACGGAGCGGGAGATGGCCGTCCACCGGCGCTTCTTCGAGGAGATGGCGCGCCTGGACGCCGATGAGGACCCCCCCGAGGTCCCCGTGGTGGTCGTGATGGGCCGGCGCGACGAGAGCGTCCCCTTCGAGACCGTGCGCGCGGTCTGGCAGCGCTGGGAGGCCTCGGGCAGGCTCTCTCCCGGGTCCCGCTTCATCGAGATCCCCGAGGGAGACCATAGCCTCGTCGATCACGTCGATCGCATCGCGGAGGAGATCCAGGCCATGGTCGCGAGTCCGCCCCGTCTTCCGGCCGACTTCCGCTAAGATCCGCCCCCCATGGCTCTCGCAGGACTCGGCCTTTTCCTGCTCGAGGCGGGAACGGGCACCGCCCTGCTCCTGCTCTTTTTTCCCGTCGGGACACTCGGGAAGGGTTTCTTCACCCTTCACGGCGCTCTTGCCGCGGCGTTTCTCGCGGGTGCCTGGCTGACCCGGCCGGCGGGGTATCCGCTCGTGGCGGGAGGCTCCTCGGCGGCACTCCTGCTGCTCTACACGGCGCTCGCGCAGGCGGGGTGGGCCGGGCCGGCGCGGCCGGTGCTCTTGCTCGGGGCGGCCGGCGCAGCCCGAGCGCTCGTCGGCGTCGCTCTGGCGGCGCCGCGGCCTCACGGGGACGCCTGGACACTGGCCGGAGCGTTCCTCGGGGGCCTTTTCTTCGGCGCGGTGCTTCTGACGATGAACCTCGGCCACTGGTACCTGGTCTCGCGATCGCTTCCCTTTCGGCTTCTCGCGCGCGGGGCGGCACTCTTCGGGGCGCTGGCGGGCGCCCGGGCGCTGTTGCTCGCGGCCGCGCTCGCCGCCGATCCGAATCCGGCCGGGCTCTCTTCGCTTCTGTCCCTCGAGCGGGACGCGCTCTTCTTTCTCTTCCGCGTGACGTGGGGGATCGCGGGGCCGCTCGCCCTGTCCTACTTCATCTGGAAGACGGCGGATATGCGCTCCAACCAGGCGGCGACGGGCCTGCTCTACGTGGCCCTGGTGTTCGTACTGATCGGCGAGCTTCTCTCCTCCTACCTGACCGTCGCCACGGGCTTCGCGGCCTGAGCACCAGAGCGTGCGTGCTCGCTACTACTGCCCCGACTGCCTGACCTCCCGCGATCACGGGGATGGTGAGTCGGGCGCGTTCGCCTGCGCCAAGTGCGGGCGGCCTTACGAGGCGCACTTTCCGGACGCCTCCACGACAGTCGAGCGCTGCGGCTTTTGCGGAAACCGAGCCTTCTTCCTCCAGAAAGACTTCGACCAGCGCCTGGGGTGTCTCTTCATGGCGCTGTCGCTCGGCCTGGCCCTTTTCGTCGGCTGGAAGGCCGGCTGGATCTGGTTCACGCCGGTCCTGCTCGCGACCGTCCTGGTCGATTGGGTCGTCGCCGCGTGGGTCCGACCGGTTACGATCTGTTACCGATGCGACGCCGAATACCGAGACGTCGGGCTCCATCCGCGGCATCGCGGTTACGACCCGCACGTCGCCGAGCGCTACGCCGAAAAAAAGACCGTCCGAAGAATGCGGTAGGCGGCGGAGCAGGCGCTCGGCGCCCCGCCCCCCGGGGGCTCGAAATCCTCGACATTTCCCGGCCGATCAGCGAGCGGACTCCGGTCTGGCCCGGCGACGTTCCATTCAGCTTCCGGAGCACGGCGAGCCTGCTCGACGGATCTCCCTACGAGTCCACCTGCTTCACGATGAGCGCGCACCTGGGCACTCACGTGGATGCGCCGGGCCACGTCCTGAGGGACGGGGCGCCGGTGGGGGCGCTCTCGCTCTTTCCGTTCATCGGCCCGGCACGCGTGGTGCGTCTGGCCAAGAGGGGAGAGGTCGGCCCCGACTCCCTCCCGGCGCACGCGATCGGCGAGCCTCGGGTGCTCTTTCGCACCGACGGGAAGGCGTCCCTGTCTCCACTCGCGGCCGTGCGGTTGGCCGAGAGAGGGGCGATCCTCATCGGGACGGACGCCGCCTCGATCGACGCCGAGGACGCGGAGGACCTGCCGGTCCACCGGACGCTCCTCTCGCGGCGAATCGCGCTGCTCGAAGGGCTCCTTCTGTCTCACGTGGAGGAGGGCGACTACGGCCTCATCGCCGTGCCACTCGCCTTCGAATCGCTCGACGCGTCGCCGGTGCGGGCCGTCCTCATCCGCACCATTGCCGAAAAGAAAAAGCCGGGCGCCGCCCGATAGGGGCAGGCCCCGGCGATATGTCGCGAGGCGGGACTACCGCGCCAGGCGGTACCGGCGGAGGCCGAAGGCGGCCGCGAGCGCGAGCGCGCCGAAGGCGACGAGAAGCGGAAGGGAGCTTGCCGTCTTGGGAAGCTTCTTGTGCGAAGGCTTTGCTTCGCCGCCGCCAGCCTCCGGAGCAGCCGCGGGCGCGGGAGCCGAAGCGGCGACGGGAGCTGGAGCAGCCGCCGGAGCGGGGGCTGCAGCAGCCGCCGGCTTCTCCGCAGGGGACGTGATGGACGCCGACTTGAGCGCCTGCTCGGTCACGGTCTCCGGGGGCATGCGCGTGATGATCGTGGCCGTCAGCCTGTCACCGGGCCGCAGCTGCGAGAGCTCGACCTTTTGGCCATCTTTCATGATCGTGACGTTCTTGTCGTTCACGTCGTCGACCGTGAACTTCCGGTTGCCATTCTTCCCGCGCACGATGACCGAGTTGCCGGCCACGGCGAGCACTTCCGCGTTACGGACCTCGGTGACGGTGACGGGCTTGGAGGTGGTCGTCGTCGTGACCGTCGCCATGCCCTTCATGCCTGGCTTCAGGTCCTTGACCCCGACCTCCTTACCGTCAATGGTCATCTTGAAGTCGTCGGGCAGCGTGATCTCCTTGACGCCTTTCATGCCCTTGTATACAACCGTGTTTCCATCGACGGAGATGATCTCGAATGGCCTTTGCTCCGTCTTCGTTTCCTGGGCCACCGCGGTAACGGCCAGGAGCACTAGGCCGCACATACCGACAATCGAGGACAGCCACCTTGTTTTACTGTTCATAGAACCCCCTCCTCCTTTTCGATCAATGACCCCCTAACATATCACGCACGGGCGGCCGAGCCTCACCGATGCATTTGCATGGGTCTGGGGGGGTCGAGGAGGGCCGCCGGTTCACCGGCGCCGGGCGCCTACGGGCTCTTCGGAGAAGGAGAGCGCACTGCGCGAACGACGTAACGCTGCGGCGCTGAGCCCACGAAGTAGAAGGGATAGCAGGTGACGAGACTCAGGGAGGGCTCCGGAGTCGGATCGAGCACGGAGACGTCCTCAGGGTCGACGATCCGGACGTTTTCGATCCGGTAGGTCTGGTTACCGCTCGCGGTCGCAAGCTCAAGAGTGTCTCCCCGGGCGACGTCCTTCAAGCCGCGGAAGAACCCGTCCCGATGACCGGCGATCCCGCAGTTGCCGGAGGCGCCGGGGGCCCCGGTGCCGTCGATATGGCCCACGGCGCGATTGAGGGTCCAGTCGTCTGTTCCTTCCAGGACGGGGGCTTCCAGCCCGATCTTCGGGATTCTCAGGACGGCCAGCGGGACTGGGCCGTCGCGCCTGAGACTCTCCCGGAAGGCCCGAATCCTGCCGGGCGACCAGAGGCTCCGGTCGAAAGAGCGGTCCGACGGGAGCCGCCGGGCCGTGGAGAAGGCCCGTAACGTCTCGAACCGCAGGAGCTCTTGCCGGGCGCCTGCCGCGCCCAGGAGGCGCAGGGCGGCATAGAGGACGAAGCAGGCGGCACCGGCGGTCCAAGCGAACCGCTCCGCAAGGACCAGCCGTTGGTACCGCCGCGAGGCCGATCCACCGTCCACGATAGGCCGAATGATGCCACAGGGGGGCCCCTCCCCGGAGGCCGCTCAGGCCTTTCCCGTTCTACGGGAAGATGCCCCGAATCCGTGTCGCCTCTTCTACCCGGTGCACTGCGAGGACCAGGGCTCCCGTGCGCAGGTCCGTGTCGTGCTTCCTCGCCGTCGCCTCGACGTCGGCGTACGCCCGCCGAATCGTGCGCTGGAGCTGGGTGCGCACCATGTCCGGGTCCCAGAAGAATGAGTACAGGTCCTGGACCCACTCGAAGTAGGAGACCGTC
>JBGPCK010000118.1:0-9379 GCA_041481715.1 Thermoanaerobaculia bacterium | reverse complement strand
GCAGCCGAAAGCCGCGTCTCCTGGCATCTGACCCCGCGGCGCTCGCAACGCCATCCCACACCCTTTTTCAGCAACCTGCCAGGCCTTCGGATCTCCGGAGCCGGCCGATCTTACAGTTAGGATCGCTGTGTGGACGATCCGGAAGGCCCCGAGTCGGAGCCGACGCGGCGCGAGCTCATAGCGAAGACGTTTGCGGCGGGGCTTGCCGCGCGTGTGGCCCGGCTGCCGACTTGGGGCGGGGCGGCGCCGGAACGGAGCACGGACCGCATCGAGGCGAGCATCGAAGGGATGACGCTCTCGCTCGGCAATGCGGCCGTCGCGGCCCGGTGGGAAGCGGGTCCCACGGGCCTCGCGCTCCTCTCCCTCGAAGACCGCCGCAGCCGCCGGCGTCTGGACGACCGGCGCGGCGTCTTCACGCTCTCCCTCGAGGGCGGTGTTCTGATCGACGCGGCGAGGATGCGTCTCTTGACGCCGCCTCGTGTCGAGGAGCTTGCCGCGGATCCCGGCGCCTCGCGGCAGTCCGAGCGCCTGCCCGGACGCCGGCTCGTGGCAGTCCTCGCGGACGGTGGGGGTCGGCTCTCCGTCGAGTGGCGCGCCATCCTGCGCGAGGGATCGCACTACATCCGCCAGGAGATCGCCGTGACAGCGGCTGGGGCCGACGTGCCGATCCGGGAGATCGCCCTCATCGATCTGGAGGTTCCCGGCGCCTCCGTCTGCGGCACGGTCAAGGGATCGCCCGTCACGGCAGGCACCTGGTTCTTCGGCTTCGAGCATCCGCTCTCCTTCTCGACGGCGGGGCGCCGCGCACGCTGCGGCCTCGAGAGGACGCTGCCGCTGAAAGCCGGCCAGACGGCCGTCTATTCTTGCGTCCTGGGCGCCGCTAGGGAGGGACAGCTGCGGCGCGACTTTCTCGCCTACGTCGAGCGGGAGCGCGCGCACCCCTATCGGACGTTTCTCCACTACAACTCCTGGTACGACCTCGGCTACTTCACGCCGTTCGACGAGGCTGGGGCGCTCGGCGTGATCGAGGCTTTCTGCCGCGAGCTGCACGAGCGGCGCGGCGTCACGCTCGACTCTTTCCTTTTCGACGACGGCTGGGACGACCGCCGGCTCTGGGGCTTCAACGGCGGCTTTCCACAGGGGTTCGGCCCCCTGAAGGAGGAGACGGCCCGGTGCGGGTCGGCGCCCGGCGTCTGGCTCTCCCCCTGGGGCGGCTACGGCAAGCCGAGACAGGAACGCCTGCAATTCGGCAAGGAGCAGGGCTTCGAGTCGAACGAAGATGGGCTCGCCCTCTCGGGGCCGGTCTACTACCGGCGCTTTCGAGAAGTGTGCCTCGATTTCCTTCGCCGGTTTGGCGTCAATCAGTTCAAGTTCGACGGCACCGGAAGCTCGTCGAGGGCCTTTGCCGGAAGCGCCTTCGGCAGCGACTTCGAGGCGGCGATTGCCCTGATCGGCGACTTGCGGGCAGAGCGGCCCGACCTCTACGTGAACCTCACGACCGGGACTTACCCTTCGCCCTGGTGGCTGCGATACGCGGACTCGATCTGGCGCGGGGGCGAGGATCACGACTTCGCCGGTGTCGGCTCCGACCGCCAGCGCTGGATCACGTACCGCGATGCCGACACCTTTGCGCACGTCGTTTCGATGGGGCCGCTCTATCCCCTAAGTTCCCTGATGCTGCACGGCCTGATCTTCGCCAAGCACGCGAAGAGGCTGGATGCGGACCCGCGCGGCGACTTCGACGCCGAGATCCGGTCGTACTTCGGGTCGGGCACGCAGTTGCAGGAGATGTACGTCACGGCGTCGCTGCTGTCGGCGGCCGACTGGGACGTTCTGGCGGAGGCGGCGAAGTGGTCCCGCGAGAATGCGACGACGCTCTCGGACACGCACTGGGTGGGAGGAGATCCGGCTCGGCTCGAAGTCTACGGTTGGGCCGCCTGGTCGGCGGGCAAGGGCATCCTGACGCTGCGCAACCCCGACGAGCGGGCGCAATCCTTCCGACTGGACCCCGAGGCCGCGTGGGAGCTTCCGGCCGGGTCCCGGCCGAGCTTCCAGGCGCGCAGTCCCTGGAAGAAGGGTCGGGAGAGGCCACCCGTCGCGCTCGAGGCGGGCCGTCCGCGGCTCATGACACTGGCGCCCTTCGAGGTCGTGACGCTCGAGGCCGCGATATGATTTCGGCAAGTCCTCGGGTCCCGGGCTGATCGAGAGGGAATCGCATGAAGCAGGGCAGCCGAAACCAGCAACTCGTCGCGGTCATCGCCCTCTTGTTCGTCGGCCTGGTCGGAGTCTGGGGCATGGGTCAGGCCGCGTTCGCGAACTATCGGTCCGTCGACATGCTGCGGTTGATTGCCGCCGGAGCCTGTTTCGGCGCGGCCATCGTCATCATGTTGCAGTACTTCCGGGGAGTCCGGGCGGGCGGAGCCTAGGCCGGAAGGCTCTTTCCCTTTCGAGCTGTCGCCATCATGTCCACGGCGACTTCGCGGCGGCCGCGCTGGCGCGAAGAAGATGCGGTCCGGATTGCGCGCGAGCTGTGGGGCTTGGACGCCGCGGCCCTCGAGCTTCCGAGCGAGCGGGACCAGAACTTCCAGCTGACGGCGCTGACGGGCGGCGGCGCTTCTTTCGTCCTGAAGCTCTCGGGAGCGGCGGAACGGCCCGAAAACCTGGAGCTTCAGAACGCCGCGCTCGGCTGGCTGGCCCGCCGGGCGCCGGGGCTTGCGCTGCCGCGCGTGTGTCCGACATCGGCGGGCGTTACGACAGCCGCCGTGCCGGCGTCCGACGGCTCGACGTGCCTGGCGCGGATGCTGACGTTCCTGCCGGGGCGCGTTCTGGCGAAGGCGCGGCCCCACTCACCGGGTCTCCTGCGAAACGTCGGGCGATTTCTGGGGGAGCTCGACCTCGCGCTCGAGGGATTCACGCACCCGGCGGCCGCGGATCGCGATCTCGATTGGAATCCGGCGCGCGCCCTCGCGGTGATCGGCCGCCATGCCGCGGCGATTCCGGATCGAGAACGGCAAGCGCGGGTGGCCGGGTTCGTTCGCCTCTACGAAGCGACGCTGCCGCGCCTCGATCAGGCCCTGCGCCGGTCGGTCATCCACAACGACGCCAACGACTGGAACGTCCTGGTCGGTGATCCGACGCCGGGGGAACGGTCGATCGCCGGCCTGCTCGATTTCGGCGACATGGTCGAGGCGTGGACCGTTGGCGAGGTCGCCGTTGCGATCGCTTACGCGATGCTGGGCCAGGGCGACCCTCTTGTCGCGGCGGCACCTTTGGTTGGCGGCTATCACGAGGTCCATCCCCTGACGGAGCAGGAACTGTCGGCGCTCCTGGCGCTCGCCGCGATTCGTCTTTGCGTGAGCGTGTGCCTGTCGGCCCACCGGCGCACGGCAGAGCCGGACAATCCCTACCTGACGGTGACCGAGGCTGTCGCCTGGGAGGTGCTCGAGAAGCTCGCGCAAGTTCCGCCGCGTCTGGCGGAATACGTTTTCCGCGACGCCTGCGGCCTGCCCCCCTGTCCGCGCGCACCGGTGGTCGAGGCGTGGCTCTCCGGTCATCGCGACGCCATCGGCCCCGTCGTGGCCGGCGATCTCGCAAAGGCGATCGTCTTCGACCTCTCCGTCGAGAGCGCCGAGCTCGAGAGCCCGGCCGCGGCTGCCGATACGCCGGCGCTGACGGAGAGGATCTTCGGGCGGATGCGGGAGGCCGGAGCCGACGTCGCGGTGGGACGCTACGACGAAGCGCGACTGGTCTATCAGGGCGACGCCTTTCGCGGGCCGGCCGGCGAGCACCCGGAGTGGCGCACGGTGCATCTGGCCGTTGACCTCTTCCTCGCGCCCGGTTCGCCGGTCCTCGCGCCGCTTCGGGGGCGCGTACACAGCCTGCGTGACAACGCGGCGCGCCTCGACTACGGGCCGACGGTGATTCTGGAGCACGCGCCCGAGGGAGCTCCCGCTTTTTTCACTCTCTACGGGCACCTCACCGCCGATTCGCTCTCGGGTCTCTTCGCCGGGATGGCGGTCGAGAAGGGACAGACGATCGGCCGGATCGGCGCGCCGCCCCGCAACGGCGACTGGCCGCCGCATCTGCACTTTCAAATCGTGACGGACCTGCTCGACCGGGAAGGAGACTTTCCGGGCGTCGCCCCGGCGAGCCAGCGCGCGGTCTGGCTGTCGCTCTCGCCCGATCCGAGCCTGATCCTCGGCGTTCCGGTTGCACGGAAGCAGGCCCTCCCGAAGACGCTGCTTTCCGAAAGACGGCGGCTCCTGGGGCCGTCGCTTTCCATCTCCTATCGCAAGCCCCTCGAGATCGTCCGGGGACACGGCGCCTTCCTATACGACGCGGCGGGACACGCCTTCCTCGACGTCGTCAACAACGTCGCCCACGTCGGGCACTGCCACCCGCGGGTGGTGCGCGCCGGTTCCCGGCAGATGGCGGTTCTGAACACCAACACGCGCTATCTGCACGAGACGATCGTCCGGTACGCACAGCGCCTCACGGCGATGCTTCCGGAGCCGCTCTCCGTCTGTTTCTTCGTGTGCTCGGGCAGCGAGGCCAACGAGCTGGCGCTGCGGATGGCGCGGGCGCACACGAAGGGTCGCGATGTGATCGTCGTGGATGGGGCCTATCACGGCAACACCGCGGCGCTCGTGGACGTCTCCCCCTACAAGTTCAACGGGCCCGGAGGTGAGGGCGAGCCCGCCCACGTCCACAAGGTCCCGATGCCGGACGACTATCGCGGTCTCTACCGCCGCGGCGATTCGGAGCGCGGCGAGAAGTTCGCGCGTCACGTGGCAGAGGCCGCGGCAGCGGCGCGCGCGCGCGGTGGAAAGCCCGCGGCCTTCCTTTGCGAGAGCCTGCTTTCCTGCGGCGGGCAGATCGTCCTGCCGCCCGGATACCTTTCCGCCGCATACCGCCATGCGCGGGCGGCCGGCGCGGTGTGCATCGCCGACGAGGTGCAGGTCGGGTTCGGCCGCGTCGGAGCGCATTTCTGGGGCTTCGCGGAACAGGGCGTGACGCCGGACATCGTCACGATGGGAAAGCCGATCGGAAACGGGCATCCGCTGGGTGCCGTCGTAGCGACGCCCGAGATCGCGGCCTCCTTCGCCAACGGGATGGAGTACTTCAACACCTTCGGCGGGAACCCGGTCTCGTGCGCGATCGGCCTTGCGGTGCTCGACGTGATCCGGGACGAGCGACTACAGGAGCGGGCGTTGCGCGTGGGGGAGCGGTTCCGGGCGGATCTCGAGAAACTCAAGGAGCGTCACGCGATCGTGGGCGACGTCCGAGGGCTCGGGCTCTTTCTCGGCATCGAGCTCGTCCGCGACCGCCGGACCCTCGAGCCGGCCGCGGCCGAAACTGCTTACGTCGTCGAGCGGATGAAGGAGCACGGAATCCTGCTCTCGACCGACGGACCGCTGCACAACGTCATCAAGATGAAGCCTCCGATGGTCTTCTCCGAAGCGGACGCCGAACGTGTCATCGAGGCCTACGACCGGGTGCTCGGGGAGGACTTCGTGACGTGGCGGCTCTCTTCCTGACGGCGGGGTCGGGGCGGACCCTGGGGGTTCGGGCCGCTCGCGTCGTGTCGCCGTAGGGGCGGCCCTTGCGGCCGCCCGCGGGCGGGGACAAGCCCCGCCCCTACGAAATGATACGAGCTCACGGCCGCGGGGACATCTCTCGGAGGTTATATCCTCTGAAGCAACGCGAACGCCCGGGAGGAGGAATCCGATGGCTGGCGCCGCCGCGGTGGTAGCCCGTTCTCGATGACGGTGGGATCGGCCTCGCCCCATCCTTCACGGCCGCGCGCGGCATTCTGGAAGCTGGCCGCGAGCTTTCTCGCGGGCGGTTTCATCGCGGGGGTCGCGGTCTGGAACCTTCGCCGCCCGGCCGCGCGCGGCGCGCACGGCAGAGAGCGGCTCAACATCACGCTCCCCGCGATGGCTCCGCTGGTCGGCGAGGGCCTTCCGGTCGCCGCCCTGTCGCCCGACGGCAGCCGCCTCGTCTACGTCGCCGCCCAGGGAGCGCGGTCGATCCTCTACCAGCGCCGGCTCGATCGGATCGACGCGACTCCGATCTCGGGCACCGAGGGGGCGGTGAGCCCGTTCTTCTCTCCGGACGGCCAGTGGATCGCGTTCCAGGCCGAGGGAAGGCTGAAGAAAATCGCGGCCAGCGGCGGCCAGTCCGTGGCGCTCTGTGACGCGCCGCAGCTTCGGGGCGGCAGCTGGGGCCCGGACAATACGATCCTCTTTGCGGCGGACCTCGAGGGCGGCCTCTCTCGTGTTTCGGCGGCCGGCGGAACGCCGCGGGTGGTGACGAAGTTGAATTCCTCGTCGGGCCAGACGAGTCACCGCTGGCCGCAGATCCTGCCGGGAGGCAAGGCCGCTCTCTTCAGCACGCTGACCGACAGCGGCCGCGAAGAGGAGCGGGAGATCGCGGTCGTGTCACTCGAAACCGGCCAGTCCCACACGCTCTTGCGCGGCGGGAACTATCCGCGCTACGCCTCGTCGGGTCATCTTCTATACGCGAAAGGCGCGCAACTCATGGCCGCGCCGTTCGATCTCGAGCGCCTGGAGCTGACCGGCGCCGCCGTTCCGGTTCTCGAGAACATCCGCAGCAGTCCCAACGCATCCGGGCTGGCCGTGTTCGACGTGTCTTCGGTGGGATCGCTCATTTATGTCCCCGCCACGGATACGGCCGGCAAGTCTCTGCTCTGGGTCGACCGGAAGGGTCAGACCCGGCCCGCGTCGCACAGTGCAAGGGCCTTCGGCCATCCCGCCCTGTCGCCCGACGGCAAGCGGCTGGCCGCGGTGATCCACGGAACCGACGACGACATCTGGACTTGCGACCTCGAACGGGACACCTGGACGCGCCTGACGTTCGAATCCGACAACCAGGAGCCGATCTGGTCGCCCGACGGGAAGAGGATCGTCTTCTCTTCGAATCGGAAGGGGCCCTTCAATCTCTTCGTGATGCTCGCCGACGGCTCGGCCCCGCCCGAACAGCTTTTCGCGAGCGAGAATTGGATCTACCCCAACTCCTTTTCGCCGGATGGCGCGTTGGTCGCCTTCAGCGAACAGACGCGCTCGGGGTACGACATCGGCCTCGTCGCTCCGGCGCGCGGAGCGTCGCCGCGGCCGTTTCTCGCGACGCCGCTCGAGGAGCTGATTCCGCGGTTCTCGCCCGACGGCAAGTGGATCGCCTACGTGGCGCGCGAGTCGGGCCACGCCGACATCTTCGTGCGTCCCTATCCGGGGCCCGGCGCGAAGGTGCTCGTGTCGAGCAAGGGCGGGGACGAGCCCGCGTGGGCCCCGAACGGCCGCGAGCTCTTCTATCGCGAGGGGCCCCGAATGATGGCCGTGCCGATCCGAACCGCCCCGCAGTTTCAAGCCGGCGTGCCGGAGGTCTTGTTCGAGGGTCTCTACGAGCCGGGGAACGAGTATGTCAACTACGACGTGTCGGCGGATGGTCGGCGGTTCGTGCTGGTCAAGGGGTCCGAGACGCCCTTGCAGATCGTCGTTGTCCCCGACTGGTTCGACGAGCTCGAGGCCCGCATGCGCGTCGTGAAGAAATAATGAGGAGCCTCGCGACGAGCCGAGGCAAATGAGGTCCTTCGACGCCGCCGTCGTCGGCGCGGGCTCCTTTGGCGCCTGGACCGCCTGGCACTTGCGCCAGGCCGGCCTCTCCGTCGCGCTCGTTGACGCTTACGGACCGGGCAACGGCCGGTCGAGCTCCGGCGGCGAGTCGCGCATCATTCGGATGGGCTACGGGAACGACGAGCTGTACACGCGCTGGGCGTTGCGGTCCCTCGAGTCCTGGAAGGAGCTCTCCGCGCAGAGCGAGCCGCCGATTTTCCGTCCGACGGGGGTGCTGTGGCTGGGTCGCGCCGAAGACCCGTACATGGAGGCGACCGCTGCGGCGCTCCATCGCGCGGGCGTGCCCAACGAGTCGCTCGAACGCGGGGATCTCGAGAGGCGCTATCCGCAGATCGATCTCGGTCCGATCGAGTGGGGGCTCTTGGAGCCGGACAGCGGGGCGCTCCTCGCCCGGCGGGGCGTGCAGTCGATCGCGGCGAGGGCCGAAAGCGCGGGGGTCGCGCGGATCGACACGGCCGTAGCGCCGCCTCCGGAGGGCCGCCGCCTGGAGTCGGCCGCGCTGTCCTCGGGAGAGCGTCTCGCGGCGGGGATCTTTGTCTTCGCCTGCGGGTCCTGGCTCGGAAAGTTGTTTCCGGATGTGCTCGGCGAGCGCCTCTTCACGACGCGCCAGGAGGTCTTCTACCTCGGACCCGCCGCAGGCGACTTGCGTTTCCGCTCCCCGAGCCTGCCGATCTGGCTCGATCTGACGGAGGAAATCTACGGCTTTCCGGACCTCGAAGGCCGAGGCTTCAAGCTCGCGTCCGACCGCCATGGTCCGCGCTTCGATCCGGACTCGGACGAGCGCGTCGCGACGGCGGAGGGCTTCGCCTCGATACGCTCGTACGCCGGCCGGCGTTTCCCCGGGCTTCGAGATGCTCCGCTTCTTTCGAGCGAAGTCTGCCAGTACGAGAACACCTCCAATGGCGACTTTCTGATCGACCGCCATCCGAGCTTCGAGAACGTGTGGCTCGTCGGCGGGGGCTCCGGGCACGGCTTCAAGCACGGACCGGCGATCGGAGAGTACGTGACCGGGCTCGTCACGGGCGGCGGCGAGATCCAGAAGCGCGTGCGTCTCGAGACCAAGGCTACGGTCCAGAGTCGCGCGGTGCATTGACGAATGCACTCGCCGAGCCTTGGGCGCGGTCCGAGCGCCTCCACCGTTCGATAAGATCCTCGCCCTGCGATGGCCATGACACCCGGCGCGAGGCTGGGCCCGTACGAGATCCTGGCGCCCGTGGGCGAGGGGGGCATGGGGGAGGTCTGCCGTCGCTCCGCTTGTTCGGCGGTCTGGCTTCGCCACCGGCGCGCGGCTCGCGGATCCCCGCTCGACCGCGCGCCTGACCGCCTCTCTGCGCTTCGCTCCCGCGGCGCGAACCTCCTCCCTCCCTTCGGTCGGGAGACTATTCGCGCCGCGGGCGGCAGGGACAGTGCCGCCAAAAATACGGCGGCATCGCCTTTCGGAGATCGGCTGAAATGACGCATGCCTCCGGCCGTCGCTCCGCTTGCTCGGAGGTCTGGCTTCGCCACCGGCGCGCGGCTCGCGGATCCCCGCTCGACCGCGCGCCTGACCGCCTCTCTGCGCTTCGCTCCCGCGGCGCGAACCTCCACCCTCCCTTCGGTCGGGAGACGATTCGCGCCGCGAGCGACAGGTAGAGTTGCCGCGTTGATAGAAGGAGATCGCTTTCGGGAGATGGTCTGACGTGAGTCTCGCTGCCGGGACGAAGCTCGGTCCTTACGAGATCCTGTCG